>JANJUB010000090.1 GCA_024710805.1 Fimbriimonadaceae bacterium | reverse complement strand
CTCGACGCGCGTACGCGCATTCTCTCTCGCCTCGCCCAGGATTCCCTGTCGCCGGGCCGTGTCCTGAAGCCGATCCTTCGCCTGCTCAATCGCGGTCGGGACAATGTTCTCGTCCCGCCAGAAGAGGCCCCGCTTCAAATCGTGGACTTGGGCCGCCACATTCGGACGGTAAATGACCGGCTGAGGCAAGACCAGTTCGATGCCGGAGGCACTCTTTCGGATCGTCGCCCGGGTGAGATCGATGCCCGCTTCCACGGCGCCCGTGTAGCTCAACGTCGTACGATTCCGGGTGGCCGACGCCACCAGATCACGCCCGCCGGGAATGGAACTCAGCCAGGCGACCGGCTCGCGAGATGTCTCGAAATCCTTGATGTCACGGTACGTGTACTTCACGACGTGCAGATTGCCCAACGCTTGGACTTTCTCGAGGAGAGGTGCCGCATAGCTCGCCTGCGCACGAGAAGGCGATTGCGTAAGCAAGATGGCGAGCATGCCAAGCACACCCCCCGCAAGCAGCAGCCGAAATCCACTTCCTAAACGCCTTCTCATCTAGGGTCCTACGCCGCTCGACCCTGCCCGATTGCATTCGCTACACCTCTACGTGAATCGTGCGCTCATGCGTGTACTGCACGGTTCCGGGGGCCGAGCCCTTCAGCCGCCGCACGTACCTGCGCTGAGTGATATCTACCGGCACATACGACGCGTGCTTTTGCGTGCTGTGGCGCACGGCAAGCTTCGCCGCGAACTCGAACACTTCTTTGCTCACCCGTTCCGGCCGCTTGTTCGTTCGGATGATCACATGCGCGGAGGTTGCCCCACGCACGTGGAGCCACCAATCGTCTGGCTTCGCCACGCGAAGCGTCAAGTAGTCGTTTGCGAGAGCATTCTCACCCACCAGAACGGTGAATCCCGCGGGGCCGAGGTACTCGCGAATGCGGTGCCCCTCGAACGGGCGCTCTTCGGGTTTCGTCGCGGCAACCCGGGCATGCCGCCACCGGCGTCGGTCGGCTTCCTCGGCGATCTTGGCGAGGTCGGCTTCCGAGGCCGTTTCCGCCAGTTCGATGGATCGACGCAATGCAGCGAGGTCCTCCTCCAATCGTAACAGCTGCTCTTCCACCATCGGCTGACGAGCTTTCGCCCGCTTCGCCTTGTCGAAGATCCGTTTCGCATTGTCGTGGGCGCTGAGCTCCGGGTCCATCCGGATCGTCAGCGGCGTGCCATCGTAGTCCTCGCGGATCCATTGCCTCTCTCCCTGCCATTCGTGGGCATACGCGAGGATGAGCTCGCCCTGTCGCTGCAGCGCATTCGCGCGCTGGCCGAGGCCCCTGGCTTCGTAGAGGTCCTGAATCGCCACTTCCCGGGCCAGTTCGATACGCTTGAGCGGCTGAAGCAGTTCGCGCCGCATCCGCTCCGTGCGCTCGGTTGCGATACGCGACTCAAACGCCTGTTCTAGCGCAACCGAGATCGAGTCTCGAGGGATCGCCGGGTAGCCGAGATTCTCGAGCGGCAGCGGATACGCGCCCACCCCGGGCACATAGCTTGCGGGCAAGCGACCGACTTGTTCGACTAACCTCTCATCACCGCCTGCTTCAAGCCAACGCCTCAGGAACGGCGAACGCGGGTCGGAGGGTGCCGGCAGGGGCGGGTAGGGCTGCCCCATCTGGACGGGCCGCGTGCTTCGGTTCGGGCCGTAAGAATGCAGTGCCGCCACGACTGCGGGCCGATCGTCGAGGAGAATCAGGTTCGCGTGCTTCCCAAGCAGTTCGGCAACCAAGTGAAATCGTGCTTCACCCGCGCGGATCGTCAGTACGAGCACCCGATCGCCATTCGGCTGACTGACGTCCTCGATGAAGGCCCCCTCCATCCGGCCGCGAAGTGCCGCACAGAGTCCGGGAGTCGGAACCGGATTGGCGGGCTTGCGAGTTGAAAAGTGGGCTCGACAGTAGACGGGATGGACGGAAATCAGGAACCACGCCGACTGCCCGCGATGAATCTCGAGAACCAAACAGTCTTCGAGCGGCTGGCTGACGCGCTGAATCTTGGCCCCAATCCAGGGCCTCAGCTCGGCGACCACCGCCGCCAAGCAGAGATTATCAAAGGGAATGGGTTTCATAAAACACGAGGGCCAGTCGCCCAGCGACTGGCCCTCGACCCTAGCGGCTGGCCAACTACGGGGTGATGTACAGCCAGTTTAGCTTGTCGATGTGGTACTCCCTCGGTGAGATCGCCCCGGCAACGGTCGCTCGCGTCACCAGGATGCGAGCCCGCACATCTCGAGTCGTCTGGTTGACGAAGTCCCTGATCGGGATCGTCCCCCCATAGGTGTACTGGATCGGCTGGAAGGTCGCGGTCAGCGGATTCGGCGTACCGAGATTGACCCAGCCAGGCGTTCCGCCACCGTAGCGATACATCTGCAGCTGATAGCTGCTGCCGGGTTGCGTCGCCCTCGCTGACGACTGAAGCGTGATCGCCGAGACATTCGCTGAAATCAGCCGGCCACCGATCTCGATGATTGCCACCGGATTTGAAGGGCGCGGGGTGCGAGCCTCGCCAACGCTGAGGTAGTCGTTGTCCTGGTCATACCAGAGCGAGAGGCTGTCGCCCAGCTTCAGCTGCCCCTTCGGAACACTCACGGTGTTGGGGTAGCCGAAGAGCTGCTGAGAGTTGGACTCGACCTCGATGACATACAGCATGTTGGAGAAGCCGTCACTGAGCACATCGATCTCGGTGTTCTCATAGATTCCGTCCGGGCCGCCATTATCCCAGTCGAACCACCACTGGTTCATGCTGGTTCCGATCTGCGGGGGCTGAACGTAGCTGTACACGTTGCGGTAGTCCGTCCTGAAGGGACCCTCGCCATTGGGCTGGTCGGTTCGGAACTGCTGAGCCATGAAGATGCCCGTGTCGGGAGCGGTCATACCGGCAACTGTGATGTCGAAGGTCACCTTGTACGTGCCCGCCTCCGCGGCGGTGAAGTACCCACCGAAGTCGCCCAACTCGCCGGTGAAGTCGTTCTGACCTTCCGGCATATCGACGTTGTTGTCCCAGATGCGCCACCGAATGATGATTCGATTCGCGTTTGAACCATCCCAGTGGTAACCCATGGTCAGCTGTCGCCAGGAGCGGTTGAGGCCGATCGAGGTCATCGTGATGTCATCGAGCGAACTCGGATCGTCGAACTCATTCGGGTCGAGGATCGCGTAGCCGCCGAAATCGTTCTTGTACGCCATCTGCAGCGCCTCGGGACCAAAGCGGAAACCCGAGCGCACAAAGGTCTCAATAATCGGAGAGCCCGTTCGGGCGGCACTGAAACCCGGGAAGTTGTGGCGCTTGCGGAGCGCATCGACCGCGTTCAGCTTGGTGGCCTCGATTCTCTCGGCCACGTAGGGAAACTTCATCCCCGTGACGTCTTTGCGAGATCCGTCGGGCATTCGAACCCAGCCGAACGCGACCTCCATCTCGCCGTGATGAACATCGGCCGCACTCACCATCGAGACGGCGGCCAGCAATAGCAATGATAGAACCCTACGCATCGTGACTCCTCTAGCCCTTACACTATACAAGCGGAATTGCCTGACAGCAAAGTCACTTCTACGACTGAGTTACCAGGTCTTCATGTTCCGGCATACTTTGGCGAATGTTGAAACGGATGAGCGCGGTGTCCGAATACGCGACGATTGGGTTCATTGTCGCTATCGCCCTCGCCGGGCACGAGGCTTGGCGTTCCGGTTTGGATGTCGTGGCCGTCGTCTTGAGCCTGTTTGCGCCCGTAGCCGCGATGTTGCTCGCGGTGCTGGTCCTCGGCTCGATCCCCGATGCCGTGCCTCAACCCGCGACCCTCAGCCAAGCGATCAGTTGGCCGGCCGTCCACGTGAGTTTCACCCTCATGATCTCACGAATGCTGATGACGGGACCGAATGTCATGGTCGCCCCCCACGAAGCGGCGACGCCGCTGATCTACTGGCTGCAGCCTCGCCCGCTGATTCTGCTCGGGGTCACTGAAGCCGTGATCATCGCCGTTCTGCTCGCTTTTCGGCGGTCGACCGCCCGCGAGTCGGTATCCTCATAGCCGCCTGATGCAAGTTCACTTTGGCCTTGATTTGCTGCACGCCGAGTGGCCGCGTTCTGTGGTTTGCATTGGCACCTTCGACGGCGTCCATTTGGGACACCAGGCGGTCATCGCCTCGGCCGAGCAAGCGGCTCACGCCCGCTCCCTACCGCTGGTTGTGGTCACCTTTGACCGGCATCCCGCCGCGACCCTCGCTCCCGAGCGCTGCCCGCCCGCGATCTTGTCGATGGGCGGGAAACTCCACTTCCTGCGTGAGATCCAGGTTCCGATCACCATCGTGCTTCCTTTCAATCAGGAGTTGGCTGCGACTGCGGCCGAGACCTTCTTGCATCACTTCTTGCAGGGCCAGCTCCGAGCCGAGATGGCGGTCGTGGGTCATGACTTCGCGATGGGGAAGGATCGCGTCGGCACCGCAGCCTGGCTGTCGGAACGGATCGAAACTGTAATCGTGCCCCCATTTGAGCTCGATTCACGGCGGGTGAGCAGTTCGGAAGTCCGCCGAGCGGTCATGGAGGGGCGACTCGAAGAAGCCGAACGGCTGCTTGGCCGACCTTACGCAATCGAAGGCGTGGTCGTCGAAGGAGCTAAGCTGGGACGCACGCTCGGCTACCCGACGGCGAACCTCGCGCGGAGCATTCGTCAGGTCGAACCTCCGGATGGAGTGTACGCGGCGACGGCGATCACCCCCCACGGCACCTATCCCGCCGCGGCAAGTGTCGGCGTCCGCCCGACCATCGACGCAACAACGCGGACCATTGAGGCGTACCTGATGGACTACAAGGGCGATTCGCTGTACGGAATGTCCATCACGCTGCAACTGCGGCGCAGACTTCGAGGTCAAGAGAAGTTCGACTCTCTCGAGGCCCTTAAGGAGCAGATGGGACGAGACGTCGAAGCCGCCCGGGGGTGACGTGAACAGTTTGACCAAGATTGCAATTGCCGCGGGTACGGCGATCGTGCTTGTCGTGGGGCTGATCGGCTCGGGCGTTTTTGGCGGCCCAAGCGATCGCGAGCTGATCGATCAAGCCCTTACCGAATCGGTTGCCGCCAGCCGAGAAGGCCGTCCAGGTGGCGTGCTCGAATACCTCAGCAAGAACTTCAGCGTGAACGAGGAGCAGTTCGGGACGCGGGACATTGCCAAGACGATCCGCGACCTCAAGCCCAATGTCGAGTTGGAGACCCGAGAGCCGCTGATCGCCGGCGAGTCGGCCACAATCACGAGTCCGGTACGCCTCTCCGTCTCTCTCCCGCCCGTGAGTTACACGATCAGCCAGGTGACGTTGTCGTTTAGCAAGGAAGAGAGTCGCAAGTGGCTGATCTTTCCCGCCAAGCAGTGGCGACTGACCAAAGTCGAGATTCCCGCAGAGGTTGTCGAAGAAGTTCGGGGCCAGTTTTCGGGCGGAATGTAACTTATCGGCCACGAATTGCGTTTCAGCTTTAGAGTGCGTCCAAGAGCGCATCTCGTTCACCTTGGAGGTGTTTACGCAATGAAGAAGTCACTGATCGTTTTGGTACTCGGCATCATGGCCGCTGGCATCATCGCCGGCTGCGCGGCGAAGGAAGAAGGCGACACCGCCGCAACGGGAACGCCGACGGCGACCACCGACGGCACCGCGACCACCACGCCCACGGCGACCCCGATGGCCGGTGGCGGCGGAGCTAAGCCGGGCACGGCCGACGATATGCCGGAGAAGCCGGCCGGAGAAACCGCTCCTGCGAGCGAGGGCACTCCGACCGAGCCGAAGGCGGATGACGCCGCGGCAGGCGAGAAGAAGGAAGAGGACCACACCGGACACAACCATGCTCCGGGCGAAGGTCACTAAGCTCTTTCAGCTTACTCATCACGACGGCTCCGGGGTCTCTCCGGGGCCGTCGACGTATTTGCGGGTCTCGCGATGTCGAAACGCGAAAAGCCGATCGATGTCGCGACGCACGAGGGGTCCAGCAATCCGGCCCAAAACCCCGAACGGCAGCTCGTATTCGATCTCGTCCACGAGCAGGCATCCAGCTTCATGGGGCAGGAAGCCATGCCGATGCCGCCAACTGCTGAAGGGCGATTTTTCGGCGGTGTCGGTGAAGCCGTTCGGCGGATCGACCTCGCTGATCCTCGCGCGCCACTCCATCCGAAACGGCCCCAAGCGAAACCGTAGGATGTGCAACGCTCCATCCACGAGCGGCAAGCCGGCATCGCCGGTGCCCCCTTCCGACGCGGCGGACTCCAGATTCCGGTCGGGGGGCGTCAACCGCTCCAGCGCCGCAGGAGAGGCGTGAAACGCCCACACCGCTTCCGGAGAGCAACGCAAGACAGACTCGTAGCGCACAACAGGCACACAGGTGATTACGTAGAAAAAGAAAAACGTCTCAGCGGGAACTTCCTGAAACATAGCGCGTTATAAAATATAGCGATCACTCATCGCAGGAGGAACCCTACACTTTGAAACCCCTACTCTTCGCAAGCTTGATTCTCGCCGCCGGCATCTCGGCTGCCCAGCCCACGACTTTCAAGATCGGAGGCGGCAGTCCCGCCATGCAGTCGTTCACCGTGGACAGCACCGCCGACTTCGAGGACTTCACGGGCACCACCAACGTCATCACCGGCACCGTCGTTTTCGATCCTTCCAAGCGAACCGGCTCGGGCAAGCTGACGATCAACGTCGCGAGCATCAAGACGGGCATCGATCTGAGGGATGAGCACATGCGGTCCGAAGGCTGGCTGAGCACCGACAAGTTCCCTAATGCCACGTTCGAGACCACGCGCGTCCAGTTCGTGAGCGGTACCAACTACCGCGTCACCGGCAATCTCACGCTCAAGGGCGTCACGAAGGTGATCACCACGAACGCGACGGTCCGATTCATCAAGGAGAGCGAGCAGACCCGCGCCGCCCGGTTCAAGGGTGACTTGGTCAATGTGAAGACTGAGTTCAAGATCCGACTTTCGGACTACAACGTCCAAATCCCCGCGCAGGCCAAGGGCAAGGTGGGCGAGGTCGTCACGATCAAGCTCAGCGTGTTCGGGACCACAGGCTAAACCATGAAGAAGCTGATCATGCCGCTGCGGATTCTCGCGGTGGTGAGTCTGGTCGTCTTGGGCGGCGCGTTCTGGCAGGAGAGTTCGCTCACTGGAAAGGCGGAACTCACGCAGCGCATCAAGCCGCATGACCCCGCGATGGCCGAGTTGCTGGGCGAAGTGGGCACGCCGATTGGAGAACCGCAGAGCATGATCATCGACGACACCTCGGTCATCCTTCCCGGCAAGGGTGACCAGGGCCAGCGATTCGTAAACGACACGCTGATGCTGGAGAAGGGGGTCTACCCCCTCCAGGAGAAGACGGTCAGCTATGTCGCCGGACTTGTGAAGATCGGATCGGCTACGATGGCGGTACTCAGTCTGGTGGGCGCCTGGCTGATCGGGCGACGGGCCTAGAGTCGACGAAATGGGAGGGCTCCGCTTTGTCGGAGCCAACATCAGCCTAGGCCGACGAATTGGGAGGGCTCCGCTTTGTCGGAGCCAACATCAGCGGATTTCTTCCCACACTAGCTGGTTTATCTCGCCGCGGAAGGGCCAGTCTCCCACCTCCTCGACAAACCCACGGCGACGTGCGTTCGACTTCACATACTCCGATTTCAGTTCATAGACCTCGCCTTGGCGTAGCTGACGATCCCAGAAGTCGCGCTGCCACACCGGTTGTTCGCTCGGTCTTGGCCAGGCGCGCGAAGCAAGAGCCTTCCAGTACTTGACCCAGGCTCCGAGCCTTCGGCCATCGTCTTCACGAGGGCTGCAGAACATGTGGATATGGTCTGGCAGAATGATGTACTTGCCCACAAGCCAGCCATCGGCCTGCTCCCACGCATTTAACAGGCACCGATGCACATCTTCATGTGCAAGTATCGGCTTGCGGTCTTTGGAGCAGAAGTTAATGAAGACGATGGTCGAGCGATTGAGAAGAACCTTGTTCTCCGTGTGAGCCGGTCTCTTCCTGTTCATGGCGAACCCTTCCCTGACGAGTGCTTCTTAGGCGCTGACAAAGCAGCGCCCTCCCGATTGGCTCCACGCAGGCGCTGACAAAGCAGCGCCCTCCCGTTTAACCCAACAAGCCTTCTACGACCGCTAAGGCCGCATCGACCTTCGAAAAGTCCTTGCCTCCCGCAGTCGCGAAATCAGGTCGCCCGCCGCCGCCGCCGCCCGCCACCTTCGCGACTTCCTTCACCAAGTTGCCAGCGTGGGCACCTTGCTTCAGCGCCTCGGAACCAACCTTGGCCACAAAGCTCACCTTGCCGTCACCGACAATCGCGCCGACCACAACCAAATCAGGATTCGCCGCCACCGCGTCATCGATCGCACTCGCAGCGATCTTCGGGTCGAGGTTGTCGTATCGGGGGGTCCACAGCCGAACGCGGCCGACCTGACGGTAAGCCGGGGCTTCTCCACCCGATGAACCACCCTTGGCAAGTTGCTGCTCGGCGCGCTCGCGTCGCTTTCGCTCCTCGCGTGCGGACTCCAACTGCTTTTCGATCGCGTGGACGAGGTCGCTAGGGGTGCTCTTGAGCAGCCCCGAAGCTTGACGGAGCGTCGCCGACTGCTCGCGGACCATTTCGTAGGCGCTTTCGCCGGTAACCGCTTCGATACGGCGGACACCACTCGCCGCCGAACTCTCGTGGACGATGCGGAACAGGCCCACCTCGCTCGTTTGGCGCACATGGCAACCGCCGCAGAGCTCTCGGCTGAAGTCGCCGACTTCCACCATCCGAACCCGATCGCCATACTTCTCGCCGAAGAGCGCCATCGCCCCGCGAGCGCGGGCCTCGGCGATGGGCAGATCCTGATAGATCGTGATCGGCACGCCGTGCAATGCAACCTCGTTGACGATCGCCTCAACCCGCATCAGTTCGCCTTCGGTCATCGCCTTGCCGTGGGTGAAGTCGAACCGGAGGTGGTCCGGAGCGACCAGCGATCCCGCCTGGGTCACATGCTTGCCCAGCACCTCGCGAAGCGCCGCGTGGAGCAGATGAGTGGCGGTGTGATTGCGGATGATGCGATTTCGGCGGGCGGCGTCCACATGGGCGAACACCGGCACGAAGAAGATGCCGCTTTCGAGAATCTCGGTCATCTCTTCGGGTGTGAACCCAGCCATCGGGTGGGTCATCGGGCGGCCGTGGCGTGCAACGGCGGCGCGAATCTGGTCTTCATGGACGCCCGGCAAGACCGGCGTCGCCTCCAGATTCGCATCGTGCCAAATCATGCCGAGTTCCTTCCACGTGTTGTGCACGAAGAAGCGGAAGGTTGGACCTTCAACGAGTCCGCTGTCGCCCACCTGGCCGCCGGATTCGGCGTAGAACGGCGTTTCGGCAAGGCATAGCTGAAACTCGCCCGTCGTCAGCCCGTCCGGCCCGAATCGCGGGCTGATCTGCACGATCTCGGTGGCATGCTCAAGGTGGGTGTAGCCGACAAAGCCGGTGTGGGGGAGCGCCCTAGACGACGCGACAACGAGCAAACGCTCTTCCCCGCCGCCATAGACGGTGTCCATGTCGCTCGCTCCGCGGCTGCGCTCTTGCGCTTCTTTAAGGGCGACTTCGTAGCCGTCTTCGTCCACGGCAACGCCCGCCTCTTCGCAGAGCTCCTTGGTGACTTCGAGCGGGAAGCCGTAGGTGTCGTAGAGTTTGAAAGCGACGGCTCCGTCGAGCGTTTTCGTGCTGGCTTTAGCTAGCCGTTCGAGTTCTTCGGAAAGGAGATTCTGCCCCGCGTGCATCGTGCGCCGGAACTGGGTTTCCTCGTTCAGCAGCGTCTCGACGATCACGTCCCGCCGGTCGATCAGTTCGTGGTAGTGGTCGCCCATTGCTTCGACGACACCCTCGTACACCAGGTGGAAGAACGGCTGCTCAAATCCGAGCACGCGAAGGCCCTTGAGCACAGCGCGGCGGATCAGGCGGCGCAGCACATAGCCGCGGCCGGTGTTCGAAGGCAGAATGCCATCGGCGATGCAGAAGCAGGCGGTTCGGATATGGTCGGCGATGATGCGGATCGCCCTCGACTCCCCCTCTCCGCGAGTGCCCTTCGTCGGAATCAGCTCCTCAATCCGCTGGATGATCGGCGTGAACAAATCGCTGTCGTACACCGACTTCAACCCGTTGAGCACCGCGATCGTGCGCTCGAGTCCCATGCCGGTGTCGATGCTCTGGAAAGGCAGGTCGGGCATGCCTTCCTTGATGTAGCCCTCGCCGGGCCGATCCGGGTTCCTCAGGCTGCCTTGCCACTCGTACTGGATGAACACGTCGTTCCAGATTTCGAGCCACTTACCCTCGGCCTCATCGCGCAGGTAGTCCTCGCGAGAGTAGGGGCCACTCGGCGGCGGGGTATCGGCAGTCCAGTAGAACATCTCCGAGTTCGGACCGCACGGTCCAGGAGGGCCCGAAGAAAACGCTCCGGCGGGCCAGTAGTTCGTCTCCTCTCCCAGTCGGAAAACCCGACGGTAGGGATCGATCCCAGCCGCCATGAGATGGACCGACCACGCCTCGAACGCGACATCGTCCTCCTCGAACACGGTAATCGCGAGTCGATGAGGATCGAGACCCAGCCACTCCGGTGAGGTCAGGAACTCCCAAGAAAAGGCCACCGCCTCCTTCTTGAAGTAGTCGCCAAACGAGAAGTTACCCATCATCTCGAAGAACGTGAGATGGGTGAGGTCGCCGACGGTCTCGATGTCGCCGGTGCGCACACACTTCTGGGCGGTGACGAGGCGGCGATTCGGCGGCTCGGCCGCGCCTCGGAAGAACGGTTTGAACTGGACCATGCCCGCCCCGTTGAAGAGCAACGACTCGTCGAGACGGCCGGTGACGTCGTACGGCACGAGCGAGCCGGAGGGGTACACGGTGTGGCCCTTCGATTCGAAGAAGCGGAGGTATTTGAGGCGCAGTTCCCGGGCGGTCATAAATGTGCTCCTAGGGTACCAGCACGGTTCGATTTGCCTCGGACGGGCTCGGGCTGCTACTCCACCACGAACGACTCCCAGTCGCGGCAATAGCGAACGACGAGGGCGGGTTCGTTGACCAAATCGCACCGCTTATAGAAGTCAATGGCCTCGTCATTGGAGATCGTCGCTACGGTGATGTCGTCTGGACCACCTGCTTGCTCGACCGCCAATCGCAACATCTCGCTTCCGATCCCTCGCCGCGCGTAGTCGCGATCGACGCCGAGATCCGTCAAGAACAGGAAGTAAGCAAAGTCGGTGAGGCCGAAGCAAATCCCGATCAATCGCCCGGCTTCGTTCCGCGCGGTCACGCAGATATCGACCGTTTGCAGCACGCGGCTGACTCTCGCTTCAAAGTTCTTCTTCGGATACTGCGAACCTAAGTCGGTGCGCGTGAGGAACTCCCGATACTCGGCGAACTCCAATCGCTCATCCAGTGAGTAGCGTACGGCAGGATCCATCGAAGCAGAGCTTACATGAGCCCACGGACCTGGCTAGGGCACGGCGATCCGGAACACGTCCCGTTGTTCGTTGGTCACAACCACGGTTCGGTCGTCGATGAACGCGATGGCTTCGGCTTGCTTGGCCCCGCTCAGCATGAGCCGACGACTCGGGCCGCTGAGCATCTTTTCGCCGGACCGCGAGATGTCGAAGAACCAGACCGAAGCGACCGGGGCTTGGACCAGAACGGCGAGCGTGCGCCCATTGGGAGAAAGGTCGGCCGCGGTCACCCACCCTCCGAGGTCGCTCTTCTCGTCCAGCTTGCGCAACAAGTTCGGCCGATCGGTGTGTTGGGAATCCAGCCGGTACAGCTTCGCGCCGACGTCCGGAATGGCGAAGTTGCCGTTCTTGCGATGCTTGGTCACCAAGTGCACGCGGCCCCGATGAATGAAGATCGCCTCACAATCGAAGAACCAATCCTTCGGGGGATACGCACCTTGGTCCGGATAGCGGATGGGCAAGAACTTCAGCGCCCGAACGACTCCGGTGGCCTCGGGGTTGGGCTCTGGAACCACGTACACCCCTAAATCGCGGCGGGCGTTGCCGTTGTTGCCCACGTCGGCGAGATACAGCGTGTCGCCATCGAGCGCGACGTCTTCCCAGTCCACGTTGGTGGCGTTGGCAATCTCGATCCCTGGCCATTCCTGTTTGCCTTCTTCGGGAGCGTTCACCCAGAAGCCGCCTTCATAAGGAGGCTTGATCACGTCGCCGCTCAGCTTGATCGGAAAAATGCGCGCCTTATCGCCCGAGTCGTTGTGAACCCAGAAGACGCCCGGATACCGGCGACTCTGGACGATGCCGCTCATCTCGCTCGCACCCGGGTGGCGGACCGTTGCGATGGGCTTAAGGTCGAGCTTTGCAGGCTCACTCTGAGGAAACGCGAGGATCGCGAGCCAGGCAATCATGAGATAAGTATGACGCTGACGGGGCCGGGGTCCAGGCAAAAAAATGCGGGAACGCTGAAAGGAGAGCAAAGAGCATTCCCGCTAAGGCTCGGCCAAACGACTTTTGCCCTTCTCATTGGTCCCTAAGATCTCCGAGGGCTCAAGGTCGTTGACGAAGAGCATTATAGCCACACCTTTGTGAAATTCCAAACAATTTTTCAAAATTCTTCGAGAGAGTGCGAACTAAACCGTCGTAAGGGCTGTTTAGACTCACGGAATCGGGGGGTCTAGACCCTCCGGTATACTTCACGTCCAACTCACCCGGGAGGTGCGCAGCTTTTGGCCGCCGCCATTGAGACACGCAAACTAACCAAGACCTACAAGTCTCGACTTCATGGCCTTATCAACGTCGTCCAAGACCTCGACCTGACCGTCGAGGAAGGCGAGATCTTCGGATTTCTCGGCCCTAATGGTGCCGGCAAAACGACCACGATCAAGATGCTCCTTGGCATCATCTACCCGACGGGAGGCGAGGGCTTTGTCCTCGGCAAAGAGATCGGCGACATGGATGTCCACCGGATCATCAGCTACCTCCCCGAGCGGCCGTATTACTACGAGCACATGACCGGATTGGAGATCCTCCGGTTCTATGGCGCGCTGTTCGGCATCAAGGACGAGGCCCTGTTCAACCAGCTCTTGGAGCGGGTGAACCTTGCCGCCGATAAGTCGAAGACGATTTCTCAATTCTCCAAGGGCATGCAGCAGCGCATCGGCCTCGCCCAATCGCTGCTCAACGACCCGAAGCTCCTCTTCCTCGATGAACCGACCGGTGGCCTCGATCCGATCGCCCATATCGAAATCCGAGACCTTATTCTTAACTTCCGCGATGAGGGTCGAACGGTGTTCATCTCGAGCCACGAGCTCAGCGAAGTCGAGCGAATCTGCGACCGCGTCGCGATCATCAACAAGGGCATTATCGTCCGTCAGGGCAAGCTCGATGATCTTCTGAGCGGCGGCCGTATCGAGATCATCGCCGATGACGTCTCCAAGGAGATCGCCGACCAAGTCAAGGGCACGACCGATGCGACGGTCTCGTTCCACGATGGCCGCCTGATCGTCGATATGTCCGACGAGCAAGATCCCAACTCGGTGGTGGACTCGATCCGCAGCACCAAGGGTCGGATCATCTCGCTCACTCCTCGCCGAAAGCGTCTCGAGGACCTCTTCATCGAGACGGTCCGCGACGATGATGCGAGCAAGAAGAAGCCGGCTGCGGTTGCCGCCGAAGTTGGAGGTGCCCAATGAGACCGATCATGGCCATTGCCACCACGACGGTGGGCGAAGCGATTCGCCGCCGCGTGCTGCTCATCATTCTGTTTATCGGCGTGCTGCTGCTCAGCATCATTCCGTCGCTCTCCGTGTTGACGGCTCGATCCGAGCAGTCCACGATGATCTCGACGATGTACGCGGTTCTTCGTGGAACCAGCGCGCTCATCGCGATTATCTTGACGATCTACATGATCCCGAACGAGATCGAGCGGCGAACGATCTACACGATTCTCTCGAAGCCGGTCATGCGTTGGCAGTTCTTGGTCGGCAAGTTCATGGGTGCCGTTTTGGCTCTCGGCTTGATGATCGTACTGATGTCGAGCGTCATGGTCTTGCTGTTCTACATCTTCCAGCAACCATCGCCCGAGCGACTGCTGGAAGTGGCTCGCCAGCCGTTCTTCTACTTCCTCGAGATGATGCTGCTCGCTGCGGTGTGCATCTTCTTCTCGACCTTTACGACCCCGCTGGTCAACTTCTTCTTGTCGATCGGCATCTGGGGCGTGGGAACGGTGTTGAGCCCGCTCTACTCTTCGATCGCCAGCAACTCCGGCGCCAGTCCGATCATGCAGAGCGTGGCGAAGTTCGTGACCGGTGCGATGCCGGCGTTCTCGAACTACGACGTCAAGAACCCAATCATCAACCCCGGCCAGGTCATCGAGAACGAGCAGAAGTATTTCATCTACATCGTTCTCTACGCGATCCTGTATTCGGCCGGCCTGCTGGTTGCGGGCATGGTGATCTTCGACAAGCGAGAGGTTTGATCAGTCCATGAGACCGACAAAGAGCAAACTGCTTGGAATCTTGGCCGCGACGTTTGTGGGGCAGATGGCCCTGCAGGTCGGCGCTATCCAGGACTTCTGGAAGAAGAACTACTGGTCGGGGCAAGGATTCGCCGAATCCCTGTCGCCGGACCAGACGCTGCTGCAGCTGTTTGGCTTCCGCGAGTTCCTGGCGGGCATCTTGTGGGTTCGCGCTGACTCGTTCTTCGATGAAGGCAACTACGACGCGGTGTTGCCGATCATCCGACTCTGTACCATCCTCGACCCGAAGCAAATCGACATTTACGCGACGGGCATGTGGCACATCGCCTACAACTTCACCGACGAAGAGCAGCGCTCCGACCGCCGGTACATCCCGTCGGCGCTGGCGCTTGGTAAGGAAGGCTCCAGGCAGAATCCGAACACCTACGAACTGTTCTTCGAGACGGGATGGATTTGGTATCACAAGATCGACGATGACTATCACCAGTCGATCAAGTGGTTCCGCCAAGCCCAAGAGCGCGAGGATATGCTCCCGGCTCGCCGCAACCTGCTCGCTAACGCGTTTCAGCGAAACAACCAGGTCAGAGAGGGCTTAGAGCACTATTGGAAGCTGTATGCCGAGACTGCCGCAGACTACGAGAAGCAGAAGGACATCTATCAGCTCTTCCAGCAGAAGGAGACCCTCGAGCAGAACCTGGACACGATGATCGTTCGTATGGTCCAGCGGGGTTGGCTTGCCCAAGAGCGTGGAGACGCCAGCCAGACGGTCTACGACACCACGGAGCCGTTTGACGTTGGCTTCACCGCCCGGGTCATCGTGGACGAGCCCAAGGTCATTCGCGTTCAGGGCACGTGGAACGTCCTTCCGGTTGGAACCCGCATCCGCATCATTGTCCGCGACGCCGACAACCCCAACTTCACGCTTGCTGCGATGGATTGGGACGGCCAGAATGAGGTCGTGCTCGACCCCGAGCGCGATGCCACATATCTGCAGGATCAGGGCTTTGTCAAGAACCGCCGATTCAACAAGCGGATCGACATGAGCAAAGACCCGACGATGTATCCGTTCTCGCGCAAGTCCGAAAACTTCCTTGTCGAGTTCTACTACAACCCGCGATCGGCCTCGCTCCACGTTCAGGACAAGTTCGGCTGGAACGGCGAGGGCATGACCGACAAGGCGTTTCTCCGCACCGACGTCCGCAAGGACTACGAGTGGGTGCCGGGAGAGAAGAACGGCAAGTACACGGACGGATGGAAGCTCCAAGAGCGCCAGACGCCACCCGCACGGATCGTCTACACGTCGCTCAAGCTGAGCCGTGATCAGATCCTGCGAAAGGGTGACTGGATCGACAAGACCCCGATTGTGCAGACGTCGAACTTCGACGCCAGCCGATTCTCGGTGACGACCGAAGACATTATTGACGTGCCGACGCTTCGGAGCAGTGCTCCGCGACCCGGCGCGAATCCCGAAAAGGAGCAGGAGGCCATACAAGGGGCCCCCGGCACCACCCCACGGTAGCCCCGACGCCGGCCTGGCGGAGTGCTAGAATCAAAGCACTCCGCCGGGAACTGCGCGGCAGACGATCGGTGAACCCCGCCAGGGCCGGAAGGCAGCAACGGTAAGTCGACTCGCTGAGCGACGCATCATTCCCGGCGTCGGAGCACCGTAAAACCTCGTGGCCTACGTCTCTCTGTATCGCAAGTATCGCAGCCAGTCCTTCTCCGATCTGATCGGGCAGGACCACGTCGTGCGTACGCTGCAATCGGCGATTGCGTCGGGCAAGATCGCCCACGCGTACCTCTTCACCGGCCCGCGCGGCACCGGCAAGACCTCATCCGCTCGGTTGCTTGCCAAGGCGCTTTGCTGCGAGAAAGGCCCTGCCGCCGAACCATGCAACGAATGCTACCAGTGCGTGAGCATCACCGAGGGATCGAACATCGACGTCCACGAGTTCGACGCGGCCAGCGAATCGGGCGTCGACGACATCCGCGAGACGATCGTCGAGGTCGCCGAATACAAGCCTGCGGCGGCTCGCTACAAGGTCTTCATCATCGACGAAGTCCACGATCTTTCGACGAAAGCCTTCGACGCCTTGCTGAAGACGATCGAAGAACCGCCCGAACACGTGGTGTTCATCTTGGCGACCACCGAATACAACAAGGTCCCGCCGACGATCCGCTCCCGTTGCCAGAAGTTCGAGTTCCACCGGGGCACCATGGCGGACCTCGTACAACGGCTCTCCTTCGTTTGCGAACAAGAGAAGATCGAGGCCGAGCCAGCAGCCTTGGCCGCCATGGCGCGAATGGCCGACGGCGGCTATCGCGACGCCCTCACCTTGCTTGAGCAGGCCATGCTCACCAACGAAGGAACGATCTCGCTGACGACGGTGTACGATCAACTTGGCCTCGTCGGTGACGATGTCGTCGATGAGTTGTTGCTCGCCATTCGCCAAGTAAAGGTCGAAGCCATTCTCGAACACATCACCGAGCTAACCCGCCGTGGGCGCGACCCACGTTCGATCTTGGAGTCGCTGCTGTACCGTCTATCGGACCTCACGCGCAGCGCTTATGGTCTGCAGGTGATGGAAATCGGCGACGCGACAAGCGGAGCGGCGCTGCACGATACCGCGGTCAAGCTTGGGCAGAACGAACTGCTGGTCATGCGCGGCGCATTGGCGGAAGCGCACAAGGTCATTCGGGACATTACGCTGCCCAGGCTGTGGCTCGAGTCCGAGTTGATCCGGATCGCCCAGATGCTTATCGCTCCAGCTCCGTCAGCCGCAGCCGCGGCCGCACCGCGAATCGAGACTCCGGCCGCGAGACAACCTGCCCCGGTGGCCACCCCCCAGCCCACTCCGGCACCTACGCCCGCACCCGCTGCTGCCTCCACTCCGACGCCGGCTGCTCCCGTCGCAACTCCGAAGCCGGAACCCAGCACTCCATCTTCGGCCGAGGACGAACTCTGGCAGCGCACGTTGGCTCAGCTCCCCGAGAATGCGCCGATTCTGCTCAAGCTGGCTGAGTCAAAGGGGGTTTCGCTCGAGGGCAATGTGCTGACCGTCGCCGTGCGGTCTCAGATGATCGCGGACTGGCTCCAGGACGATCCCCGGCGGACCGCCTATCTGACCAAGTCTGCCCAAACCGTGCGGTCGGATACGGAGTTGAAGTTCACAGTTGCGAAACGAACTCGTCGGGAACCCGAAGCTAAGGCGGTAGAATTACCGCTGGAAGGAAAAGCCCTGCACGAGGCGGTTTCCGAAGAGGTCGCGAAAGGTTCATCATGAAATTGCCCAAAGGATTCGGCGGACAAGGTTTTTCGGGAATGCTCCAAAAGGCGCAAGCCGCCATGGCGCGAGCTCAGACCCTCAATGAAGAGCTGGCGATGGAGCGCGTCATGATCGACCGTGGCCCAGTCAAGATGGTCTTTGACGGCCTCGGCGAGCTCCACGGACTGAAGATCGATCCGGCCGTTGTGGATCCCGAAGATGTGGAGGCGTTGGAAGATCTCATCTTAAGCGCGGTGCGCTCGGGCTTCCAAGAAGCGGTTGCGCGTCGCGAAGAGAAGATGAAAGAGATCATGCCGGATATGCCCGATCTCGGCCTGTAATGCTCTTTGCTCGGCCCCTTGCCGACCTCATTGCGGAACTCGAACGGCTTCCGGGGATTGGCCCCAAGTCGGCCCAGCGTCTTGCCTACCATCTTTTGCGGCTGCCCTCCGCCGATACTGAGCGGCTAGCCCAGGCCATCCTTGCCGCTAAGGCCAAGCTCCGGTTCTGTGAGCTGTGCCAGAACGTGAGCGAGCATGAGCGGTGCGAGATCTGTCGCGATCCCCGACGAGACAGCCATCAAATCTGCGTCGTCGCCGAACCGCGCGACATCGCGGCCATCGAACGGCTCCACGAATTTCGGGGGCAGTTCCACGTGCTGCATGGTTTGCTCAGCCCGATGGATGGCGTCGGCCCGGAACAGCTTCGGGTCCGAGAACTGCTGAACCGATTGGAGGGCGTCGAAGAGGTCATTCTCGCGACGAACCCGACGACAGAAGGCGACGCGACCGCACTGTACATCGCCAAGCTGATCAAGCCACTCGGCATCAAGGTGACCCGGCTCGCCCACGGGATGCCGGTGGGCGGCGAACTCGACTATGCCGACTCCGCCACCCTGCTCAGCGCGCTCAACTACCGGCGCGAGCTTTAGCGGCGGCGGCGGCGAAGTCGGGCAAGGGTCAAACCCGCTCCAATGGCGACCAAGGTTCCCGGCTCAGGAACCGCGCCGTATTCGAGATTATCGAGGCCCCACTCTCCGTCGCCTCCGCTGGTGCCGATGAACTCCAGCTTCGTGATCGCGGCGGCATCATTCCGCCAGACACCCCAGAACTCGGCCGTGTCGCCGGAACTGCCCGTCGTATCTAGCGAGATCTGAGCCGTCGAGTTGTCGGCAAAAGTCGCCCGCAAGGTTGCTCCCGGCATGTCGATGTCGAATCCACCGACATAATCGACTGGTGAGGTGAAGTTCAGGGTGATCGTTCCAGCCACTTCCTGCAGAGCCACGGCCCGTGTGCCGATCGGGTTGGACGAACCAAAGAACGAGGCGTTGCTCTGCACCAAGGCGTTGCCGCTCGGATGAACGATCGTCAGACCGCCACCCAAATCCAGCCCGTTGACATTCGTGCCGACAGAAATGGACTCGAAGTCCACAAGAAACTGTCCGCTCGTGATCCCAATCGCACCCAACCACGCATCCCGCACCGCCGCGTTTCCCGCGAAGGTTGTCGAGTTAAAAAACATCGGACTTGCGACGGCAGAGCCCGCCAAGCCACCCGAGATCAAGAGCATCAAGACTCGATTCATAGACTCACCTCTCCATCAAGTCTACGGGACGGCCGTGAAACCAGGTTCAAAGGAAACCAAAAGGAGGCTATGTTCGAGGCTCGTGGTACGATCCATCGCGGCGCTCATGAAGCAACTCGACGACAAGGACTATGAGATTCTCTCCATCCTCCAGCAGGACGGGCGAATCACGAATGCCGAGTTGGCAAAGCGCGTGAGTCTCTCGCCGCCATCCGTGTTGCAGCGCGTCCGGTTTCTGGAACGGGCGGGCTTCATCCAAGGCTACTATGCCCACCTCGATGCAGAGAAGCTGAACCTGAAGATCAAGGTCCTCGCCCTCGTGTCTCTCGCCCTCCATCAAGAACAATCGCTCGAAAAGGTGATCGGCAGCTTCAGGGAGATTCCCGAAGTCGTCGAGTGTCACCACGTGAGCGGCGAGTTCGATTTTCTGCTGAAGATCGTCGTCGAGGATATGCGCGCTTACGAGGCGCTGCTTCGCGAGAAGATCCTGCGCATCAAGGGCGTTGGGCAGATTCGCAGCTCCTTCGTCCTGGGCAGCTTCAAAGAGAGCACCGTCCTCCCCATCTAACCCCCCTATGCACGACCGCGCCGCCGCTTTTGCCCTGCTCTGCGAACACACGCCGAGCGATTCTCTCCGACGCCACGCCTTGGCGGTGGAAACCGGGATGCGCTTCTACGCCGAGCGCCTCGGCGAGGACGTGGAGTTGTGGGGCAACACCGGGCTACTCCACGACTTCGACTACGAACAACATCCCGATGGCCATCCGCGCTGGGGGATGGCCAAGCTGCGAGAGCTCGGTTGGCCCGAGGAAATGGTCCACGCCATTGGGACTCACAACCCGGCACTCGGGCTGCCGATCGAGACGCCGCTCGAGCGGTATCTGTTTGCCTGCGATGAACTCAGCGGCCTGATCACCGCGTGCGTCTATGTGCGGCCGTCGAAGTCGGTGATGGACCTCGAACCCGGTAGCGTCATCAAGAAGCTCAAGGACAAGTCGTTCGCTGCCGGGGTCAGCCGAGATGACGTGCGAGTCGGCGCGGAGTTGATCGGCCTGCCGCTCGACGAGCATATCGGGAACCTGATCTCCGCGTTTCGCGCCCGCGCCACCGAACTCGGCCTATGATCGTCGTCTTTGGCACCGTCTGCGTCGACCGGATGCGGCGCGTCCCCAGCCTCCCCCAACAAGGCGGGTATGTCAGCATCACGGAAGAAACCGACCACTTGGGCGGTGAAGCCGCCAACACGACCCATGCCCTGCTCACGTGGGGTGCCGATGTTGAGACTTTTACGAACGGCATCGGGGACGGCTACCGGGCGGACCGGCTGGCCAATCTGCTCCGAGACCACGGGCTGCCGGAATCGATCGCACATCGATCCTCCACCCCGACCCCGATGTGCGACATCTACCTCACGCCCGACGGTGATCGGACCATGTTCGGCATCGGCTTCAGCGAGATGGCGGCTTCGATCGATCCTACCGCGCTCCCGCTTCGAGAAGGCGCCTGGTTCACCGCGGACATGAACTTCGGCGACGTCGGCCGTACGTGCATCGAGCGCGCCGCGGACACCGGGATGCGGCTGTACTTGATGGACGTCGAGCGACCCGCCGACCTCTTCTCAAGATCCAACCATCCCGGCTACTGGCAGAGCAGCACTGACTGGTTTGGCGTTCGCGGCAACACCCAGAAGAACGTCACTTGGGTTCAGAAGCAGGTTGACGCCTGGGGAGCGACGATCATCCTCAGCGACGGGCCGAACGGGCTTGTGGCGGGCTCGCCGGAACGCCGCGCCCAGGGCTATCCTCCCTTCCCTTGCCCGGCGCTGGTCGACTCGACAGGAGCCGGTGACATGTTTCGGGCGGGCATGCTTTTCGGTCTTGACCGAGGCTGGCGATTCGAGGAGTGTCTCGCCTATGCCTCCGCCGCGGGTTGCCTGAAGTGCCAGTATGTGGGCGCTACCGACCGTGTGCCCACCGAGGCGGAGATTCGAGCCCATCAGAAGGCGAATCCGCAGATCGCCGCCCAATATGGGCTCTAGCTTCGGCAACGCAATGGGACCCAAGGGCCTAGCGACGCTGGATCGCTAGTACAATGAGTGTTCAGCGTGGATTGGTACTACATCGGGCACTACGGGCAACTGGGACCGCTCACTCGCGAACAAATCGACGAGTTGATCGAGGGCGGGGTCATCACACGAGAGACGTACGTGTGGAAGGGCGGCATGTCGTCTTGGCAGCTTGCCGGATCGGTCGGTGAACTGAGCAACTCGTTCCGACTGGCGGATCCGTACATGTCTCCTCCGCCGCCCCCGATGCCGATGACTCCGGTCGCTCAGGGGATGACCGCGCCGACCTCGACGATGTCGATGGGCGACTTCACCACCCAGTACGGCTCGGGCTTGCCGCTGGCCTCCACCGCCCACACCCACCCGATGCATGTGCTCAAGAGCGACCGGAGCCGAGTTGTCGCCGGTTTGCTCAACTTGATTCCTCCCGGAGGAATCGGCCGGATTTATCTCGGCTACGCCGCATATGGCGTGCTTCAGCTGGTTTTGAGTCTGGGAACTTGCGGCGTGCTGTACCTGTGGTCCTTGATCGACGGCATCGTGATGTTGGTCGGCGGGCTGAAGTACGACGGATACGGCCGGGCATTGGACGACTAACCCGGCTATAATTCGCGTATCCCGTTTCGTTGATTCGATGCGCCCATCGCGGCTCGCATTGCGTCCTTGGATGAGGGTGGTGAAGCCGTGACCAAGTTCATTTTTGTAACCGGAGGCGTCGTCAGTTCGATCGGCAAGGGCATCACCACCGCGAGCCTTGGGCGGTTGCTTCGCAATCGCGGGTTTAGCGTCGCCCCCGTCAAGCTCGACCCCTACATCAACGTCGACGCGGGCACGATGAACCCGTATCAGCACGGTGAAGTGTTCGTGACCGAAGACGGCGCGGAAACCGACCTCGACCTCGGCCACTACGAGCGGTTTATGGATGTCGCCTGTACGCGGGCCTCCAGCATCACCACCGGCAAGGTCTACCTCTCCGTCATCCAAGCCGAACGCCGCGGCGACTACCTCGGCGGCACGGTCCAGGTCATCCCGCACGTCACCAACGAGATCAAGCGCACGATCCTCCAGGTGGCCAAAGAACAAGAGGCCGATGTGGTCATCGCCGAGATCGGCGGCACGGTCGGCGACATCGAAAGCCTGCCCTTCCTCGAAGCCATCCGCCAAATGCGCAAGGATGTCGGCCCCGAGAACACGATGTACGTCCACGTGACGCTGATCCCGCAGATTGGGCCATGGGGCGAAGTCAAGACCAAGCCCACCCAGCACAGCGTGTACAAACTCCGAGAGATCGGCATCTCGCCCGATGTGCTCGTATGCCGCACCGAGGTGCCGCTGGACGACGACGTCAAGGAGAAGATCAGCCTTTTCTGCGACGTGCCCAGTCGAGCCGTCGTGGAGTCGATGAATGTCGAGACGATTTATGAGGTGCCCCTGGCCTACGAGGAAGCCGGGCTCGGCGACTACGTCATCGAGAAGCTGGGCATGGAGCCGCGCGAGCCCCAATCCGCGGAGTGGAAGGGGCTCGTCGACGTGCTCAAAGATCCCCGCGAGTCGTGCCGAATCGCCGTCGTCGGAAAGTACACGAGCAACGGCGACGCCTACAAGTCGATCAACGAGGCGCTGATTCATGCCGGAATCCCGAACCACGCCCGCGTCGATGTTCGGTGGATCGAAAGCGACTCGCTGGAGAACGGCCGCCCGCCGGAGGAGTTCCTCGAAGGGGTGGATGGTCTGATCGTTGCGCCGGGCTTTGGCGGTCGGGGCGTGGAAGGTAAGATCCGCGCGGTTCAGTACGCTCGCGAGACCGGCCTGCCGTTCTTGGGGATTTGCTTCGGTTTGCAGATTTCGGTCATCGAGTTCGCCCGAAATGTGTGCGGCCTCAGCGGTGCGAATAGCGAAGAAGTTCTCGATGATCCGGCCTACCCGGTCATCCACTTGCTGCCCGAGCAGAAGGGCGTCGCCGACAAGGGTGCAACGATGCGGCTGGGCTCCTGGCCCTGCAATCTCGTCACCGGCACCAAAGCGGCCAAGCTCTACGGAACGACCCGCATCACCGAGCGTCACCGCCACCGGTACGAGGTGAACAACGACTTCCGCGAGAAGCTGGCCGAGCACGGCATGGTCATCAGCGGCGTGTCGCCGGATTACCGCCTGGTCGAGATGATCGAACTGCCCGACCACCCGTACTTCCTGGCGACGCAGGCCCACCCCGAGTTCAAGTCCCGCCCGAACCGCCCGCATCCGCTGTTCAGCGGCTTGGTGAAGGCGGCGATCGCCCGCAAGGCGAAAGTCGCCGCAGGATAGCTTGCCAAGCCCCTCCCTTTCGCTCCTGCCAGAGGGAGGGGTTGGGGAGGGAGAGAGCCCGCGGTTGGCTCGACATCCCCAGGTTCCCGTGTGATGAGAAGCTGATGAGCTCAGATTCGATGGCCCGCGACCGTGCGGCGGTGGCGGGAAGGGAGGCGGTCGCCCGGCAAGGGATGACTCGTGCCTCACGTCGGCTCAGCAAGGTCACGCCCTGCCCGTCGAGCACGTGTTATGATGGATTGATGAGATCCCAGCCGCTGATCATTCAGTTTTTGCCTGATGGGCGGAAAGTCAGATGAGATGTTCGTGGTGTATTGCGGCCATTCTTCAATCGCTCACTATGGTTGGGTGTAGCAATCCAGGATCGTCGGTCAAGTCGGTACAGGACGCATCGTCCTTGGTCAAGCCCGGGATGACGATTGCGGAAGTCAAGGCGGTCCTGGGCAACAGGACGCTCATGGATGAGCGCGTCACTCGGCCACCGGGTCGTGATCTCTGGATCCTCGTCTACGAGTATCCAGACGGGGGTCTCCGAATCGGATTCGAGGACGGGGTGCTGCATCACACCCGGATAACACCTACCGCACCCTCGATTGGAGAGTTGAGAGACCTCGCTGAGTCACAAGGTCGCTGAGCGACCTCTCTTGGAGCCTCCGTCTGCCGCAGCAGGAGGGATTTATGATCCAACGATTACTTTTTCGCCATGACGCAAGCGGGCAAGCCTGCTACATGTTCGAGTTCGAGGAGCCACTCGTGATGAATCAGTTTGCACCGCTCGCATCGCTCGATCTGACTTGGTGGGACGAAGACCGCAACTGCTTTTCGACGTTCCCATTTGAAGGGTTGAGCGACGATGAACTATGGGGTGTTCATTCATCGTCGGGGCTCCGGATCGAGGTGCCCTCTGACGACCTAAAGGCCTACTTGCTGGGTCAACGTGAACTCCACGTCCAGGTCTTACACCACGTGTGGATTGTGGGAGATGAGCGCGCGCTATATTGGGTTTCGAGGGAAGCAGACACCACGGCACTGGATACGATGAGTGCTCGCTGTGGTCAGTTGCCCCCGATCGAGATTAGTGACTATCTTCCCTTGCTCAAGTGACCGACCGCACCGCCAATCGCCCCTCACCCCCATGCGAACTCGTGCCCATCCGGCAAGGCACAAGAACATCCTTGCCCCACGTCGTTGACCAAGCAGCATCAGCTCTTACCCGAGCACTGAGGTCGTCGGTGGGTTCATCCCGACGCGGGAGGGCTCCGCTCTGTCGGAGCCTCTTGCTGGCACCCCAGTTTGGATGCGAGGCACAAACCATCCTCGCGCTCGTGGGCTACAGTGATAATCCCTGACCCCCCAGCCCCTCTCCCCGCAAGCGAGGCGAGGGGGAGTCCGATGCTAACCCGAGCTAACCCGAGCCAATGCCAAAGACCCTACCGAATCTTGAACGGCGGGTCCTTCAGCAACCACGTCTCCATCAGCTTCCCCACCTTGCCCAGCGATTCCGCCGAGCACTTGTCGGGCGTGTCGCGGATCGTGTGCCAGGGCTCATAGGTGAAGTCGATGAGGTCGATCGTCGGCAGGCCAGCTTCGTTCAGCGGGATGTGGTCGTCTTCGATCCACGGGCCAAGCACATTCGGAAACGTCTCAGATAGCCCAACCGTCGCGGCGTGAGCGTACAACTCGCGAATCAGGCGCGGCGCATACGCGTAGCTGTTTCGCTCGATCGGCACCCGCAGATCCTTGTCGCCAATCATGTCCAACAAGATTCCGTAGTCCGGTTTCGGCGTGGGCATGTTCTTGGCGAAGTGCGCGGCGCCGAGGAACATTTCGTCCAGCCCAGGGCCAAGGTCTTCGCCATCGGTGAGCAGCACCATCACGCCGACATCCTTGGGGAGCCGGCCCTTAACCGCGTTCATCACCTCGAGCAGCACGGCCACGCCGCTGGCGCCGTCGTTCGCGCCGACGATCGGCTTGGCGCGGTTGCGGTCATCGGGGTCCTGGTCGGCGTAGGGACGCGTGTCCCAGTGGGCAAGCAGGAGCACGCGGGTCTTGGCGTCTTTCCAGTTGACATCGCCGATCACGTTCCACATCGTGATCTTCTTCTCGCCCACCGACCATTGGTGGGTGAACTCTTGGGTTCGGACGTTCTCGCACGACTCCTTCAGCCGGTCGACGAGCCAGTCGCGGGTGGATTTATGGGCCTCGCTCCCGGGAAAGCGCGGACCGAACTCACACTGCTTGATCAGGTGCTTCCAAGCGGTCGCGGAATCGAACTTCACCTCAGGTTCAGCAGACGGGCGAGCCGCCGCCGTCACGAGAACCGCCGCCGTGGCTAGGGCCGCGACACCCAGCGCGGCGAGGTAGCGGCGTACTTGCGGCCTTTGAGCACCGATTCGAGCGTCGCGCCCGGCAGGGTTCGTTCGATCTTCGACTTGTCCCATATCTTGAAGTATCCCATCCCGCCGCGCCCAAGCGAGCCGGGCATGGCCACGGTGTAGGTTCGGTTCTCATCGAGCGCCGAGCCGTTGACCGTCACATTCATCACTCGGCTTTCGGGGGCTCCGGCCGCCGAGAACTCCACGACAAAGCCCGAAAGCTGCAGGAAGCTGGAGTTCGGTTGCGGATAGAGCGAAACCGATCGCTCGAAGGCGGCGCGCAGATCGCGGCCCGTCAGTTTGACGACCACGATATCGTCGGTCGGGAACTGGAGCATCGCCGCCAAGTTGTTGGGATCATAGGTTGCCGAAATCGACCGGGCGGGAATAAAGGCGCCATCCGTGCCGGCAACCTCACGCAACACATCTGCGGCAGCTTGGCTGGGCAGGTGCGGCCCTGCTTCAGGGTTGCTCGCCGGGGTACGGCCCGCCTGAGCCGCTCCGTAAGCGACGAGACTGAGGAACAACGAACCCAACATGAGCTTGCGCATTTCTGTCTTCCTTTATTTGACCCTATATGTTCTGTCGGCGTTTCGCCAAAGAACTGAAGGTTCGGCAAGCTTAACAACCCGGCGAGACTGCGGCGGCGAACGACTGGACTCCCTGAATCCGTCCAAACCTAGGGGTAGAACCCGTAATTCTCCTTGACTTGGGCCGCCGTTCGGCCTATACTAAAGCACCTCAAGGAATTGGGAGCAGGATCACTATGCGCAATACGTTTTGTATGATGCTCGCCGCACTGGCGACGGTGGCTTCGGTCACAGGTTCGGCGCAGGTCTCCGACGGGTCGGCAACGTGGCGGAGAGCCACGCTTGAAGTCGATTCCCGATCGAAGCCCTTCGCCTCCTGGATCGAGAACTACCAGACTTTTCGAGTCGATGTAGGCTCTCTTCAGGCCCAGCTTGGCTTGGCCCCTCGCGAGTCTGGCGCGGGCATGACCAACTTCTCCGTGATGGACCTCCCGATGCCGGACGGCTCCATGCGAAAGTATAAAGTCGTCGAGTCGCCGATTCTCTCGCCCGAACTCGAGCAGAAGATCGGAGTGAAGACCTACATGGTCCAGTCGATCGACAACCCGCGGGAGACCGGGCGGATCGACTTCGGCCCGAATGGGTTCCATGGTTTCGTGCGCGGCACGGACGGCGGTTCGTTCGTCATCGAGCCGGTCGCCCAGGGTCGGAAGGACGGCGTCTTTGTTTACTACCGACGCGACAACACGATTCCCCGACAACTGCGCTGTCTCACTCAAGAAGGCTCGAGCTATCGATTCAACTTCCGAGATCCCTCGTTGTTCACGATCATGAACGTCGGCGGCACGCTCAAGTCGTATCGGCTTGCGATGAACGCGACGGGCGAGTACACCGCCTTTCACGGCGGCGAAGTCCCTGCGCTGGCGGCCATCGCTACGACGGTTAACCGCGTGAACAGCATCTACATGGTCGACGTCGCCATCCGCCTCAACATCATTTACTCGAAGGCGTGGACCGACCCGAACACCGATCCTTACACGAACAACAACGTGTTTGCGATGCTGGCCGAGAATCAGACCGAAACGGATGCTTCCGTCGGCAACACGAACTACGACATGGGCCACGTCTTTGGAACGGGCGATGGCGGCGTAGCTGCCCTGAACTCGGTTGGCGTTGCGGGGATCAAGGCGCAGGGCGTAACCGGCTTGCCCCAGCCCGTCGGCGACCCATTCGATGTGGACTATGTCTGCCACGAAATGGGACACCAGTTCGGCGGTCGACATACGTTTGCGAACTGCCAAGGCGGCAACGATCCGGGCAACGACTATGAGCCGGGCTCCGGCACAACGATCATGGCGTACGCCGGCATCTGCGGTGGGGATAACGTTCAGATGAACTCCGATCCCTACTTCCACACCCACAATCTGGATCAGATCGTGGCGTGGCGGAACAACTCCGCTTCGGGTGGATCGGAAGCGGTCAACCTTAACGCGCCTCCCACGGCGAACGCCAACGCGGACATCACGATCCCGCGCAACACTCCGTTCAAGCTGCGCGCCACGGGATCCGATCCTGACAACGATCCGATCACTTTCTGCTGGGAGCAGTTTGACCTCGGCAACTCGTCGGTCACCGGCGTTCTGTTCCGGTCGATCAACCCCAGCGCTTCGAACACCCGGTTCTTCCCCAAGCTCAGCACCGTGCTGGCGGGCACGACCGACCGGTGGGAAGCGCTTCCGGCCGTCGATCGCAGCATGAAGTTCCGAATCACGGTTCGAGACACGCGCCCGAGCGGCGGCGGCCACGCGATCGATGATATGAATATCACCGTCGTCGGTGCCCCGTTCTCGGTGACGTCGCCGAACGGTGGCGAATCTTGGCTCGGCAACTCGTCACCGACCGTAACCTGGGACAAGGGCGGCAGCACCGCACCGACCGTCAACATCCTGCTCTCGACCGACGGTGGCAACAGTTACGGCAACGGCACCGCGCTGGTGCTGGCCACCAACACGCCGAACGACGGAAGCGAAACGGTCCTGCTTCCCAACAACATCGACACCACGAACGCGCGCATCATCGTCGAGAGCTCGGCGGGAAGCGGCTTCTACGACATCTCGAACGCAGACTTCACCGTGACCCCCGACACGTCGGCTGGCGTACCGGTCGTCACCTCGATCAGCCCGACGAGCGCCACCGCTGGTGGTGCCGCGTTCACGCTGACCGTCAACGGTGAGAACTTCGTTCCGAACTCCACGGTTCAGTGGTTCGGCGCCAACCGCCCGACCACCTTCGTGAATGCCAACCAGCTCACCGCGACGGTCAGTGCAAGCGATATCGCATTTGCCCAGATCGTCAAGGTTCGCGTGGTCACGCCTCCTCCGGGCGGCGGTGCCTCGAACGAGCGTGACTTCACGATCAACAACCCGGTTCCCACGCTCGATTCGATTGCCCCGGCAGTCCGAGCCGCCGGTGCGGGGGCGTTCACGCTTACCGTGAAGGGCAAGAACTACGTGAGCAGTTCGAAGATCTCGTGGAATGGCGTTCAGCGATCCACGACCTTCATCAGCACGACCGAGCTGAAGTCGACGATCAGCGCCGCAGAAATTGCGACCGCGGGAACCGCTCAGGTCCGCGTCGTGAATCCGGCCCCGGGCGGCGGTACCACCGCCGCGCAGACGTTCACCATCGTCGCCAATGGCCCGACCTCGATAGCGGTCTTCCCGCGATCGCTGACGGGTGGCCAGGCGGCCACGGCGGCGGTGTATCTCAATGCTCCGGCTCCTGCGGGTGGTCTGAACATCACGCTCTCATCGAACAATGCCGCGATCTCGATCCCCGGATCGGTGACCGCAGCCGCCGGCAAGTACAGTGGCGTGTTCACGGTGAACAGCAATCCGGTTGCTTCCACGCAACTCTGCTCGATCACCGCGTCCGCCAACGGACTAAGCGTGTCGGGTTCGGTAACGGTGATTCCTCCGCAGCCGATCACGATGACGCTCGACCCGAGCTCGGTCAATAGCGGCCAAGGTTCGACCGGCACGTTCACGCTGAACGGTCCGGCTCCGGCGGGCGGCCTCACCGTCCAAATCCGATCGGGCGTTCCGGGCATCGTTCAAGTGCCGCAGTTCGTGGTTGTCCCCGCGGGAGCAACCTCGGGCACCTTCCAGATCACGACCCGGACCTACTCCAGTCAGGTCTTCGTCGGAGTCTGGGCCCTGTATGCCAACAAGGGTGCAGGGGCATTGCTGAACGTGAATCCGTAACCCTTCAGGGTTGAGGGTTCTAAGTGACGCCGCTGGGACTTCCCAGCGGCGTCACTCTTTTTCTAGGTCCACGTTGTAGTGGAGGCCGACGTTCTCGGTGCGGGCTCGAGCCCCCTGAACCACGTGACGCGCGGCCAGCAGCAGATTTCGGGTTTCCAGCGCGTACTGGCTGAACGGTGCCTTCAACCCATCACGGTAAGACTCGATCAGACCCTCGACGGTTGACTCTGCCTGCTTGAGACCTTCGTTCGAGCGCACGACCGCCACCCGTTGCGTCATGATGCTCTGCAACGCGTGTCGGATTCGAACCGCTTCCGATTCCGCCACCGACTGAGGTTCGGCCACCTCGATGGGTGCCGGCTCCACCGGATCCGCCAGAGCCGAACGCGCGGCGGCCTGCGAGAACACAACCGCCTCGAGCAAGCTGTTGCTCGCCAAGCGATTGGCCCCGTGAACTCCAGTTCGCGCCACTTCTCCGGCGGCGTACAGGCCGCGGAGGTTCGAGCGCCCACCCAGGTCGGTGATGATGCCTCCGCAGGAGTAATGCTGGGCCGGCACGACCGGAATCCACTCCTTCCGGATGTCCAAGCCGAGCTCAAGCAGCTTGGCGTAGATCGTCGGAAACTCGTGCTCGATCTTCTCCGGGTCGAGGTGCGTGAGGTCGAGATAGAGGCACCACGTTCCCAACCGCTGCATTTCGGCTTCCATCGCCCGGGCGACCACGTCGCGCGGGGCAAGTTCGAGGCGCGGATCGTAGTCGTACATGAAGCGCCGGCCCTCGTGGTTGCGCAGAGTTCCCCCCGCTCCGCGCACTGCTTCGGTAATCAGGAAGCTGCGCAGCTGAGGGTGGTAGAGGGTCGTCGGGTGAAACTGCATGAACTCCATGTCTGCGATCGCCGCACCCGCATCCGAGGCTAGCCCGATGCCGTCCGCCGTTGCGACCCGCGGGTTCGTCGTGTGCTGATACATCATCCCGCAACCACCGGTGGCAATCAGCGTTCCGTGCGCAAGGTACGTGCGCTCGCCAAGTTCGCTCACCACCGCGCGGACGCCATGGCAAACGCCATCCTTAACGAGCAACGCCGTCGCAAACGCGTGTTCGATCACCTCGATGCTCGGATGCTCACGGACGGCTTGAACGACTGCACGCTCGATTTCCCAGCCGGTACGGTCGGCATAATGCACGATCCGATGGCGCGAATGCCCTCCCTCACGTCCCAGGGCGAGGTCGCCATCCGCTTCGGTATCGAATCGGGTTCCGACCGCCTTCAGCCAGTCGATGGCTGCCGGAGCATGCTGCACTAGGAAGCGAACGGCGGCCGGATCGCAGAGTCCAGCCCCAGCGGTCAACGTGTCTTGCTCGTGGAGCTTCCAAGAATCAGCCTCTCCAACCGCGGCGGCAATTCCACCTTGCGCATAGCTGGTGTTGGCCTCGGCCACCTGGGCCTTGGTCAAAACCGTGACTCGATGGCCAGACTCCGCAACCCTCAGGGCGAAGGCGAGCCCAGCGAGTCCGCTGCCGACCGCGACATAAGATGCCATAGGGCCAGAGGCTACCCTGTTGCCCCGTCCATCTCAGTTTCGGCGGATACAATGGAACCTATCTTTATGGCTGGACGGAACGCTGCCCGCGATGGCGCGTCGGAATCGCCGTGAGTCAGCCCTGAGGGCAACGTACTCGGAGGGAGTCGATTGAAATCTAAGTTAATGTCTCTTGTTTTGCTGAGCGGCCTCGCGTCGCTATCGCTGTCCGCCAACTTTACGAAGGCCGACCTTGAAAAGATGGTCCGTGAGCTTGAAGCATTCGCACCCCAGAACCCACGGTATCAGTATCCGATCCAGTGCGAGATCGAAGAGGATGACAGCGTTAACGCCTACGCGACCGCGGTCTTCAACAAAGAAGACGAGAAGGCCAAGCCGCAAGCGAAGATGGTGATCTTCACTGGGCTCGTGGACTTTGTCAAGGGAGATCAGCGGATCATCCGCGCCGTCGTCGCCCATGAGATTTCTCACTTGTCGGATGGACATGTGTACAGTTCTGTCCCACGGGCCGAAGACCTGAGCCAGTTCTGGAACCGCGCTCAAGAAACCGAAGCCGACACGAGCGGCGCGATCTTGCTGCAGCGCGCCGGCTATTCGAAGAAGGACATGGTCGACATGCTCCTGAAGCTCGAAGAGATACGCGGCCGCAAAGGCGGCGGGTGGTTTGAGCGGCTCACCGGCACACATCCCGACCCCAAGGCCCGCGCCGCGCGGATCAGCGACGACCCGGCCGTACTGAGGTCGTTGCTCGCTTTTGATGCGGGCCTGGCGTTCATGGATCGCCGCGATTTTGGCGGTGCGGTGTACGCCTTCGATAAGGCCGCCACGCTTGAGCCGAAGCTGCGCGAAGCGGTGATCAACGCCGCTCAATCGAACCTGATGCAGTATTACGACGAGCTGTCATCCAAGCTCCGCGAGCAGTGGTTCCGGGTCGACTTCGGCCCCATCCTCAAGGATCCCGGCGTCGGCACCTCGAAGGACGACATGATCACCGATCAGAACCGCCGCCGCTATGCGGAGGTCATCACTCGGCTGAACGAGGCCTCGAAGAAGCTTCCTGGAAATGCCCGCATCGCCGAGTTGATGGCGATCGCCCAGGTGCTCGAGCCCGATGGCAACGCCAACGCGGTGCAGAAGGGAGCGGCTTGGCTCGCCGACCAAGCCAGCCGTGCCAAAGATGTGCCCACCAAGATGCGCTACGCGAACAACGCCGCGGTTGGCTACCATCGGCTGAACCAGCTTCAGAAGGCGTACGAGGCAATCATCACCGCCCAGCAGGGCAATCGGACGTACAACGCGTCCCTGGCCGAGAACTTGGGAAGGCTTCAAGTCAAGGGCCGCTCGAAGGAACTCGAAGCACTGGCCGTCGACGTGATGTACACCTGGCTGAAGAACTCGCCGAAGGAAGCTCCGAACTGGGCAGTCGTCCATGCGAACTACCAGGCCGGGTGCAAGTCGCTCAACATCAAGGCGCAGGAAATCGATGCCCCGCCCATGTACTTGACCTCGGGGATCTCGATCAACATCGGCGATAAGATGCTGAGCGCGTTGATGGCCTACGACGACGCCGTCGCCTCGTTCGGCAATCCGGACGCGCGGATCCGGTTCGATGACCGGTACCCCGACGTCATGGAGATCCGGTGGCAAGCAGGGGCGATTCGGGCGTACACGCAGGACGATCAGCTCGTTCGCGTGACCTCGTATGTGCCGGGCTCGACGGTGGTTATTCGCCCGACGGATGAGTCGGTGCGCCGATCGATGACCCTTCGCGTCGGCATGACGAAGGCGGAGTTCAATGCGATTCTGCCGATCGAGATCGGCGCCGAGACCGAACTCTCAGACATGGGCAAGGTGGAGAACTGGGTCTACTTCAGCCCCCTGAGCCTTGGCGTCCTCTTCGAAGGCGACAAGGTCAAAGCGTTGACCATCACGCCGGTCAGCCCGCGCTAGTCGGGCAAAAAAAGAACGGGCCCGATGCTTCTGCATCGGGCCCGTTACTTTCTTGTTGTGATCAGACTTCCTTGGCGCTGCTGGCCTTGTAGTCCTTCTCGTTGACAAACTTGTAGAGCTTGACACCCTCGTACTGCGCCGTAAACGCGTATCGCGTCTGCTCGCCCGACTTCGTCTTGCGAACCATCTTCGTCTTCATAACCTGGTCGTCCGCGACTTCGACGTGCGAACGAGTCTTGAGGTTGTAGAACTTCATTTCGTTAACTCCTCCTCTATACGGATGGCCGGTTTCCCGACTTCATCCAACGTGCTGAGTATAACGCATATCAGATTCAAACGAACCTGATTTTTGCGCTTCTTTTGCACAAGACGAGGTTTACCCGGCTTTTGACGCAGAATGTCAAACGAAATTGAGGGTACGGACACGCATTTACGTCGGATTGAACCTACGCGATGAGCGGAGGCTGCTCGACCGGAGGCGAAATTAAGTGGCCCATCGCGCGAAACTTCTCGTAGCGCTCGGCCTTGAGTTGGTCACCTGAACGCTTCGATTGGTCGTCCAGCTGGGTTCGAAGAGCCTCTCGGATGATCGCCGCCGCCTCGGCAGGATCGCGATGCGCTCCACCGCGAGGCTCGGGGAGAATGCCGTCGATCAACCCCAGTTCGAGCGCGCTTTGGGCGGTCAGACGAAGCGCCGCCGAGGCTTGCGGGGCCTTTTCGGGGGCCCGCCACAAGATCGCCGCGCAACCTTCGGGCGGAATGACCGAGTAGATCGCGTGCTCCTGCATCAAAATCGAGTTCGCGACCGCGATCGCGAGCGCACCGCCGCTACCGCCCTCGCCTACGACCACCGAAATCGTGGGCACGCGCAGCTCAAACATGCGCAGCATCGAAGCCGCCAGAGCTTCGGAGATGCCCCGCGCCTCGCTCTCGACCCCCGGGTCGGCGGCGGGCGTATCCACAAACGTCACCACGGGCAGGCCGAAGCGATTCGCCATTTCGAACAGGCGCATCGCCTTGCGGTAGCCCTCGGGCTTGGCCATCGCGAAGTTGCGAAACTGGCGCTCCTGGATGTTCCGCCCCTTCTGGTGTCCGACGACCATCACGGGTCGACCTTCGAACATCGCCGGTCCGCCGACAATCGCATGATCAGCACCGTAGCGGCGGTCGCCGTCGAGTTCGATAAAGTCGGTAAAGAGCGCCTGCACGTAGTCCAGCGTGTACGGGCGCTTCTCCGCCCGCGCCACCAGCACCTTCTCCCACGGGCCGAGGCGGCTGTACATCACATCGATGTAGTGATCGCGACGCCGCTCGTACTCGGCGACTTTGGCTTCGATCTCGGCACGCTCGGCTTCGGGCGCGACCTTGGAGCGCTCGACCAGCTTGGTCAGCGCGTCCTCAAGCTCGATGAGGGGCTTTTCCCACTCTTTCCAAGATTTGGCGGCCATTAGACTTTGCCTCCCACGGCTTCGCGGCGGCCCGGATAGACAGCCAGAGCCGCCTCAAGGACGTCCATGGCCGCTTCCAACCGCTCCGCGCGCAGCACGTATGCGATGCGGACTTCGTCAGTTCCGGCACCGGGGGTCGAGTAGAACCCGGTCGCCGGGGCGAGCATCACCGTCTTGCCGTTGTGGTTGAACGATTCGAGCAGCCACTGGCAGAAGCGGTCGGAGTCGTCGATCGGCAATCGGACGGTGGCGTAGAACGCGCCATTGATCTGCGGCACCTTCACGCCGGGCATTGCGCGCAGCCGACGCACTAGCGTATCGCGGCGGTGGCGGAACTCCTCGCGTACGTCGTGGAAGTACGACGCCGGGGTGTCGAGCGCACCGATCACGCCAATCTGCTCGAGCGTCGGCGGCGAGAGCCGGGCTTGGGCCATACGCAAAGCCGCGTCCAAGATGTCCTTGTTTCGAGTCACCAAGAAGCCGACCCGAGCCCCGCAGAGCGAATAACGCTTGCTGACCGAGTCGATCATGATCGCTTGCTCTTCCATGCCCTTGAGGTTGAGCACAGACAGCACCGGCTCGTCGGTGTAGTTGAAGTCGCGGTACACCTCGTCGCCGATAAGATAGAGGCTGTGCTTGAGGCAGAGGTCGCGGAGGGCTTCCATCTGGTCGGGCGTGTAGACGGCGCCGGTCGGGTTCCCCGGATTGCACACGAGGATCGCCTTCGTGCGCGGGGTGATCGCGGCTTCGAAGGCTTCGATGCCCGGCAGTCGGAAGTCGTCGTCCAGATAGGTGCGCAGGGGCTGAACCTTGACCCCGGCGGCGGTCGCGAAGCCGATGTAGTTCGCGTAGAGCGGCTCGGGGATGATGACTTCGTCGCCCTCGCCGAGCACGCTGAGCAGGGCAAAGCTGAGCGCCTCGCTGCCCGCGGTGGTGACAATCACGTTCTCGGGGCCGACTTCGAGCCCGATCGAGCGGTAGTAGCCGGCGACCTTAGTCTTGAGTTCGGGAATGCCGTCGGACGGGCTGTATTCGAGCACATCGAGCGGCGTTTCGCGGACGGCTCGCCAGAAGCCTTCGGGGCTGGGCACATCGGGCTGGCCGATGTTCAGGTGGAAGATTTCGACGCCGCGAGCCTTGGCAGCCGCGGCAAAAGGTGCGAGCTTCCGAATGGGCGACGGCGGCATGGCCTGGGCGCGCTTTGAGAGGCCGAGCATCCCTTTCAGTCTACACGGAATGACGAAATCCCAACTTCAATGGTGACAACCTAAGGCCGCAAGAGTGAGCGGACGTTCGATTCGTGTTTGAGTCTTTGGGCGACTTGGAGCGGCGTTTCGCCGATCCGAGAGAGGATGCGTCGATCGGCACCGCGCACGACCAGTTCCCGAATCACCCGGCCGTTGTCGGGCCTCATGGCTGCACAATGCAGGGCGGTTTCACCTTCGAAATCTTCGAAATTGACGTTCGCTCCATACTTGACAAGCACCTCAACCGCCCGCCAATTGCCAGCTCCGGCGGCGACCTGAAGGGGGAACTCGGCGACGCTCTTGTAGTTGGAATCGTATCGATAGTTCGCCTTCCCGTTTTCAAGCTCCTCCATGAAACCGGCTACGTTTCCTCGATCCATACAGGCTTCGGTCGCACTGGCTCCTCGCTTCAACAACAGCTCGACAACGTCGACCTCATTGGCGATTAGGGCATTGTGCAATGGGAGCCAGCGATTACGGATCGGCTCAATGGGCATCCCATGATCGAGAAGCCACTCGACGATCTTTGGGGAGCCCTTCTTTGCTGCAGAGCCCCAGGTCGTCAACTGATCATCCAGGAAGTCGAACCTGAACTCGGCGAGCAGTTCGAGCATCGCGATGCGCTCAGACTCACGGTCGCGGCCGTTGACGACCTGAGCGATACTTTGCGGACGAAGGCCACGCTGAAGATAAGCTCTGGCCGAAGCAATGTCCAAGCGATCTACGGCTCGATTAACGTCCAACTGTGCTTGGGTTGGACGCTGGTAAGTGAGTTGCAAAGCTAGGGCCGACAGCCCAACAAGAAGTGTGGGGAGCATTCTCATCTCAACTGCCTCCCTGTGCAGGCACAGCCCAAAGCCCTTCTCGGGCAAGGAGGACGTTGACGGGAGTCGTGGCGGCGCCGCCCACGGCGAAGTCAAGTCGCGCCTCAAAATGCTCCCCAACGCCGATCGAGTAATACTTTGGCGACTTCTGCTGTAAGAGATCAAGACAGTTCCGGTGTCCATCTGCTTCCCCATCTTCTTCACATCGGAACTTCGGGACGCAGAGCTTGGGAAGAGTGTCAGGTGATATGATCCTGCCGGCGCCAGCGAACTTCATAGTCTCATAGCCGAGGAGGCCGATATAGAGACGCCCAGAATTGCCCGTTGCCGTTGCTCTTAGCTTGTATTCGAGATTTGCTCCATAGGCACCTTTGTTTCTCTTCCCGTACTTGTCGGCCGGGGTCGAATCGGGATTGGTGCCGGTCTGCACGGCAAATCCATCTGAGCTGATCTCCACGCCCTCGTCATAGCAGATGCTGAGTTGGGTCCAGACTGGATGGCTGCCGATTAAGGCGCAGTTGAACTCAGTCTCATGAGTCATAACCAGCTTTGAATACGGCCACCATCCTCGGGGAGCAGCACCCACAGTGGCTACGTTGTCGGAACCGCCGTCATACGTCCCCCAATCTCCCCAGGTCCCATCGCGGCTGACGACGGATCGGAAGTTAAGGTAGGTCGCCTCCGAAACGCTGACTGTGAACTCTTCCACGCAGGCGACGAGGCTGAACTTGTCGCTTTGCTTGTCTTCCGCCGTCACCGCCGCCCAGAGCGCGACCTCGCCCGAGGATGGAACGGTCAAGGTCCCCGAGACCGTGTCCAACTCAGCGTAGAGCTGCTTTTCCGCAAGGCACATTCCGCGGGACAATATGTCTTTGTAAGCGCCGTTGTATAGCTTCCGCTTCCTCGATGAAATCGATCCGCCTCCTGGAATCGACACGTAGAGGTTGAACTGCGTGTCGCCTGACGTGTAGTCGTTGACGTGCCAAAAGAAGACTCGGAAAGTGGTCGTCCCAGCGGGAATGGGGATGTGCGCCTTGTACAGGTTGATCCACGAAGAGACCGAGAGGCCGCTGCCCCCGATGGTCTCGGGGCTGTTGGACACGATGAGGTGCGGGCCGCTCCGCGAATCGAACGTGAAGACGTTATTGTCTGCACCATCGACGCTGGAGTGGAGGTACTGATACGTTGAGTAGTTGTTGCACGTGCCGTCGCCCGAAGGGGGTGGGTAGCAGTCTCCCATAACTATGTTGACGCGCCGGAAGGAAGCTGGGTTCACCGTTAATTGACTTGCGCCCCCGGTTCCTTGGCCTTGAGCTGGCACCTAGCCTGGTCGGGAGACTGATGTTCTAGCACCCCTCCAGGGTGCGGCCGTGGGTGGCGAACAACCCCGGGTCTTCGACCACGCGGCTAAGTTCTGCGATCCCTCCGGGATCAAACGCACGCGGCGAGGAGGGCGATGGCAAGACTGATGAACCACCACCGCCGCCGCTTCAGTGCTACTTTGTACGTTGCTCAGAAGCTGACAATCATAAAGTGGAGCCACAGCAGCGGCGAAGCCACAACACACAGCGCACCGGCGAACCCAAACAAGGCGTTCCTTCGCACGAAGGACGCGATGAGGATGACCAAGCCGGTAATCGCCAGTGCCATTGCCATTCTTGACGGGAAGTCCCAAACGGCCGCGTCTGAGAGACCGTAGCGGGCGAGCCACTGGGGCTGACTCCAAGGCCTGTCCCCGTGCGGTCCCCAGCCAGGGTCGATAACTTTCGAAACGAATAGGCACTGGCCAACGAAAGCCACAAGAGGAAGGGTGAAGATGAGGCCGAGGAAAGCTTTGGTCCGCCGCTTCACGCCTTCATTGTACGGCAACCCCGGAGGGGTTCCAGAGATTAGCCCGGGGTCGACTCCGGGAGACCCCGGGACAGCGCCGAAACCCACGACCCCAGCGGGGTCGCAGACATTGCACCCCTCCAGGGTGCGGGTCTGGGCGGCTCCAATCCCCGGGTCTACGACCCGCGGCTAATCTCTGCGATCCCTCCGGGCTCAAGCGAACGCGACGAGGAGGGCGTCGACATCTCTGGTTGCGTGTCGACGCATCTACGCTCCCAGACCCAATGGCCGAGATTCGATTAGTCCCGGGCAGCGAACTTGAATAGCGCACGTTCAGCGTGGGCTTCAATAGTCGAAGGTGGGCCGGCCATCCGACTTGCCTTGGGTCTCGAGAAGCCTCCCGATTAGACGATCAGGGGACAACGGTTCCTTCTCGGGGAACTCGAGCAGGAGGACTTCGAGCAACACCGCTTGTTGCTCGTCGGTGAAGTCTTGGACAATCCGGTCGCGAGCTTCGTCGAGATAGCCCTGAAGCTTGGCCAGGTGGTCCCAACCCCGCTGAAGGTCGTCGATGATCCAAGCAGGTAGGAAGTAGAGTAGCTCACCTTCCGAAAAGGCCCAGCCATCTTGGCTCATCCAGCCAAGTTCGTGGCTCGAAATTTCGCACCAGCGCTTGTTGTGATAGTGCTCCTTGATGTACTTGCGGTCCAAGCACATCGGAGCACCGTCATCTGGGTCTTCCTCGGCTGCCCATCCAGGATCGGGGAATGCTGCTCGAACGCGGGCAATCAGGGGAGTGTGGTCCATTTCTGTCGCTATTGTATGCCGAGCACTTCCCGAGCAAGGAATGGGAGTGGTCGCGCCCAGGTCATGGCCAGCAGCAGTTGTACATGTGATTGACCCGGGGACGCCCAGGCCCAAGAGGGCCGACACGTTTTCGCCGAGTAGACCCTCTCCTTTCCTCAAGACGCGTCGTCTTGACGCCCTCTAGACCACGAGTATAGAGGTAAGCGACCCACTGACGCCTCCCCCGAGTAGACTCCACCCTGTTGAGCGACGATCCCCGCCCTCGATCGAACATCGCCCGCGTTTTCCGCTATCGCGACTTCCGCCTGCTGTGGTTTGGCGCCTTCTTCTCGTTCACGGGAAGCTGGATTCAGAATGTCGCGCAGGGCATGCTCGTGTACGAACTCACCGGCGACGAGGCCAAGCTCGCCCTGGTCACCTTCTGCGGCATGGCGCCAGCGGCGGTGCTCGGTCCCTTCGCGGGAACCCTCGCTGATACCTTCAACAAGCGAAACATCCTGATCGCGACTCAAGCCCTGATGGCGACCGGCGCGCTCTTTCTGGCCGCCGCCGCCTACTTCGGGTTCATCGCCTACTGGCACATCCTCATGGTCGCGCTGACGTTCGGCGTGGTCGGCTGTTTCGAGATGCCGACCCGGCAGTCCATTCTCGGCAAGGTGGTGCCCCCCGAGGAGATTTCCGCGGCGGTGCCACTCAATGCGCTTACGTTCAACGTTGCGCGGATCATCGGCCCGGGCATCGGCGCGATCCTCTACACGCAGGTGGGTCCGCAGATGTGTTACGCCATCAATGGTTTCAGCTACCTGGGGCTTATCTCGGCGGCGATGCTGATTCGTGCGGACCTACGACCGGTCGCCCGAGAGCCGCAACCCATCCTCGACCTCATGCTCGAGGGGATGCGTTACACGTTCAAAGACATGCGGCTGCGCACGCTGTTCGTGATGGAAGGCATCGTTTCGGCGTTCGGCATCGCGTACTTGGCGCTGATGCCCGCCTTCGCGCGGCAGCTGGTCGAAATTCAATACGGCGCGGGATTTGCCGCGCTCAGCAGCGAGCAGGTTCGCGAGGCCAGCTCCAAGCTGGTCGGCGGCGCGATGACGTCGGTCGGCATCGGGGCGATTCTGGGTCTTCTCATCACCACCGCCGTCGCCCACCTGCCGGGCAAGGCGCGGCTGATTCAGATTGCGATGAGTTCGCTGGCGGTCGGGTTGCTGATCATCCCGTTTGCCCGCACACCGTGGGTCGCGTTCCCCTTGTTTGCGGTGCTCGGAGGCTCTTCGATCATCCAGTTCAACACCACCAACAGCCTATTCCAGCTTCTTTCGCCGGAGCGGCTGCGGGGCCGGGTCATCTCGATGCACGTGTGGGCCATTTCGGGCATCGGCCCGTTCGGCATGCTGCTCTTCGGTTGGATCGCGCGGGAGTCGAAGGGGGACCCGAGGTCGTCGTTCCAGGGGGTGCCCTTGATCATGCTGCTCGGCGGCATTTGTGTGGCGGTCGGCCTGCTGTGGAGCTACCGCAACCGGCGACACCTAGAGGGGGTGCCATGAAATCTTGGTTTCGGGTTTGCTCGGATTGGCACGGTTTGGCGCGCGTTGGCTCGGGTGAGCTCGAGAGGTCACTTCGTGATTTCTACCATCGCATTTGTTGTGGGCGAGGGATGTGTCGTACCCTCGCTGATCCTGACTTAGCGCAAAGTTCACGCCGGCACAATGGCATCCGGCGGCTACAAATGCACCGAGGACGCTGAGATATGAGAAAGCCGATCTTTATCGACCGCGATGGCGTGCTGAACCGCGACATCACGCCCTATCTTGCGAAACTCGAGCAACTTGAGATCTTCCCGTATACCGTTGACTGCCTGGAGCGGCTGCATCACGCGGGATTCGAGATCTACGTCGTCTCGAATCAGCAAGGGGTCGCACTCGGCATCACCACGCAGGCCGAACTCGACCGAATCACCGAAGCCATCCAGGCCCCTCTGCGGGCTCGCGGCTTTGAAGTTCGGAAGTTCTACTACTGCACCTGGCACGACCGCGACAAGCACCCGTGGCGCAAGCCGTCGCCGGGCATGATCCTCGCTGCCGGCGAGGAGTTTGGCTTCGACCCAGCCGGTGCGTTCATGATCGGCGACAAGTGGACGGACATCGAAGCCGGCGCCCGCGCAGGATGCCGCCCGCTGCTTGTGCACACTGGCGTAACACCCCCAGAAGAAGACGGCAGCGGTTGGAACTATCCGCCCGAGGCGGTCTTCCCGACGCTGGTGGAAGCGGTTGACTATGTGCTGGCTCCCCCTCTCCGCGAATGATCGTCTCGCGGGGAGGGGGTTGGGGGGGTGGGGAGAAGCGGATCGCTTTTGCAGGGCACGAGGCATCCCTGCCCCACGTTAGGTTTCGGACGTCGCTAGGCAGCAAGCAACTCGAAGAACTGCTCCACCGATTCCGCGTGCTTCAGCACATTGAACTGCGTAAAGTTGCCGTGGTTGTGGGCGATCTTGAGCCATTGTTTTAGCCGCATGAGCGACCGCGGCTTGATCCGATCGCCGTACGCTTCCGCATACGCCAGCAGCGTGCGAAAGAGCCGCTCCCAATCGACTTCTGACGAAGCATCCTCGCGGGCGATGCCAAGTTCCTTCGCGATCAAGACCGGTAGCGACGGGTTTGCCAAGGCCGATCTGCCGAGCATGAAGTGCTGGCAGCCCGTGATTTCCCGGCAGCGATGAAAGTCGTCTAGGGTCCAGATGTCGCCGTTTGCGATCACCGGCAGTCCGAGTGACTCGCGCACCTGCCGGATGGGCTCCCAGTACACCGGGGGCTGGTAGCTCTGCACCCGCGTCCGGGCGTGGATCGTGAGCCACGAAGCTCCGCCTTCGGCGGCCATCGCCGCGTTCTCGTAGATCGCATCGGTCGTATCCCAGCCAAGGCGCAGCTTCGCCGACACGGGAATCTCGGCGGGAACCGACTCCCTCACCGCGGCGACAATCTCGCGGATGCGGCAGGGGTAACGAAGCAGCGATGCGCCGCCGTCGTTGCGGTTCACGGTAGGGGCCGGGCAGCCGAAGTTGATGTCGATCGCGGTCGCGCCCGCGCGGACCGCATTCGCCGCCGACACGGACATCGGTTCGGGGTCGCCGCCAAGGATCTGCACCTGAACCGGTAGCCCGGTCGGCGTCAACCCGCCGTGGGCGAGTTCGGGCACCTCGCGCAGAAAGACCTTTCTCGGGAGCGGCTCGCCGCTCACCCGGATGAACTCGGATACCGCGTAGGTGAACGCGCCGCTCAGTCCCTGTAGCGCCCGCATCGGGGCGTCAGTGATGCCGTCCATCGGGGCGAGGACCAGCGCGGGGCGATTGGGATCGAGCATCCGAGTCAATTGTAGCGAACCAGTCTGAATCCTCCAGTTGCAGGGGCTCTTCGCGTTCATGCGCGAAGAGGTGGGGTGGAGATTTGAACACCCACCCCATCCCTGTTCGCTGCGCTCACAGGCCTTCCCCTGCCAGGGGAAGGATGCAGAATACACTCGCAGCGTCAGGGGTGAACTTCAATGAACATCCGGTCGACTTGGGTCTCCCAACCGCGCGAGCCATTCGTCCCCAGGGCTCGAACCCAAACCCGCATCTTCATTTGGCCGCCCGACACGTATCGGCTCGCATTGGAAGTGATCGCATGAACATACGTTGTGTCGATCATGCTCGTCGTCGTCGTCACGAGATCGACCCAATCGTTGCTCACGTAATCGAAGCCTTGTACCTTCAGCGCATTGGGACCCTGAGTTGCGTTCAGCTCTACCTTAAAGTGAAGCTCCGACGGCGCGGCCACGGGCGCCGGGAAGGCGCCTTCGATCACGATGTTCGGATCGAGGCGCGCGCCCGAGAAGTCCGGTCGAACACGGAGCCGAAGATCGTCGCTCGCTTGGAGCTCGGGAAGGCCACCGGCCAAAATTCCACCCTTCGGTACGGCGAATGAAACCGGACTGACCGTTCCTCGAACTCGCAGGTTCACCGAGTTGGAGACCAGGGTTCCGTTGGCCACCGTGATCGGGATCAAGGCGATCGTCTGGTTCGTCGAGTTCGCGATGGTAGCGGTGAGTTGCGTTGTGCTGACAAAGGTTGTCGGTTGGGCGACGCCGTTCCAGCGGACCGTAGATGTGCCGCTCACGAAGTTCGAACCGTTCACCGTGAGTGTGAAGTTGCCTTGATTGGCGACAACGTTGGTGGGAGAGATCGTTGTGATCGCCGGGGTCTGTTGGGCGTTGATCACTTTCAAAACGGCAATGCCTCGGCTGGCGCAGCTCATCCAAAGCTCATAGCCGGAAGTGACGGGCCGGACCTCGAGATCGTAGATTGCCGCATGCGGAAGCCCGCCCCATTGCGGCTCGCCGCCCGACGGAGCCGGGAACACGCCGACGTTCGTGCCGTCGAACCAGAACATGCCGCGCTGGGCAACCAAGTAGTCCGAGTCGTATTGCATCCAGACCTTGCCGTCGGGCGTCGCCGCGAGGGGCATGGCATACTCGCCGGGGAAGGGCCACCCTTGGCTCTCTCGGTAGGTCGTGTAGGCGCCACTATTCATGTTCAGCTTGATGATCACGCTGTTGTCGGGCAGATTGACGGTGTAGGCACCGATCCACAGAATCCCGTTTTCCGCGACCGCGATGCCTTTGAACTGATCGCTCTGGGGGTCAAGCATCGGAAAGTCTTCAATGGTCCATGTGCGGGTCGTCAAGCCGTCCGTCCGGATGATGCTCGTCCAGCCCATAGCTACCACCGTCCCCGGTCGACTCGGATCACTTCTTAGCTTGTCGCCGAGGATGTCGTTCGCGACTTGGACCCAACCGCTTCCAGACAGGAACTTCAGGTTGCCGTAGTAGGTCACCCACAGCCGGCCAAGTGAGTCCTCGACGATGTCATCGACTGAGTCGGTCCCCACGTTGAGGTTGAACCAGCTAGTGCCGTCAAACCTATGCAGGCCGTTGAACATCGGGTTGACGACCAACTCTCCGTTGGAAGGGCGCTTGTACACCCGCTCGCTGTTGTCGGTCGGGAACGGCCAGTCGATACCCAAGCCGTAGTGGTGGTTGTTGAAGCCCACCCAGCGCTGGCCGTCGAACTTCACCATGCCGCCGTAACCGGGACCTGCGTTGGCCGTCGCGTACATCGTGCCGTCTGCTCCCAACGTGAGGTCGTTGTTAAACGAATCGAACTGACTCGTGTTCGTAAGACGATAGCGCTGCCACACGCCGGTCACCGCATCGCGCCTCGCGGCTCCGCCGATGCCGCACACCCACACGTTGCCATTCGCATCTTGATCGATGTCGTAGTTCCACGACGTGTTCTGCCACCAGCCTAGCGAGATCCAGCTGGTGCCATTGAACCGATACGCCGTTCCCCCGCCATCGACGACGAGCGCCTGATTCGGTGCGATCGTCCGGAGCCCCTGAGCGCTGTTGAAGGGAACATCGAACGGGGCATGGGGCACGTTCGCCCAAGTGCCATTGGGCCGACGAAGGTCCAAGCGGATCTCATTCATCGTCGCATCGGTCCACTTGTACATCCAAGTGTTGCCCGCTGAATCGGTCAGGTTGTTTCCGATGAGATGGCTCGGGTTGTCGTTGACCTTGGGAAGCACCGTCCAAGTCGCGGTCGAGCTGTCGAAGCGAGCAACTTCGGGACCGAGCATGGTCCAGACGTAGTAGCCGCTGCCGGGTTTGGGCTGGATGGCCAGCGGCCCCCCGCCATAAGACTCGAACACCAGCCATTGATTTGTGGCCGGCGTGTATCTCGCGACGCCACCTGAACCCCAGACCGTGCTGTATGACGAGAACCACACCGTGCCGTCGGGCGCGACCTCGACCCCGCGGTTCCACCCGCCGGGTATCAGGGAGTTGTCAGCTCCGAACCGCCGAAGCGAACTGGGACCCGCGGACGGGTTGTAGAAAAGGCCGCCTGTTCCGGTCGCCATCCACATGTTTCCGTTGGCATCGATATCGATGTCGGAAATCCGGGCGGTTCCTGTGTTTTCGGGGTGCCCGATGACGGGATAATCCACGTTCGAGAGGTTCTGCCATCGATTCTCAGACTGGATGAACTTTGCGATTCCCCCTTCTTCAAACCCGGCATCGTAACCGCTAATCCACGGGTTCCCATCGGGTCCGACCCAGAGCGCTTCGCAAATGTCGCCCTGAATGCCGGTGTTGCCGGGCCGATAGTAGCGCCACGAGAACGTATCTTGGCCGAGACTGGATGCGGCGAGACTGGCAATACAAGCGAACACGACTAGGGCTTTCATGGACAGACACTCCGGGGCTCAACGGCTGATCCCTGAGGTATTGAGTGTAACCCGCCCCCCTTTGATACCAGTCATGGCCGGTGTCGTCATTTTTTGGGACATCAGGAAGACCTGGTAAGCCACCAACGTGCTTTAACGCCATCCCATTCCAGTTCACTTGCGCTCACGCGCCTAAGCGGAAGGCGGTAGACCTACCCTCGCGCAAGCAAGGCCACCGCGCGCTCTTTCTGCTCCGCGTGACGGACAATCGGCGCGGGGTAGTGGACCCCGATCTCACAACCCGCGTCCATCTGGTTGAACATCGGCGCCTCGGATGGGCAGTGAATCCACTCGTTCTTTAGCGACGCCAGTTCCGGGCACCAGCGACGGATGAACACGCCGTCGGGATCGAACTTCTTCGACTGCAGAATTGGGTTGAAGATGCGGAAGTACGGTTGGGCGTCGACGCCCGTCGAGGCCGCCCACTGCCAGCCGCCGTTGTTGCTGGCGAGTTCGAAATCAAGCAGCTTCTGCGCGAAGTACGCCTCGCCGAGCCGCCAGTCGAGGAGCAGGTCCTTGGTCAAGAACGAGGCCACCACCATGCGCAGGCGATTGTGCATCCAGCCCGTCGCGTTGAGGCAGCGCATCGCGGCGTCGACGATCGGGTAGCCGGTGCGACCCTCCTTCCAAGCTTCGAAGTGCGCGGGATCGCCGGGCCACTCCAGTTCGCGGTACGCAGGTTGGAACGTCGATTCGACCACATGCGGGAACTGTCCGAGAATCATCGAATAGAACTCTCGCCAGATGAGCTCGCTCAGCCACTTCTGCGAATGCGGCAGCCGAGCCACGGCTTCACGGACGCACTCGCGGATCGAGAGCGTGCCGAACCGCAGGTGCACGCTGAGACCCGAGGTCGCCTCCAGCGCGGGGAAATCGCGCAGGGTGGCGTACGACTCGATCGCGGGCAGGAAATCCCTGAACTGGCGCTTCGCCCCGGACTCGCCCGGCTGAACCCAAAGGTCGCTCTCGACGAACCCAATATCGTCCCAATCCCACGCCTGGCCATGCCCCTCGAGCTGGTCGGCCGGCACGAGCTTGCCCAGATCGACCACCCGCTCGGCGGCCATCTCCGGTTGATATCGCGCCAACCATGCCTTGCTGTAGGGGGTGAACACGCGGAACGGCTCGCCGGTCTGGTTGAACAGTTCGTCCGCGCCTTGGATCACGTGATCCAACGGCTGCTCGAAGCGGATGCCGTGGCGGCTCAGCAGACAGCCCACGTCGGCATCGCGCTCGATCGCGTACGGCTCAAAGTCACGCCCGGCGTAGACCGAATCCACGCCGAGCTGTCGGGCAACTTCGGGCACGATGACGAGCGGATCGCCGATGCGCACAATCAGTCGCGAGCCCGCCCGGCGAAGCCCCTCATCCACTTCGATCAGCGACTTGCGAATGAAGGTGACGCGGCGATCGTCGCGCTCCAGGCAGTTGAGAATGTTCGTGTCGAAGACGAACAGGACCGCCGTCTGATCGGCCGCGGCGGTGGCCTCGGATAGCACCGCGTGATCCGACAACCGTAGGTCGCGGCGGATCCAAGCCAGTGCCATTTTCGCAGCCATAACGGGAAACTACGAGACCCTGCCAAAGAAGATTTCGGATTCCGCTAAACTGGCGCCATGAGCATCACGCGTCGCGAACTCATTGCCACCGCAGCGGGGCTCACCGCCGCGCCGGTCGTCAAGAGCTTCCCCCACATTTGGGTTCCCCAGTCGTCGATCAAGCCCGTCGTCATCGCCTCGGGCAACGGCAACACGGTCAAGCACGACACGAACGAGACGTGCGTCCAGCGCGCCTTTCGGATGATGACCGGTGGCACCGACGCGCTGGATGCGCTGGTCGCGGGGGTGAACATCGTCGAGCTCGATCCGGCGGACACCTCGGTCGGCTACGGCGGATTGCCGAACGCCGAGGGCGTTGTCCAGCTCGACAGCTGCCTGATGCACGGACGCAAGAAGTGGGCGGGCGGCGTCGCGTGTCTTGAGGGCGTTCGGACGCCGAGTTTGGTCGCCCGGGCCGTGATGCAGCACACCGACCACCACCTCTTGGTTGGCCCCGGGGCGCGGGAGTTCGCCCGCCGCATGGGGTTCACCATCGAAACCGACTTGAACACCGATGCTTCCCGCAGGGCGTGGCTGGAATGGATGCGGCGCACCGACCCCGGCCACTATCTGGACCCTGCCAAGCGCGACGGCGATGCGGTGGCGCGGTCGATGATCGAGGACGGCTGGATCGACCCCGAGCACTATTACGGAACCATCAACTGCAACGGAATCAACGACAAGGGCGACGTCGCTGGCGTGACGACGACCAGTGGTCTCGCTTTCAAGATTCCCGGCCGCGTAGGCGACTCGCCCATCCTCGGCGCGGGGCTCTATGTCGATAACGCGGTGGGCGCGGCGGGCTCGACGGGTCGGGGCGAAGCCAACCTCTACAACCTGAGTTCTTACCTGATCGTGGAGGAGCTTCGGCGCGGCGCGCATCCCAAGGATGCGGGCATCGCGGCTCTGAAGCGGGTCGCGGCCAACACCGAGAAGCGACTGCAGCATGAGTCGGGGCGTCCGGGATTCAACCTGCAGTTCTATGTGCTGGACGCGAAGGGCCGCCACGCGGGGGTGGTGATGTTTGGGCGAGGACGATACGCGGTTTGCGACGAGGCCGGCCCCCGGCACGAGGACCTCGTGGCCGCGTTCTGAATCCGAGCCCCCTCCTTTCACTCCGGTGAGAGGAGGGGGTTGGGGGTGGAGAGGAAAGTGGTTGAGGCTACACGTGTTAGGCGCAGGTTTCGAGTCACGAAGTGAACGAGGCCCTGCGCGAAGGGCAACCGGCCAACCCGCGCCTCGTGGTCTCGGTAACATCTGGCTTGACCCCACCCCCCGACCCCCTCCCCGCGAGACGAGCCACTCGCGGAGAGGGGGAGTTCGCTCACGGGTATACTCCGCGAGCCGTGCTGGTCTTCTACAACATCCTGTTTGGTCTAGCCGTCGCTGTGGCGGTGCTGTTCGCTTTGCTCGTGTTTGCCACGGGTAAGGGCGACGCCATGTCGGGCGGTGGAAGCATCCGCACGTCGTTCAAGGGCAAAGCCAGCATCGACGACCTGATTTCTCGGCTCACCCTTGGCCTGGGCATCGGCTTCATGGTGCTCACGATCATCCTCGACGTCGTCGGCAACAACCTGCCATCGTAAGTCGTATTGAACCTGTCGCGGGTACAACCTTAGGGTGATTCGGCACGATCTCACCCAGCGGCTCCAGCATGCCATCGACGCACTCGTTCGCGAGGGGCGTCTGCCGTCGGGCCTTCCTCGCGCCGAGATCGCCGACCCCAGAGATCCCGCCCACGGCGACTTCGCGACCAACTTCGCGCTGGTGGCCTCGAAGCCGGCCGGAAAGAACCCGCGCGAACTCGCCGAAATGGTGCGGGAGGCGGTTGCCGATGTTTCAGTTTTTGAATCCATCGAGGTCGCCGGGCCGGGATTCATCAACTTTCGACTGACGCCGGGCTATGTCGCGGGCTGGCTGACTCCGCTGCTCGCCGAAGGTGAGCAACTGGCTCATGCGGCGGGCAAAAGCAACCCGAACCCTCAGCGGATCAACGTCGAGTTCGTCTCGGTGAACCCGAACGGGCCGATCACGATCGGCTCCGGCCGAGGCGCCGCCTTCGGTTCGACGCTCTGCAACGTTCTCGAAGCGGCCGGCAATCCGGTTCACCGCGAGTACTACATCAACGACGGCGTAAACAGCGAGCAGATG
>JANJUB010000036.1 GCA_024710805.1 Fimbriimonadaceae bacterium | reverse complement strand
CGTGCGGCTTGATCACCATGCAGCCCCGGACCGGCGAATAGTCGGCCAGGTTGGATCGCAGGACCAGTTCGTTGTACCAGTCGCTGTAGTTTTCCGCACGCGAGGTGATGCCTTTGGAACTCATAGGAACTGACCAGTTTGACATATCGCGGCTCAACCTTCTGGTCCAAGGGATTTGCGGGGCACCCCTTCGGCAGACAGAGAGCCGCCGAAGGGATGCCGAGCCACCTACAGGTCGCCCGAGCGACCGTAGTTGCTTCGAAGCATCACGAAGTCCACGAGGTTCACGGACCCGTCTCGGTTGAGGTCGGCTCGATCATTCCAGTTGGGCGAGCCCGGCGCGCTGCCGAAGGCCTGTCGCAACACGAGGAAGTCGAACAGATTGACCGAGTTGTCCCCATTGCAGTCGCCGGGGATCATCCCGAACTGGACATTGTCCAGCGGGTCGGTGCGCGAGTCCAGCGAGAGCGTGCGCCTCAGGTAGACCGACTCCTTGACGCTGACGTCGAAGACCCGTCCACTCGGTGCCTCGGTGGCAAAGTTGCCATTGGCGTCAAGCGCGACAACCTTCTCGATCAGCACCTCCGGCCGCAGATGCTCTCTGAACTGTAGGGTCGCCTGCGTCGGCACGTTGGCCCCGCTTGCGCCGTTGAACACCAACCTGCCGATCAGCGGCGGCGCTCCGACGGTGACCTCGGTGCTCACCGTGGCATCCAGTGCGTGAGCGACAATCTGCGCTGTCTGGGACGAAAGAACGTCCAGCGTAGCCACTGGGAACGCAGCCGTACGTTGGCCCTTGCGCACCACGACGGACGTGGGGACTTGCACTCGGCTGCTGGTGGACATGAGCTGCACCGTCGTATCTTCCACGTAGTTGGGCAGAGTCAAGAACACCGTTCCCGTGGTCTGATCCACTCCCGTAAGCGTGTTCTTAGCCAGCCGGACCTTTTGGGCCGTTCGCAGATCGAAAGCCGCCAAGGTGGCATCGCCGCTTGCTTCATAGTACTGATCGCTGTTGACGATCGGGAAGTCCGCGCTCGTGGTGGCTCCGACAGCATAGAAGGTTGTGGTCGCGTTCCAGAACCCTTGACCCGGAATCGGATAGGTGGACCGCATCGGGCTCATCGCGTTGAACGCATCGTAGGCCGAGCCGCCCCAGAACGAGGACAGCATGACCTCGCCTTGGCCGACATCCAATAGGGCCACTAACCCGCTGCTGTTGCCAGACGGGGAGGCTTGGAAGGCGTTCTGGGTCGTCGTCATGTCGGTACCGATGGTGTGGCCCACAACGGCGAGCGCGGTGTTGTTGATGTACTCACAATCCGTGAGCGTCGTCGCACTATTCACGCCGCCGAAGTAACCCGATCGAGTTCTTTGGAGCAACATGTCGTTGGCGATGGTCTCCTGAACCACCCGGTGAACCGCATAGAAGCCGGTCCGCTCTCCCGGGGTGGGAGGTGTGGACTGGACTGGCGTCGAAAGGGGGAAATTCTGGGATCGCGTGTGCCCGACGATGGCCAGGTTCACGATCGGGAAAGTGAAGGATTCCAGCCCAAACCAACTGGCTCCCGATGCGGTTTCGTACCCGCTTCCCCCGACGTAATGTGTGTTCACTATTGCCCAATCGTACAGCGCCATGCCTACTATGGCGTCGCCTCCGCCCGCGTAGGAGGAGTTGCGAGCAAACGAGAGATCGGGCGACTCGGTGTATCCGGCGAACCCGATGGTCCGCTCCGGCTCGGGAGCAAAGATGTTGTCCAGAAAGTCTACGTCCACCGCTGTCAGTCCGTCCGTTTCCGAACCACCGACATACAATTGAAGCTTCACCGTCGCGCTGAACATGTGGACGAAACCATCCCATCCGCCGAACGGCGAGTTCAGCGGCTCGGCCCCACCGGACGGACCCGTTACCGGACCTTGCACCATGCCCACCGAGGAAAGAAGGTTTGGACTCGGAGTACGAACATCGATGTCCCACATGTAGACGCCGCCAGGTGCATCAAGCTGCTCAAGAAGCGTGACCGAACCGTAGTACGGCGCTTGGACGAGATAGGCGAATGGCGTCGGTGAGGCGACATTGACCCATGCCACGTTCGGCGAGTTGGTTGCACCTGCGATCGCGGTCACTCGGTCGTCATAGACCGTCTGGAAGATGTGCACGTCGAAGTAGCCGAGTCCAAGATAGTGCGTCGCGATGAATCCGTCACCTTCGCTGCGCGCATTGGATTGGCCCACACCGACCGGAAAGTCAGGGCTAGGCGTCCGCCCGCCAAAATTCGCAACCTTTATCCCCAAGTTGAAGTCGCCTTCTCCCGCGTGCCCATGATCGACGCAAAGCGCCTCATCGAAGCCCGAACCACCGACGACCGTCGAAACGATGACGGGATCGATAACCAACGTCTTGGTTCTGTCGTAGGCGCCCAACTCAAACTTCAGCATGTCGCCTCGAAGCGCGAACCGTGCGTTGACGGGCGATGAGCCCCGCGCGTCTTCCTGATACGTCTTGAGCTCGCGGTGTTCGATGTTCCCGTACTCGGTTCGGACCACGAGACGGTCGCCGACCAATGCGGTCGAGTTGCCACCGTCGAGTTTCAGGGCGATCTGCGAAGGATCGGCGCCGGGCTTGACTTCAAAGTCGTACCGAGGGCGACCCTTGTCCGAGTAGAGCACCATGTCCACCCCGGGGTACACGTCCGCCATCCTCAACTGGTGTCCGGTAGCGACTCCATTTAGGTTGCGAACCGAGGGCCGATTGTCCTTGTCCTGTTCGATGAGGGCATAGCTGATCCGGTGCTTGGTCGGCTCTTCCAACTGGAATGACGGTGTCCGCGCGCCTTGGAGCGTCTTGAAGACCACCACGCGCTCCCGCTGGTACGTCTTGGCCTTGGTCGGATTGGCTCGGTAAACCGGGTCGGATTCGTCGCTGACGTCGATCTCTCGGTAGGCATCGAGCCGGAGGCCATCGTCCGTGACCCAGACGTCCAGACCTGGATATCGCGCCAGGTAGCGGGCATCGGAGGGCCATTGACCCTCATTCTTGATGAAGAACCCGGTTGGGAGAACCCCGGAATCAGGCGGTTGGCTTGCTCCTTGAGCGAGCGTCGCCGCGACGAGCATGGTGAGAATATGCATCTAAACCTCGGCAGACCTAGTCTGCGTATGCGTGAGGATTCACCCTTACCGTCAAAACAGCGTCAAAACAGCGTTTGCTGACGGGATTCGAACATGAACTCTGTTAAGGTGGGCGTCACTCCATCTGGAAAAGCCTTTGGCCCGAGGGCTCCACCGGCACCGAGCAAGGAATCACCGATGTGACCCCCGGCTCTTGCATCGTCACCCCCAGCCAGATGTGGGCAGCCTCGATGGTTGTCGGGTTGTGCGTGATGAAGATGAACTGCGTGGTCGAGCTGAAGTCGCGCAGCATGTCGGCGTAGCGCTCGACATTCCGGCCATCGAGCGGGGCGTCC
>JANJUB010000027.1 GCA_024710805.1 Fimbriimonadaceae bacterium | reverse complement strand
GACGGCAACGAGACACTTGCTGGTTTCAGAAGCGCCATCCATCTCGAGAGCGACCACGAAGAACCGCTGCGAAATCGGGTCAAAGAAGCACTTCGGATCGAACACGAACGGCTTGACATCCATCCCGCTGAAGAAGCCGTTGGCCCCGAGTTCCTGCTGGAACAGCCGGGTTCCATCCTTTCGGTAGAAACCGATCGAGACATTGACCACGGTGACGATGTGGTCTGGTCCGACGGCGATGTCCGGGTCGGGCGGATTCCAACCCGTAAAGCCGATCGCTGGCCAGAGCTTGCCCGGGGTCAGAGGAGAAGGTGTGGTGCTCATCTGGCCGAGGTTGATCGTGTTCTGCTCGGGGGTATCGAAGATCAAGTAGTCGAAGACGTTCTTGACTTCGCGCTTCGGCTTCACTTGGCCGTTGACTTCGACGACCTGGGGTGAGAACTTGAAGGTGTTCAGCGGAGCGGAGGCCGAGGTCTTGATGACCCGATCCGCCGGTTTGTTGGTGACGACCGGAGTGGTGCTGGGATATTGAGCGATCGCCATTTGGGCGAGCGCCAAGCACCCGAACGCTAAGAATCGTGAAATACGCATTGGGGAACTCCCGGACGGGGTGACCGACCTAAGGCTATGGACGGATTTCCGACCCGCAACCGTTCAACAATCAAGGAGGAATTTAGGCTCAAGTGAGACGAGTCTGACGTTCGGAATCAAGGGTGGGAGTTTGGTACTCGTCTGCTAGGATGATTCTGTGAGCGATTCGGAGCAATCGGGTTTAAAGAAACTGCGTGCCCGGTTTGAGGCCTTGTTGAGGCCCGCGACTCCGCTCGCCCCGGCGCCTGCGGCGGAGCCTGAGGTGCTTCGCAAGACGCCCAAGGAACGCTTTTGGCCGATCATCCGAGACCTCATCCGACCCGTCTTGAAGGCCGAGGGTTTCGTTACGAAGGGCAACTCTTTTGTCAAGCGGGTCGGAGAGGACATCGAGATCAAGGTGACCGCGGGCGGTTGTCTCCCGATCGAGGATGGCGCGTATCATCTCGCGCTGACCGTGGAGGTGTACTCCGAGGAGTTTGCTCGGCTCGGCCAGGGTTACGAGCACCGCGAGCCTTGGCACCCTCCCGCGATCAGCATGCCCGTCTCGTGCCTACGTGACCGCCGGGAGTGGAAGCAGTGGAATGCCCACTCAGAAGAGGAAGCTCGCTCCGCGGGGGAAGAGATGCGCACCCTGCTCGTGGACTACTTGATCCCGCATCTGCCGAAGTGGTCGAGCGCGGAGTTGATCTGCCAAGGTTACGAGAAGGGCGAGGGAATCTTCCATAGCGCTCGACCGGAGATTACAGACAAGTGGGTCCGAGCCTATCGAGCCGCCAAGAACTCAGAGTGAGCCCGCGAGAGAGCCGTCGAGACCGCATAACCTGAACGAACCGGGGCGATCACCCGTTATTCTATGTAGGCAACCCGCGGAATGAGCAGCCTTCCCACCACCCTCGGCAAGTACCAGATCATCCGCGAAATTGCGCGGTCGAACGACATCGTGTACGAAGCCTACGATCCCGCCATGGATCGTCGGGTCGCGCTGAAGGAACTCAACATGCCGGCCGGGGCGACCGACCAGCAGCGCAAAGACCGCATCGAGCGGTTTGAGCGGGAGTGCCGCGCGGGCGGACGACTCGCCCACCCGAACATCATGACCGTCTATGAGTTCGGCGAGGACGCTGGTCGTTACTTCATGGCCATGGAGTATCTGGACGGCCAGACGCTCCGCCAAGAGATCGACACCCGCGGTGCGCTCGACCCCGACCGAGCCATAGAGATCGCTATCGCGGTGCTGCGCGGTTTAGAGCATGCTCACAGCAACGGGGTCGTGCATCGCGATATCAAGCCCGACAACATCCAACTGACCAGCAGCGGCGTCAAGATCACCGACTTCGGTATCGCTCGTCTTACCTTCCAGCCGAATCTGACGATGGACGGGCAGGTGTTCGGCACCCCCAGCTACATGTCGCCCGAGCAGGTGCGCGGCGGCGAGATCGATGCGCGCAGCGACGTCTTCAGTGTCGGAGTCGTGCTGTATGAAATGCTCACGGGGCAGAAGCCCTTCACCGGCGATTCGGTTATCACCATCACTTATGCGATCCTCAACCACCAAGCGCCGATGCTCACACAGGTGAGCTATGGGTTACAGCGGGTGGTAGAGCAGGCGCTCGAGAAATCGTCGGCACTTCGTTACACCTCCGCGCAGCAGATGGCGGATGCGCTCGCGAAAGCGCTCGCTGATGCGAAGACTGGGGCGTTCGACCACTCGCCTAACCCGTACCTGACGCCGGTGCCGGGTACGGCGATCCCCCAGATGGGCACGCCGTACGGGACCGTTCAACCCGCAGCGCCACCGCCCACCTACAACTACAACCCCTACCAGCAGGGGCCCCACCAGACCGGCCCGGTGCCACAGCCAGGATTCCCGTTTCCGCTGCCGACGTACTACCCGCCCCCTCCCAGGAAGCCGTTGCTGTCGCCGGATCAGGAAGCGCTGCTTAAGCGGGTCGTCCTGATCACGCTGGTGCTCGCGACCTTCTTCGGGGTGGTGATGGTGTCGATCCTCTACTTCACGAACTCGTTGACCCCCAGGACTTCGGGCATGCCGGGCATCCCGATGGGCTCACCTGAGCCTGTGCGGGCGACATCGACCCCGGTAGCGGTCACGATGGATCCAGCTCGTGCCGCGAGCCTTCGGGCGGAAGGACACGACCTGATTGTTCGGGCCGAGCGTGAATCATCGGACGTTCTTTGGATCGAGGCCGGGGAACTTCTGCAAACTGCATCGAGCTGCGAACCAGACGGGCGTCTCGCTCGGTCTGATAGAGAAGAGGCAGCGATTTGCTTCCAGCTCGCGTACGAAACGCTTGCGGCGCGTGGCGAAACTGGGACCAACGTGCGTCGATTGATTTTTCGGGCTGCCGAAGTTGCACCCGCGGGGACAGCCGTC
>JANJUB010000018.1 GCA_024710805.1 Fimbriimonadaceae bacterium | reverse complement strand
AAGACATGGAGCACGAAGAAGTTCTCGACACCGACGATCACGCGGCCACCGAGCAAGGAGAACCTCGTCTCGCTGGGCAAGTCGCTCGGCGTGAAGTACGTCTGCTCAGCCTCGGTGACCTTCCACACCCGCTCGATCTGGGTGAACCTAGGTCCGAAGACGATCTCGACGTGTCACATCACGCTGACGATCGTCGACTCGCAGACCGGCAAGATCGTCCATGAAGCCGATGCTGAAGGCCGCAGTGACGAGAAGAGCGACAACTTGAAGATCGCGGGGGCCATCCTCATCAGCCCGTTGGTTACGGCGGTCAGCGGTGGACCGAAGACTCCCCAGGAGTCGCGAGCCGCCCAGATCGCGAGTGCTCGAGCCCTCGAGAAGTTCATCATCGTCGAGTAACGACTAGCACACGCTCGAGGTGGGTTTCGCCAGCTGCCGAAGGTAGTCGGCCATCGCTTCGATCGCATCTCGCCGCGCACTGCAGATCATGAACTTGCCGCTCTTCGTAGCTTCGATCAGCCCCGCAAGCCGCAGTTCCTTGATGTGAAACGAGACCGTAGAGCTGAACTTCTCGCTACCCGTGACATGGCAACACACTTCGCCCACCGTCACCCCTTGAACGGGGTGCACTTCGCCGCTGTCTTCCAGCGCAACCGGGCAACAACGCTCGCAAAGGAACTCGAAGATTCGTCGCCGGGTGGGATCGCCAAGAGCGCGGAACGCCTGGGTCACATCAAACTCGCTCACGCCTGAGAGCTTACCCCAACATATCGAATACTATAGATATGACTCGTGGTCACTCGCGTCTGGCCATGGCAAGCGCATCGATCAGCGTCGCAACGCTCCACGCCTGCCACGGACAGCCGCCGGGGCGTTGCGGCGGGTCGCCGTCGTACACCTCGGCAATCCCATCGAGGCCGCCTTCGCCAAGCAGAGCCTCGATCCAGCCCTCGATCACCTGGGCGTCGAAGCTTCCCCGCACGCGAAGGCACGCCTGCGCGTAGATGCCCAGCAGCCATGGCCATGCGGTGCCCTGATGGTAAGCCGCGTCGAGTTCGGGAAGCGGCCCCTCGAACCGGCCATGGTAATGCGCCTCGAATGGGGCAAGGGTCCGCATGCCCTTCGGGGTCAAGAGGTGCTCCTCGCAGGCTCGCAGTGCGCGCTCGGCCAAATCAGGACAGCGCGGACCCATGGGAAGCGAGAGAGCAATCAGTTGGTTGGGGCGCAGCTGAGCATCGTACGGATCGACCGTATCGAAGAACCAGCCGTGGTGCTCGCTCCAAAACCGCCGCTCAAACGCCTCTTCGGCCCGATCGGCTAACGCGGCATAGTCGCAAGATTCCCCAAGCCGATCAGCAATCCACGCCGCGGTCCGGAGGGTCTGGATCCAAAGTCCGTTGATCTCGACCGGTTTGCCATGGCGAGGCGTGACGACCCAGTCGCCAATCTTGGCGTCCATCCACGTCAGCTGCACCCCCGCCTCACCCTGGGTCAACAGTGCGTCTGCATCCATGCGAATGCCATAGTCGGTACCCCTGCAATGCCAGTCGATCAGCTCTATTAGGGTTGCTAATATATATTTCGCAAAGTCGTCGTCCCATGCATCATACAGCGTGCGATAAACGGCATATCCGAACCAGAGAGATGCATCAACGGTGTTATATTCGGGTTCTTCATGTTTTTCGACGAACCGGTTCGGAATGAGGCCCCGGCGCATCTGCGATGCATAGTCGCGGAGGATCTTCCTGGCCATCTCGGGCCGCCCCATACGGAGGCACAGTCCTGGCAATGCGATCATCGTATCCCGGCCCCAATCGGTGAACCAAGGTAAGCCCGCAAGAAGCGAAGTCCGAGATGGCGTCTCGATCCAGAACTTACGCGCCGCGCGCTCGACGGGGGATAAGTGGAGATCGCTCGAAGGCCCAATGTCTACCGGCGACTCGCCCGCAAGCGAAGCAACCAACACGGCCGACTCGCCCGGCCCCAACCGGTAGCGAAGCTCACAGGGGCAGAACAGGTCATCACGATCGGGCAGTCCGCGTTCCGTCTCTCGCGCCCGCTCGAACCGGTAATACCAACCTTGGATCAGTTCCCTTCTCGCTCCCGCATGGTCGAGTCGAACGCCTACCCCCTGGTCTCGAACGGAAATCCACTCCGTATCTAACTCGATGAGTTCGGGGTAATCCGGTCGCACCCCGAAGTTGCTGTGGTAGGGCCGGTGACAGATGAGGGGTCTCAAGGCAACTTCGAACACTCCCTCCCCTTCGTTGGTGTACGTGACGGTCGATTGGTTCGCGCCGAGCGTCAGCGAGATTGTCTTGCGGGCCCGCCACCCTGGGCCGGCGAGAACCCAACCCACCGACTGCTCATGCAGTTCAAACGACTCGATCCAGCGGTGGCCCTCGGGATGGATCACCCCCGGATACTGATTGGACGAGATTCCGTAGCTGCCCGCAGAGGTTTCAATCGTGGCTTCGACGCAGTCGAGCAATATCCAACGGTCCGCCGGGGGATGCACCGCGGCGACCAGGTGGCCATGATAGCGTCGAGTCGATATCCCCGCCGCGGTCCCCATTGCGTACCCGCCCAAGCGATTTACCAGCACCCACTCTTGGCGCAGCAGGTCAGCAAGGTTCGACATGTCCCTATAACTACCTGTTTCAGGGGGTTGACTGCGTCATCTGAGGGGATTACCAGCCTCCGACACCCCTCGTCCTTGGAAAACACGACGTGGCAGCCAATACGGCTGGGCAACGTTAGGGGAAGAAACGATGATGACGATTCAAGACGCAAAAACCTACATCGGGATGCCCCTTCGGCTCACGTGGACGGGCAGGAAGGGTGAAGAGTTGAGCGATTTGGTGTACGTGTTCAATGTGGGGTTCGTACCGCTGTATGGACCGTGCCTGATCACCGACAAGGGGGAGATCCGACTCGATCGAGTTGTGGCCTTCGAGGACGTCGTGCCGGCCGCTGAGAAGAAGGCGAGCTAGTTCGATTTCCGGGTGACCTGTTGAAGCCTGGCCCGTATTGCGGGCCGGGCTTCCCTGTGTTAGGGCCGGTCGTTTTTCGACTTGGGAAGTTGGCCGGAGAGCCGCCTCTGGATCCGATCAAAGACTTCGTCGGCGCGGAATCGCACGCCGAAGCTCACGGTCCTTGGAAACTCGCGAAAAATGACGAAGGGCTCGATCGGGCCAGCCACCTGGCTGAATCCGATCTCGTTGTCGTACCACTTACGACGATCGAAGTCGAACTTGGTCAAGAAGCTCACCCGGGTTGAGCCGAAGTCGACGTCCATGCGTCCGTGAAACGCGCGCATGGAGAAGAGCCGATCATTGTCGAAAAGCGGACGTCCACTCTGGGTCGCCAGCACGTAGGCGGCACCAACGCGGAGTTGAGAAGACGGCCGATAGACAAGACCCCCTTGCACTTGGGCCCAGCCAAATCTCTCCCTGCCGAGGAACGTCGATGTATCGAACCTGAGGTGCGTCTCCAGTCCGCCGCCAAGCGAGACCGCCGGAGCCAAAACCGCCCCCATGATCACCGCACGGTTCTCGTTCTTACCGCGCTCTTCTCGGATGCTCTGATAGCGCGCATTGGCAAGAACACCAAATCCCCCTACTTCACGACCCTCTTCGAGGATGAGTTCGAGGGGCTTGGAGTAGAGCAGGTCGTTGAGCCTTGCCGTCATGGCTTGGTTATGGGTGGTCGCCAAGGTGATGCTGCTGCGACGCGCGCCAACTCCATCGCGCTCCATGCTGGGTCGCCTCACCAGGAGTGAGTCGAAGTAGCCGTATGAGAACCGTTCGCCAAAATCGCTCACGGGCGGGCGCAGCGTCCCAGGTTCATTCCTCGGCAAGAGCGAACGGGTCAATTCCGCCTGCACGCCGGGCCAGTCGCCTCGTCTCGCTCTGAATCCTCCCCCCAACCGGGTCCGATCGTCGATGAGCGTCGAACTCCGCCAGGTGACGCCCAGTCCGCCGCTGACCGAAATCGATGGCGGACGAAGGCCATCCGAACCTCGCTTGCCGCCAAAGTCATAGGACGGCAATGTGATCAGCCGATTGCCGAAAACCGAGAAACTAGCGCGATAGGCCCTTCCGGTCTTTCCCGGCCGATAGACCACCCTCGGCGAGCGCACGCCGAAGCTGGGCCTTGACCCCGCGTCGGGACTCGCCGCAACCCCGGTCAGAACCCATTCGCCCGGTTTGATCTCGACCGTATCGGCATCGAGGTACAGGCCGCTGACGATGATCTTCACCCCGGTACCGCTTGCGGTTTGGGAACCCCAGTTGAACATCAGGCGATCGGCACGTGCCGTGCCGTCGGGGTCGATCAGCTGGACCTGCCCCTCCGCGATACCCTCACGGCGCGCCTCGTTTTGGAAAAGCGTTAGGGTCTCGGTGCGGAGTTCGGTGACGCCATACCGCGCAGTGACTCCACCGGAGAAGATGACCGCGCCATCCGCGGGTCGGATGGTCTTACGGCGCCATTCAACCGTGAGCACGTCATCGACTTGCTCGATCGTGACCGCTGGGGCTTGACCGTTGAAGGTAGCAGCAACAGTTAGTGCAGCCCACAGGTCGGTCATGATCTCAGTCTACCGGGCATCAGCATCCTCGCAATCTCAGACGGGCAATGCCCCCCTAGAAGCACGAAAATGCGCACTTGTCCGCAACCCCGCAAGCTGCCGAGTTGGCATTTTGAAAAGAATCTGATAAGATAGAACCTCTGGGGCAAAGGACCTAAATGGTGGACGCACAATACTCAACCGCAACGAGATTCGAGCCGGGCGATGAACTCGCATGGGTAGCCCGGTGTCGGCGTGGAGATGAAACCGCCCTCGCGCTCATCATCCAGCGTCACCGAAACCGCCTCATTCGAACTGCGGCGAACCTCTTGCGAGACCGGCACGAAGCCGAAGATGTGTCTCAAGAAGCGTTCCTCAAGGCATTCCGCGAACTCCACCGCCTGCGGGATGACCGTGCCTTCTCGGGATATCTGTATCGAATCTGCGTCCGCCTCTGCATGGATCGGCTTCGCCTGAAGCGCGCCGAACCCAGCGAGTTCGACTCCGTCCAAGATCACGAAGGCGGCGCCGTCGAGAATCGCGTTGTGATCGCGAGAATTCTCGAGCAACTTCCCGCTGATTTGCGCGCGACACTCGTCTTACGAGAGATGGAGCAGCTCAGCTACGAGGAAGTCGCGGAAGTGATGCAGGTACCGATCGGAACCGTCCGCTCTCGCCTTCACACCGCTCGCGAGAAATTCCGGAAGCTTTGGTCGGAGGCGATGCGCGAGCTATGACGCTGCGGTCTCGAGAACGTGCGTGCCGCCGCTTTGAGAGCCTTTCTTCGGAAGGACTCGATCGCACTTTGACCGGTGCCGAGTCGCAGTTTCTGGATAACCACCGCGAAGCGTGCGAAGCCTGCCGCCAGTTCGAAGAGCAGGGCGCCCTGGCGTTGAACATGCTTCGTCAGATCGCCATCGAGCCCGAATGCGACGACAACTTTGACCGGCGTCTCATTCGTCGCGCAAGGACCCAGACCGTGCGCGAAGGATTCCGTTACTGGTCGCCCGTGGCCGTCGGGGCGACGATTGCCATGATCGGCGTGCTCGCCGTACTCCAAGTTTCGCTCCAGTCAGACGCTCTCCCTGAGCGAAGATCGGAAGTGGGCGAAGCGATGCGTCGAACCTCGACTTTTCCTACGGTCCCTGAACTCGACGAGACACCAAAGCTGACACCGTAGCGGATCATGAACGTATTCGGTCGGGTCGCGATCGGCGCCGCCTTGGGCGCATTGGCCACGTTGCTCCTGCACCCCGCCTCGCGTAATCGGCTGTACTCCGGCCTCTTCAACTGGGGCCCGTCCTCGGTCACCCAGCGCGGCCCCGAACTGCTGGCCAACCTCGATCGTTTGCCCCAACCCAAGTCGATCGACGACGCAAGCTTGTGGATGGAGGCGGGCGCGCTTCGTATCCTTGCTCGTCGAACGACAACCGCCCGCGAATGGCAGTCGTTTATTCGAACCGCCCAAGCGGGTGCGACTCTGGAGCCCGACAACGCTTTCTGGCCACAAATGGAGGCCGTGTTTTGCCTGGCCAGGGGAGACCGACCGACCGGTTGGACTCACTGGCGCGCCGCCGCCCGAAGGACTCGATGGGACGACGGTCAAACGCGCCGTCTCGAGGAGTACGCCCAGAGGCTTCAGCAAGCTCACGGGCGCGCTTCGTGGGTGTATATCCCTGCCTACGACGCGCGAACGACGAACACCAGCCGCGTCATCGAGTGGTTTGCCCGTGACCTCGTTAGAGCAACCAACCTCAAGAGTGCGCGTGACTTGGAACTCCGCCACGCCACCGTAGTCAACGGGCGGCTGATGCGGGAGGGAGCGAGGTCGATCCGTGTCGGCGAGGTAGCCCTGGCCATCGTCGAGCTGAGTTCCTATCCTCCCGATCTCTTATCCATCACCAGCCCGAGGAAGCTGCTCATCGCGCGCTCGGACCTCTACCATGCGCTCCTAAGTCAGAAGTGGGAGGTCCGGGCCGAGGAAGTCGATCGGGCGTTTCGCGAGAACGACGGCTGGTTCGG
>JANJUB010000206.1 GCA_024710805.1 Fimbriimonadaceae bacterium | reverse complement strand
ACCGCGAGTACCGCTTCCGCGCCCGACCGTGGGACCTCGAAACCAAACCCTCGATTTGTCTGGAGTGCTCGAACGGGTGCGCGACTTGGTTTGACTACCGTGTGAATCGCCTGGTGCGCGTCAACGGCCGCACCAACGAGGCGATCAACGAAGAGTGGACGTGCGACCGGGGCAAGTTCGGCCATGAGCACTACAATGCCGACAACCGGCTCACCGTGCCGCTGATCCGTAAGGGTGACCGGCTGGAGGAATGCGATTGGCCGACCGCCTACGCGGCAATCCTCAGCGCGTTTGGCGTCGGCGGAGACAAGGTGGCCATGCTCGCTGGGTCGAGCCTCTCGAACGAGGGTGCGTATCTGTTGAATCGGCTGTTCCACCGCAAGTTCGGCTCGTCCAACGTGGACTACCGTCGCACCAAGCACCGACTGCCTGCGGGAACGGTTCCGACCTCGATCGCCGACCTCGAGGACAAGGCCGCGATCTTGGTCTTCGGTAACTCGCCCGCCGACGACATTCCGATCATCTTCCTCCGCATCCGCAAGGCGTGGTTCAAACACGGGGCGCGCGTCGTTGTGGCGCACTCCGCCGAGACCGACGCCGACTCGTTCGCCGACGTCGTGCTGCGTTACACGCCAGGAACCGAAGGGGCTCTGGGTCAAGCTCTGTCCGCCGCAAAGAGCGGTGGTGCGATCGCCGATCACGCCAAGGTTTGCGGAGTGGATGAAGCCCGGATTCGCGAAGCAGCCGCCTTGCTTCAGGGTGACTTTGCGATCGTCACGACGGATTCGATTCTGAACTCGGACAGCGGCGTCGATGCCCTGGAAACCCTGGGCACGCTCGGCGGCGAGCTGAATCGCTACGCGCTGGGTGGCAATGATCAGGGCGCGGCCGAGCTTGGTTTGAATACGGGCGATGCCTCGGCGATCCTTGCGGGATGCGCAGACGGCTCGATCGAGGCGCTGTGGCTGGCGGGAGCCGACCCCTTCGCGTTCGGCGATCGGGCGACGGTGGAGAAGGCGCTGGAGCAGGTGGGCTTCTTGGTCTACCAAGGCACCCACAAGACCGAGGCGGTGGGCTATGCCAGTGTCGTGTTGCCGATGGCCGAACCTGCCGAGGGCGACGGCACCTACGTCAACGCCGAGCGCCGCCTGCAGGAGCTGCGAGCGGTGCTATCGCCTCCGGGCGAGGCCAAGGCTGCGTGGCGCATCGGCGCAGAGCTTGCGTTGCGGGTGGGTATGGCCAAGCCGTACTTCGGGGCGAAGGATGTGGCGGCGGAGATTTCCACCCACGTCCCCGCGTTCCGCGGGGCCGAGCTCGGCAGTCGGCTCAGCTAAGGCGGTATCGCCTGCAGATGGCGCTCAGATTCTTTTGATTGTGGGTGAGGGATGGGTTGTGCCCTCACGGATCTTGCGACAGCGCCAAGCTCGCGCCGGCACAAATTGGCATCCGGCGGCTACAAAGGGAAGGCGTGGGCACAAGGCAACAGCCTCGAACTCCGCGTCTCCACCTAAGCCCTCGCCGCCAACCCTCCATAATCAGGGCGTGGACTACGGAAGGCGCGTCCTCGAGTTCGATGCAGTGCTGGACCAGCTCGCGCGTCATTGCGACACCGAGTTGGCGCGCGCCCTTGCTCTCAAGCTAATCCCTTCGCCGGACGCCGAAGAAGTCTGGGAGGCCCTCGAAACCACGCAAGAGGCCTACGAACTCCTCGGCCAAGCCACTCCGCCCTCGCTGGTCTCCGTTCAAGACCGACGACCTCAGCTTCGCCGCGCCAAGAAGGGCGGCGTTCTCGGCGGGGTTGAACTCGCGCAGATCGCCGATGCCGCGGTCGCGATGCGGGCCATGCGCCAATTCTTGTGGCCCCGACGGGAGACGTCGCCTCGACTCGTCGCGCGGGCTGAGTGGCTGCCGAGTCTTCCCGACCTCGAGCGGGCGCTGAACGACGCCATCGACGGCGCCGGTGAAGTTAGAGACGGCGCGAGCGCCCACCTCGGCACCCTACGCCAACGGAAACGCGGGCTCCAGTCGAAGCTCATCGAGCGCATCCAAACCTACACCACCAAGCATCGCGACCTGCTCAGCGACCCCATTTACACCGTCCGCGAGGGGCGCTACGTCGTGCCCGTCCGCGCCGAGTACAAGAGCCGGATCCGAGGCATCGTCCATGACACCAGCTCGAGCGGCCAGACGGTCTACATCGAGCCGGAAGATGTCTTGCAGCTTGGCAATCAAGTTCGCGAAGCCGAAGTCGCCGAGCAGGAGGAGGTGGCGCGCATTCTCGCCAAGCTCTCGGCTATCGTCGGTAACCACGCGGACGAACTCGACAGCGGCCTTACTCACGCGGCGGATCTGGACCTCTTCTTCGCCAAAGGCAAGCTCGCGTTCGAGCAGAAGGCGGGGATGCCCTTGAAGTCGGAAATGCCGGGGCTGATCGTGGAGGGCGGTCGCCATCCGTTGCTCGAAGCCCAGGGGACCAAGGTGACGCCGCTGGATATCGAAGTGGGCATGGGCTCGAGGGCCTTGTTGATCACCGGTCCGAACACCGGCGGCAAGACGGTGGCGATCAAAGCCGTGGGGCTCTTCGTGATGATGGCCCAATCCGGGCTGTTCATCCCCGCGCGCATGGCTAGGCTCGGCGTGTTCAGCCAGGTGTGGGCAGACATCGGCGACGAGCAAAGCCTGCAGCAGTCCCTCTCCACCTTCAGCGGCCACCTCAAGAACATCTCGGCGGCGATCAAGGGGCTTCGGCCCGGGGCGCTGGTGCTCTTCGATGAGATCGGCGCGGGTACCGACCCGGCCGAAGGCGCGGCTTTGGCCAAGGCCATCCTATCGCACCTGGTCGAAGGCGGCGCGATCATCGTGGCCAGCACCCACTATGGCGAGCTGAAGGCGTTTGCCTATGAGACCGAAGGATTTACAAATGCCGCGATGGAGTTCGATCCGAAGTCGCTGCAGCCCACTTACCGGCTGATGATGGGGTCGCCCGGGGCTTCTCACGCGTTGAAGATCGCCGAGCGATACGGCATTCCGAAGGCGGTCGTCGACCGGGCGAAGTCACTCCTCGACGAGTCGCAAGCCGAAGTCGGGCGAATGCTTGAGAAGCTGGAGCAGGCCGAACGACGCGCCCGAATCGCCCAGGGCGAAGCTGATCGGCGCCAACACGAACTGAGAGCCGCCGAGCAGAAGGCGGAAGCCAAACTCGCCGAAGCCGAGGAGATTCGCCGGACCGTCCACGCGCGAGCCCAAGAGGCGATCGAGGGCACGTTGCGCGAACTGCGAATGGAGGCCAACGCCCTATTCGAGGAGCTGAAGAAGGCGGTCGATGAAAAGAAGCTCACCGAGATCCGCGGCAAGCTGAAGGCGCTGCAGGGCAAGGGTCAATCGAAGGCCGAGGAGTATCGAACGCCGACTTCCATCACCTCGACTCCCGTCGTCGAGAAGGGCATGCTCGTGCGAGTCGCTGGCTACCGGCAGGACGGGACCGTGCTCGAACTGCTCGCCGATGAAATGGCGCTGGTGCAGCTTGGTCCGCTGAAGCTCAAATTGGCCCAGGCGGCGCTGACACCGATCAACGCGCCCGCGAAGCGCCCGATCAAGGCCAGCGTTAAGCTCGGGCTCGATCGCGCCATGCACGCGGAGTCCGAACTCCATCTGCGGGCCCTGCGCGCCGAGGATGCGCTGCTCGAACTGCAAAAGTTCATCGACGATTCGGTGCTGGCGGGGTTGCACCAAGTGCGTATCGTCCACGGCAAGGGTGGAGGAATCCTCCGCCAAGTCACCCACGACTACCTTCGTCGCTGCCGCGATGTGCAGTCCTATCGGGAAGGCGAGGCGGGCGAGGGTGGGCAGGGCGTGACGATCGCCGTGCTGAAAGGCTAGCTCTCTTCCGCCGCAGCCAGCCGACGCGCCTGCTCGTCTTGCACCAGCGCATCGATCATGTCTTGGATGTCGCCATCCATGAACGCGATGATGTTGTGGGCATCCTTGCCGATCCGGTGGTCGGTGATGCGGCTCTGGGGGAAGTTGTAGGTGCGGATTTTCTCGCTGCGGTCACCGGTGCCGATTTGGCCCTTGCGGATGCCGGCGCGCTCTGAGTCGAGCCGCTCTTGCTCTGCCTGGAACAGCTTGGCGCGGAGGACCTCCATGGCTTTCAAGCGGTTCTGCTGCTGGCTGCGTTCGTCTTGGCAGGTCACCACGATGCCGGACGGCTTATGCACGATGCGGATGGCGGTCTCGTTCTTCTGCATGTGTTGGCCGCCCGCGGAACTGGCGCGGAAGGTCGATACTTCGATGTCGTCGTTGTGGATCTTCACATCGACGTCTTCGGCCTCGGGAAGCACCGCGACGGTGACCGTCGAGGTGTGAATGCGGCCCGAACTCTCAGTAGCGGGGACGCGCTGAACGCGGTGGGTACCGCTTTCGTGCTTCAGCTGGGAATACGCGCCCGGGGCGTCGATCTTGAATACGACTCGGTCGAGACCGCCGATGCCGCTTTCTTCGTGCTCGATGATCTCCGTCTTCCATCGGCGCCGTTCGCAATAGCGGGCGTACATACGGAAGAGCTCGGCCCCGAACAGCGCGGCTTCCGCACCTCCGGCAGCGGGGCGGATTTCCATGATCACCGACTTCTCGTCCAAGGGATCTTTGGGAACAAGCATGACCTTGAGTTGGGCCTCAAGTTCTTCGATGCGGATGCGTCCCTCATCGAACTCGGCTTGGGCGAGTTCGTGCATTTCCGGGTCGCCGAGCAAGGCTTCGGCTTCGGCAACATCTTGGCGCGTCTTCTGATACTCGCGGATCACGCCCACGATCGACTCGATCTCCGCTCGTGCCTTGCCCAGCCGCTGCAGTTCGGCGGGGTTGGTTGCCACGTCGGGGTTTTGCAGCATGGCTTCGATGTCGCCATACCGACGTTCGATCTCGATGAGTTTCTCCAGCATGAACGGGGAATTGTGGCACGTGCGGGGCGGCTACAATCGATCATGGCGAGGCTTCTGGTACGGCTAGGGGGAGGAATCTTGGCCGTCGCGTTCGGTTTACTGGCTGGGCGCGTGTTTGCCCAGCGCGCCGAAGCCCCCGAAACTGCCCCGATTCTCGCCGCTTTTCTTGCATTTGCCGCGATCATTGCGGTCGCCGTGGTGGCCCTTGGCGAGACTCGCCGCCCGATGCAGTACGGCATGCTGATCGGGCTGGCCGTGTTCCTGATGGCCCCGTTTGTTTGGATGGTGCTGGTATCGCTGCACCCGCCCAAGGCCCCGATCCCGCCCATCGCGGAACTGATCCCCCGCGACGAGAGCGGCAACGCCCAGTATCACGTCTCGAACTACCAGTTCGTGCTTGGCCACCCGACTCTGCCCGTCAGTCGGTTTTTCATTAACTCGGTGGTCGTGACCTTTACGGTTGTGATTGCCCAACTCTTCGTGTCTTCGTTGGCGGCGTATGCGTTCTCGCGGCTTCGTTTCCGTGGGCGCGAGCCGCTGTTTGCGCTGTTCATCGGCTCGATGATGTTTGCCGGGCCGGTCACCCAGATTCCCGTGTTCCTGCTGCTGCGCAACTTGGGTTGGCTGGATACCTTTGCCGCGCTGATCGTGCCCGGCGTGAGCAGCGCGTTCGCGGTCTTCTTGCTGCGTCAGTTCTTCTTGCAGATTCCGCTGGAACTCGACGAGGCGGCGCGCATCGACGGCGCGAGCGACTTCCTCATTTACTCGCGGGTGATCATGCCGCTGAGCAAAGCCGCCCTCGCCACGGCGGCGGCGTTCTCATTCTTCGGAGTCTGGACCGACTTCTTCAATCCGTTGATCTTCACGAACTCGACCGAGATGCGCACCCTCGAAGTCGGCCTGTCCATCTTCAAGAACTCGTACGGTGGCACGAACTGGCCGCTTCAGATGACCGCGGCGGTGATCGTCATGACCCCGCTGCTGTTCGTGTTCCTATTCACGCAGCGCTACTTCACCAAGGGCATCACGCTCGGCAGTATCAAGTAGCGCATCGAGGAGTCCGGCCGCGCCATCTTGAACCGGGTCGAAGACGGGCAATCCCGATTCATCGGCGAAGCGTTGACGTTCACGTTCCGCCTCGTCGGGCGAGACCTTGGAACCATTCATCGCGATAGCGACCGTTTTGGGCCTGGGATAGGTGCCGCATGCCGAAGCCACCGCTTCGGCCAACTGGATGAGATCGCCGAGCGGGGGGATGCGCAGGTGATCGTAGCGGCGCACCGTTCTTCGTCCCGCAATCGCACACATAACCAGGTGCGTGGGACAGCTGCCGCGCATGAGCGGAAGCGTCGCCGAAGATCCAGGGTGAACGAGGGAACCCTGACCTTCGACGAGGATAAGTTCGGCATCGGCGTGCTTCAGCACCTCGCGCTCGATGGCCCCCGAGGCATAGTCGATACGGACCGCGTCGAGAGGCACGCCTGATCCGGTCACGATGATGCCGATCTGTCCGGTGGCGACGAACCCGGCTCGGATGCCGCGCTCCCGGGCGAGCCGCCACACTTCGAGGCCCGCGGTCATTTTGCCTGTCGCCATGTCGGTGCCGATGAAAAGAACCCGCTTGTTGGGAAGTTGGGCCGCGGCCCCAGTTCCGCTCTTCAGGCCCGCGGGCTCCACGCGGATGTCCCAAATGCGGTGGCTATGTTCGGGAAAGCGGCGGCAAAGCTGCTCATGCAGTCCGTTAACGACCAACATGTCGTGATTCAGCGCCTCGCCGATCACGGGCCACCAGTCTTCGGGAATCAGCCCTCCCAAGGGTGCGATACCCAAAATCAGCGAGTTGGCTCCCAGGGCTATGGCCTCGGCCAAGGTGGCGACAACCGGAGGGTTCTGAACCCCGTACACCGGCGGCACGACATCGTTCACGCGCTTGCCCGCATGGTTGGGATCGACGACCGCAACGACCTGGTTGGGCGAGTAGCGGAGCACGCCGTAACCCATCTTGCCGATATCTTCGCCAAGGGCCCCCTTCATGTAGAGGGCGATCCGATGATCCGGGGTCAGCACGCGCGCTAGTCTATCCAGTCTGCGGTAAAGATGTTGGTCTCTCCGGCAACCTCACCGAACCGGTTGGTGCCCCAGACCAGCTTCTTGCCGTCACGGGTGAACATTGGGAAGCCGTCGAACTCGGGCGTGTGGGTGATTCTCTTGAGGTTGTTGCCGTCGACGTCGATCATCCACAGGTCGAACTCGCGTCCGCGCGGGTCGCCGTAGTTGGACGAGAAGATGATTCGCTTGCCGTCCGGGTGGAGGAACGGCGCGAACGAGGCGCAGTTCAGACGGGTGACCTGCCGCTTATTGCGGCCATCCGCATCCATGATCCAAATCTCCAGCTTGCCGGGGCGAACGAGGTGCTGGGCGTGGAGGTCCTTGTAGTCCTTCAGCTCAGTCTCGTTGTCGATCGTGTCGCGGCGGTAGACAATCTTCTTAGAGTCCCAGCTGACGAAGGGGCCGCCGTCGTAGCCGACCTCATCCGTCAGCCGCCGGATGCCCGACCCGTCAAGATTGGCGCGGTAGATCTCGATGTCACCGTCGAAGTCGCCGGTGAACGTCATGAACTTGCCGTTCGGCGCCACCGTGGTCTCGGCGACATAGCCGGGCTTCTTGATGAGCGGCCGGATGTTCTTGCCGTCCATGTCGGCGCGGTAGAGCGCGAAGTCAGGATTGACCATCCACAGGTAGCCCTTGCTCATGTCGAGCGGCTTTTGGGCGCCCTTGTTGCGCTCGTGGGTGCTGCTGAAGATGATGCCGCTGTTGTCGGGGAGGATGTAGCTGCATGTGCAGCGCCCAAGGCCCGTGCTGACCAACCGCTTGTTCGACCCATCGGCGTCCATGAGGAAGACCTGCTCGTCGGGGAACTCGGGTTGGCGGGTTTGGTAGATGATGGTCTTTCCGTCGACGCTCCAGTACGCTTCCGCGTTCTGGCCGCCAAAGGTGAGTTTGCGAACGTTGCGCAGGTGCTCTTCCTTCGGATTCAGCGGAACGGCTCTCCACGACGGCCACTTCGCCATCGAGGCAGGGAGGGCTGGTGCAACCTGCTGAAGGGGGTGGGTGAGGCAGGTCGATAAGATGGGCGCCGTGTGGCCGAGGAAAGCGATCAAAGCGATCATGATTCCTAGACTACCGGCAATAAATACCGAAACGTTGACTCTACTGCGGGTTCCTTACTTGCTGGCCGACGCTTTAGCTGCCCTTCGCGCCGAGCGAACCTTGAGCAACATCGGGGCAACCGAGACCACGATCACCGCCAACACGACAATTTCGAAGTTCTCTTTGACCGCGGGAATTTGACCAAACATATAGCCGGCCCCCATGCACGAGTAGACCCAAAAAACGGCCCCGCCGAAGCTGAACGCGAGGAATCGAGGGAACTCCATACGTCCCATGCCGGCCACGAACGGGGCAAAGGTGCGTACGATGGGTACGAACCGGGCCAGCACGAGGGTCTTGCCCCCGTAACGTTCGAAGAACGAATGGGTCTTTTCCAGGTAGCTCTTCTTAAAGAACCGGCTGTTCTCGTTCTTGAACAGCTTTTCTCCGAAGAGACGCCCAACTTGGTAGTTGACGTTGTCGCCGATGAACGCTGCGGCGACCAGCAGCGTCGAGAGTGCCCAGAAGTTCAACGAGTGCTCGCCCGGACGGCAGAAGATGCCCAGGGCAAAGAGGAGTGAGTCGCCCGGGAGCCAAGGGCAGACCACGAGGCCGGTCTCGGCGAAGATCACGGCGAACAAGATGGCGTACACGCCCGTCCCGTAATCCCGGACCAGGTTCTGGATCAGCTGCTCGAGTTCTCCAAACATATGGCTCGGGAGAGGGTACCAGCTTCATTTAGACGGGGGTGGCGAAAGAACTTGCACGTGAAATGAAATCGGGGCCCCGTCGCTCGACGGGGCCCCAACTGGAGTTAGCTTGTCTTTCGGCGTTATTCTTACCGAAGAAGCGACAGAACCGACTGCGGCGAGGAGTTGGCCTGGGCGAGAACCGAAAGGCCGGACTGCTGCAGGATCTGGAGCTTCGTGTAGTTGGTCATTTCATCGGCGATGTCCACGTCGCGGATCTGGCTCTCCGTAGCCGCGAGGTTCTCCTTCGCCACACCCAGAGATCGAATGTTCGACTCCAGGACGTTGCGCATGAAGTTGCCGATGCTGCCACGTGCCTTCGACACGTCGCCAATCGCTTGGTCGATAACCTTGAGCGCATCCGCGGCACCGCTGGCCGTGGTGAGATCGAGGTTGTTGAGCGTCAGGCCGGAAACCACGCCCTGCCCAAGCTGGGTGGCGGCGAAGTTGCCGAGCGAAAGGGCCGTCGTCTGGCCCGAGTTGGCACCGACTTGGAACCGAGCGGCTCCCGCATTCACCTGACCGGCCTGGAACGCGGCGGCTGCCGAGTTGCCTGCTTCCGTCAAGGTGATCGAGTTGCCGTCGTTGTCGGTCAGCGTGAGCGCACCGTTGCCGTATCGGCCACCCGTGAAGGTCACCGTGGCAAGACCGCCGGCATCGGAGCCGTTGGTATCCATGATCACGCTGGCAACCGCATCGGTACCGGTCGCGCTGGCACTACCCGCCGCAGCGAGAAGGACCGCATTCGCGTCCGAAAGGTCGATGCGCTTGCTGGCACCGAAGTCGACCTGGGTCAGAGTGACTGCGCCACCCGTGGTGTAGGTCGCTCGGACGCCCGTCTGGTTCGAAGCGTTGTTGATCCGCGTTACGACATCGTTGACGGTATCAGACGCCGTCGTCGAAAAGGTCGTACCGTTGATCGTGAACGATCCGGCGGCCATCGTGGTCGTTCCGAAGGCGAACGCCTTCGATGCCGTCGAGGCCTTAGCTGCCGCGGTGCTCACCGAAATGGTGATCGTCGAGTTGGTCGTCAACGCGGCCGAGTTGAACTGACCGCTCAGGCCGATCGAGTTCACGTTGGCTCCGTTCGAGACCGAGCCGACGACGCCCGCGCTGCCATCAAGGAGTTTCTTGGTGCCGTACTGGGTGTTGCTCGAGATGCGCGACACGGACGCAACGATCGAGCTGAGCTGGGCCTGGTTCGCCTGAATCTGAGCGGCGTCCAGCGTTCCCGTGTTGCCCGCAGCCACGGCCAGAGACCGGGCATCACGCAACAGCTTGTTAACCTCGTCGAGCGCACCCTCCGCCGTCTTGGCGTAGTTCAGAGCGGCCTGGTTGTTGCTGACCGCCTGGCCGAGACTCTGGATCTGGGCGCGAAAGTTCTCCGAAACGATCAGTCCCGCCGGGTCATCGCTCGCATTGTTGATGCGAAGACCGGTCGAAAGGCGGTTGATCGACTTGCTGAACTCGCTGCCCGTCGAGTTGACGTTGCGCAGCGCGTTCATCGCCGAAATGTTATTGTTTACGCGAAACGACATTCCATGTTCCTCCGTGATAGCCCGCGTTCTCCCGAGGCGAGCTGAACGACCCCTCCGCTCCATCCATAGCTGTGCGTCGCCGAACCGTTCGCGTCTTGGATTCCCCAACTCGGTGGGGATGTCGCCCGGCAAAAATGACAGGACACCGTCGAACCGGCATTCTTACTGGACAGTAAACTTACCAGGTGACCCTGAACGCCTATGCCGCCAAGGTTCGGTTGAGTTTGTTCGATGACCTCAAAGCGGGTCGGGATCCAGGGTCGGGTAGTTGGGATGCCACCCAACTGGCCGAAGCGCGCGCCAAGGGCTCACCGCAGGTCGGCACAACCCGCTATACGCCCGACGCCCTCTGGTTCGAGTTTATTTACTCAGGCCCCACCAGCACTCCGATCATCGTGACCGTGAAGGTGCCTGCGCCGGAGCGGATCGTATTCTTACCCGTGCCCGATTGGGTCATCGAGACGATTTGGCAGGGTGATATCGACGGTTCGTACCACTTCGAATCGGATGCTCGAGCGTTGGTGCAGCAGTACGCGGATGTCCTAGAACCCCACGCGAATCTCGTGTGGTTTGGTCCGCGCGCACCCAAGCGAAGAGAGTGATTTGGATTTCAGATTGCAGATTTGAGATTTCGAGTTCTCTATCCCTACGGAGCGTCCGGGTGGGCTCGTCGCCGGACTTTTCCCAACCCGCCAATAAGCCTCAGAACTCGAATGGCGGACGAAAAACGCCTTCCTCCGTGATGATCGCCGTGATCAACTCGCCAGGTGTTACATCGAACGCGGGGTTGAACACCGGGCAACCCACCGGCGCAACCGCCACTCCCTCGATGTGAGTCAACTCCGACGGCTCGCGCTCCTCGATTGGAATCTGGCCGCCGTCGGCGAGCGAAGGATCCAGGGTGCTGCTTGGCGCGGCGATGTAGAACGGAATGCCGTGGTGGTGCGCCACAACCGCGAGCATGTAGGTGCCGATCTTGTTTGCCGTGTCGCCATTCGCCGCGATCCGGTCGGCTCCCGCAATCACACAGTCGATCTTGCCCGCGCGCATCAGCGAGGCCGCCGCCCCATCGGCGATGCTCGCGAACGGAATCTCCTCGGCCATCAACTCGTACGCCGTCAAACGCAGCCCTTGCTGACGCGGGCGAGTCTCGCACGAGTAGACGAACACGTCTTGTCCTTCCGCCACGCACGAGCGGATGACGCCCAGTGCGGTGCCATGCCCGGCCGTCGCCAGTGCTCCCGTGTTGCAGATCGTGAGGATTCGCGCCGGGTTGGGGATCAGACGCATGCCGTGGTTGCCGATCGCAAGGTTCATCTGCAGGTCTTCGAGCTCGATGGTCCGCGCCTCGCGAAGTACGCCTTCGAAACTCCACTCCGGCAGAGCCGAGATACGATCGAGCGCCCAGAACAGGTTCACGGCCGTCGGTCGGGATGCGGCGAGCCCGGCATGAGCAACTGAACGGTCCTCGCCCGCCTTGGCGGCGAGAGCCATACCGTACGCCGCGGCGACCCCGATTGCCGGAGCCCCACGAACGACCATGTCGCGAATGGCTTCGGCGACTTCCGGCCACGTTTGGTATTCGAGCCACGTCTCCTGATGAGGGAGCACCCGCTGATCGAGCAAACGCAGGCGGTCGTCCGCCCACTCCAAACACCGAACCGATTTGATCGCCATAAGCGGTAGATGTTACTCGTGGGCGAACAGCGCGGGCAGGCCACCGGTGTGCCAAAACAGCACCCGGCCGCTCAGCTCGGGCGTAAGGCCGAGCAGCCCTGCGAACCCCTTGGCGGTGTACACCGGATCGAGGAAGATGCCTTCACGACACGCCAGTCGGTGGGTCGCTTGCTCGCCCTCCGGCGACGGAATGCCGTACGCCTCGCCCGCCCACTCCAGCCGGAACTCGTAGTCGGCCTCGGTCAGGCGCCGACCCAGCCCGGTGATATCGTCGATCTCGTGGGCGATGCGGACCAGATCCTCCATGATCTCGGGTTCCGGGTCGCAAGCGACGCCGATCACTCGTGTACTCGAGCCGTGGAAGGCGTAAGCGAGGCCGGCGTGGGTGCTGCCGCTGCTACACGGGGTGATGATCGCATCGAAATCGTTGCCGACTTCCGCAGCCGCGCGGTAGAAGGCATATCCTCCGAGGCCGCAGGATCCGCCGACGGGAATCCGGTAAACGCGGTGCCCCTTGGCTTCGGCACGCTGGGCAAGCTCCTCAGCGTGGGAATACAGAACCTCCCAGTCGTCGTTGGGGAAGCGGTGAAGCTCGACCCCGACGATGTGGTCGAGGATGAGGTTGCCGCCGTGCCCGGCATGGTCGCTCGGCGGAACCCCATGGGCCGCCGCGTAGGGAAGCTCCATCGTCGCGGCGACGCAGTGGATACCCACCATCGCGCACGCGGTGCCGAGCTGGCGGATGAAGTTGGACTGAGTCGATCCGCAGGTGACGATGGTGTCCGCCTCTTGGGCCATCGCTTCGGCGAGCAGGTACTCCAGCTTCCGCCCCTTGTTGCCGCCCATGGCAAATCCGGTCAGGTCGTCGCGCTTAATCCACAGGTCGAGTCCCAAGTCGGCGGACATGCGGTCGAGGCGGTGCAGCGGGGTCGGAGCGAGGATGAGAGGGATGCGCGCGGGGTCCACGGGCCTATTGTGAATCGCGAAGCCGCTAAAATGGGATATGGCGACCAACAAGACGAAACGAGCCATCCTCGGCGTAGTTGTGGCCGTCATCATCGGCCTGTGCATTTGGCTCTCTCCGCTGATCCGCGCGCTCATGAAGGTGGGCTTGCCGAGCGACACCGAGCAACGGACCTACTCGGCGACCAGTATCGAGAATCTGCAGGCGATCCGCACCGCTCTCCTGCTCTATCACGACAACGAAGGACAGTTTCCTCATGCGGACGGCTGGATGGACGCAATCCAACCCATGCTGAAAACGAACGACCTGACGGTGGATGAAGCCAACAAGAAGCTCGTCAATCCGTCCATGGATGCGCTCAAGCCTGGCGAGTACGGCTACGCGATGAACAAGGCAGCCTCGGAGCAGTTCAAAGGCGACCTCGCGGAAAGCACGATCCTCATCTTTGAGAGCCCGAAGGACCGCACGCGCAACGCGAACGGCGATCCCAAATCGTCGTCGGGATTGCAGGGCATCGCGATCGATGGCAACGTCGTGACGCTCCCCTGAGTCACAATCCCCACATGGCCGATCCGCGTCCCGCTGTCCACCTTGCGCGAGGGCGCGAAAAGAAGATCCGAAACGGGTATCCGTGGGTGCAGCGGGAGGAAGTTTTCGACGCCGTTCCCTCCCTGCCCGGACAGATCGCGCGGCTCTTCGACTGTCACGGCGACTTCCTTGCGCTGGGTCTGTTCAACCCGAACAGTCGATTTCCATTCCGGGTGCTGTCGCTTCAGGACGAGCCGATCGATGCCGACTTTTTCCGTCGCCGCCTCGATGAGGCGGCCCGACGGCGAGTTGGGGTGCGCGATACCGACTCGCTCCGCGTGTTCTTTGCCGAGGCGGATGGCATTCCAGGTCTGATCGTGGATCGGTTCGACCGAACGCTCGTCGTGCAGGTTCGAAACGCGGGCATGGAACGGTTGCGCGAGGTGTGGGAGCCGGTGCTCCTGGAGCGATTCGACCCCGTCGCCATGTACGACAAGAGCGATATGGAGGGCCGCCGCGAAGAGGGTCTTGAACCCCACGCCGAACTGCGCTTCGGTGTCCTGCCCGAGCCTGTCTTAGTTCATGAATCGGGGTTTGTTTTCGAAGCTCCGGTGGTTGAAGGACTGAAGACCGGCTTCTATTTGGACCAACGAGCGACGCGCCGACGCTTGGCCGAGCGCATCAAGCCTGGCGAGCGGCTGCTCGATGCCTTCTGCTACACCGGCACCTTCTCGCACTACGCGGCGCGGGCGGGAGCCGAAGTGACTGCGGTGGACATCTCGCCCGTCGCGATCGAGACGGCCCGGCGCAATGCGGAGCGGAACGGCGTAAATGCCGAGTTCATCGAGGCGAACGTGTTTGATTGGCTCGAGGAGTCGGGGCCGAGTTACGACTGGATCGTCCTCGACCCACCCGCGATCGCCAAGGGCAAGGGCGAGCGCAACTCCCTGAAGTGGGCGGTGTGGAAGCTCGTCTTCAATGGGTTGCCGAGGCTCGTACCCGGTGGGCGCATGATCGTGTGCTCATGCAGCTATCAGCTCGGCATGGGTGAGTTGATCGAGACGGTAAGGCTCGCCGCCGCCGACCGCGGCCGCCGGGCGTTCCTCGAGGAGATCACGCTGCAGGACCTCGACCACCCGACCGCGATGGCCTTCCCCGAGAGCGGCTATCTGAAGTGCGCTTGGGTTAGGATGGAGTAGGGCGTCTCTTGTGGTCCCCCGATTCCCATGATGCCGCGGGTTGAATCGAGGCTGTAGCATTGTGCGTTGGGCAGGCCCCTTGTAGTCGCCGGTTGGCTCGTACCGGCGTGGGCATTGCCACTCCGACAAGCCGAGCGAGGGCACGACGCATCCCTCACCCACAAAGAAGGCGACGACGGAACCACCATGCAACAA
>JANJUB010000174.1 GCA_024710805.1 Fimbriimonadaceae bacterium | reverse complement strand
TCCTCCTCAGGATCGACGGCCATGGGGTTGTACGCGCAGGCAATCGTGTAAGCACACTTCACCCCGACCCCGTAGCCCGCGAGGTCGTACCCCTCATTGAAACGGGAGAGAATGCGGATGAGGCCGATCGCGTCGATATCGAAGACGCTGGTTGCGGATGGGTAGTCGCCGATGTTCGCCGGGTCGCCGGTGACCGCAAGGATGTTTCGGATACCTAAGGCATGGCAACCCAACAGATCCGCCTGGACCGCCAGCAGGTTTCGGTCGCGGCAGGCAAAGTGCATTGTGGTGTCGACGCCGACCCGCTGCATCAGAAGCGCACACACCGACATCGGATTCATGCGCAAACGCGCGCGTGCTCCGTCGCTGATGTTGATGACATCGACGCCCGCGATCTTCAGCGTCTTCGCACCCGCCAGCAGCTTGTCGATGTTCAGCCCCCGTGGGAGATCCATCTCGACCGCGGTCACAAACTTGCGCCCGAGCTTTTGCGAAAGCTCGCTCGGCTCACTTTCCTTCAGCGGAGTTTTGTCGCGAACGACGGCCGACGTGCTAGCCCGCGGTTTGACCTTCACCCCGCGATCGGTCAGTTGTTTGAGTTCGCGGATGTGGTCGGGCGTGGTTCCGCAGCAGCCGCCTACGATCCTCGCGCCTTCCTCGAGGAGTCGCACCGCGGCCTTCGCGAAGTACTCCGGTGACGTGTCGTAGGCAATCCTTCCCTTCACCAACTGCGGCAATCCGGGAGTCGGCATGGCTAAAACCGGAAGATCGGTGGCCTCGACCATCATGCGAACGAGGTCGAGCATTCGCTGCGGACCGACGATGCAGTTCGCGCCCACTGCATCGACGCCCATCGCCGCCATGGCCTCCGCGCACCGGGCCGGATACCCCTCGGCGAGCATTTCACCATCCTCGATGAACGCCTTGCTCGCGAGGATCGGCAAGTCACTGACCGAACGAACAGCCTCTACGGCGATCCGAAGCTCGTCGAGGTCGATGTACGTCTCAAGCAGGAACCCGTCCACGCCGCCCTCGGCAAGCGCCTCCGCCTGTTCACGAACTGACGCCGCGACTTCGGCCGCGGTAATGTGGCCGATGGGTTCGAGCGGCTTGCCCGCCGGGCCGATCGCACCCAACACAAACGCTCGGTTGCCCGCGGCCTGGCGAGCGAGCGCAGCGCCGGCAAAGTTCAACTCGGCGACATCCACCCGCGCGTCCTCAAGCCTCAATCGGCCGGCCGAGAAGGTGTTCGTCTCGATGAAATCGGCCCCGGCTTCCACGTAGGCGCGATGCACCTCGCGGACCATCTCGGGCGCCTCAAGATTGGCAAGGTCGTACGGTTGCCGGAAGAAACCTCGGCTGGCGAGGCCCGTGCCGTTTGCGCCGTCTCCGATGAGGAAAGGCCTTTGCAGCGCCTCGCGTAGGTTCACGGGAGGGGAGTCTACCTAGCCGAACCGGACGGCGGCTATCGCGGCGGCCGCGGCGGTATCGGTGCGCAACACCAGCGGACCCAGCGTCACGCCCCGGTCGCCAATCAAATCCAGTTCCCGCGGCGCCCACCCGCCCTCGGGACCGATCACCAGGGTGATGTCATCCGACGTCTTTGCCAGCGGCCGAACAACATCTTCCCGCTCGCTCAGCACGACAGCGTTGGGCCAACGCTCAAACACATCGGACAGCCCCCCCAGAACCTCGAGGACGGGCAGGCGGGTGCGAAAACTCTGCTCCGCAGACTCGCGAATGATGGCGTGGAATCGCCGACGCTTGTCGTGGAGCTTGTCGCCGTCCCACCGCACGACGCTGCGCTCAGCGGGAAACAACGCGAACCCGGCTACGCCAAGCTCGGTCCCCATACGCAGAATGGTGTCCAGGCGATCGCCCTTGGGGAGGGCTTGCGCGAGCCACACTTGGTTGACGGGCTCGGTGCTGGGGGTATCAGACTCGATCGGCCATGCCTGTCGGGCACGAAACTCGCACCGGATCACTCGACCGTCGTTCGGAAGCACCGCGATGGGCGAGCCTTCGGGAAGACGGAGCACCTTCCGAAGCTTGTCGACTTCCTCCGGGGGAAGCGGGTACGACTCTAGCTCGGTATCAAGCCCAGGTAGAAAGATGCGAGGCAACGATCTTAGCGGAGAAATGTCGCGGCTACCCAATCGTCCTCCCGGCACTCGTTCACCAACTGGAAGCCCTGTCGCTCGGCGGCGGCACGCACGTCCGGCCAGTTCGTGGCGTAGATCCCCGACACGACCCACTTCCCACCCGGGCGCACCCACTTGGCAGCATCAGGGGCGAGCCGAATGAGCGTGGCACTGATGATGTTGCTGACGATCAAGTCGGCGGGTTCGCTCAAGATCGAAAACCCCTCGGCGACTTCGGCAGGAAACTCGACTCCGTTGCGAACCATGTTCTCTCGAGTTACCGCAACGGCCAGTGGGTCGAGGTCTGAGGCGACCACCGAAGCCGCCCCGAGCTTCACCGCGGCAATCGCGAGAATTCCGCTACCGCAACCGATATCGGCAACGCTCTGTCCGGTCAAATCTTCGGATTCGAGCAGGTCTAGGCACAGCCGAGTGGTCGGATGATCGCCGGTTCCAAACGCTTGGCCAGGATCGAGCACGATCACGACGTCGTCCGGGCCAGCGGCGAACTCTTCCCACGTGGGTCGAATCACCAAACGCTTGCCAATGCGCCGTGGCTTGAAGTGAATCTTCCACAACTCGGTCCAGTCCTCGTCTTCGACCCGCAGGTGTTCGATCCGGTCCGCGCCGAGCCTCTTGAGTTCTGCGGATAGTGCCTCGGACTGCGCCTCCACGCCGGCAACCTCAGTGAGGTATCCGATCAGGCGGGGCGGGTTGTCCTCGATGAGCGAGCCGGGACACCCGAACCGGTCGAAAGCATCGATGTATGGCGACCAATCCTCGGGTGTCGCTTCGAAGACGGCCGAAACTTGCAGCCAGCCGCTCATTTCTTCTTCTTGAACAGGCCGCCTAGCAGCCCGCCTCCCTTCGCACCCTCGGGCAACGGCTCGCCACCGGCCTCGGCAAAATCAGCAATGGCCTGTCGCTGAGCATCGTTCAGCTTCTTGGGCACGGCGATCGTCACGTGGAAGAAGAGGTCACCACGACGGCCGCCGTGCAGCGGAGGCAGCCCCGCACCGCGCACGACGAGCACGTCGCCCGGCTGCGACCCCGCAGGGACATCGAGGTCGTACTCGCCATCGACGCCCGTCACCTTGATCCGATCGCCCAAGCACGCTTGGACGAAGCTAACGGTCAGACTCGCGTGCAGGTGGAGCCCCTCGCGCTCAAAGTCCGCGCCTTCATCGACAACGAGACCGACGTACAGGTCGCCTGGGCGCCCGCCCCCGAGACCCTCGTGACCCTGGCCGGTGAGTTGGATCGTGGCCCCGGTCTCGACGCCAGGGGGAATCTTTACGGTGACGGTCACCGACTTCGGCACGAGCCTTCGACCGCGGCACGTTTTGCAGGGATTCTGGATCACCTGTCCGGTGCCGTTGCAGGTCGAACAGGCGGTCTGAGTACGGACTTGGCCCAGGAAGGTGTTCTGCACCCGCATGACGAAGCCCTGCCCGTTGCAGGCGGTGCACTGAGTGGGCTGAGCCCCCCCCTCGGCGCCGGTCCCGCCGCAGCCATCGCAGGCCATGTAGCGCGAGAACGTCAGCTCACGCTCGGCCCCTTCAATGACTTCCTTCAGCGAGACTTCAACCCGAGTTTCCAGATCCTCGCCGGGTTGTGAGCTGCCACGCCGCCTTCCACCTCCGCCGGCCGCCGCGCCACCGAAGAACATGTCGAACAAGTCGCCGAAGCCACCTCCGCCGCCAAAGAACGGGTCCTGCGGATTTCCTTCGGTGGTGCCGTAACGATCGTAAGCCGCGCGCTTCTCGGGGTCGCGCAGCACTTCATAGGCTGCGCCGATTTCCTTGAACCGGTCTTCGGCGGTGGGATCGTTGGGGTTGACGTCCGGGTGGTGCTGACGCGCGAGCTTACGATAGGCCGACTTGATGTCGTCGGCCGTCGCATCTCGCGGAACACCTAATACTTCGTAGAGGTCTTTGGCCACTCCGACCAATCGCCTCCTTAGGACTCAGGCTCTTCTTCGTCGGCAGACTCTTGAGCTGCGATGTCGTTCAACGAGAGCGTATCGTCCTCGGCGGGCACAACTTCTTCTTCCTCGTCGACTTCGACGAGGTCGGTCAGGCTGAGCGTATCCACCTCGGCCTCGGCTTCCTCGATGAGCTCTTCTTCGCCCAAGCCAATCACCAGCGCAACCTCCGTCTCGTCGAGAGCGGGCAGGAGCATTCCCAACTCGGCCGGCAGCGGCTCATCGGTAATGAGGGCGAGTTCGGCGCCTTCGAGTTCAATGCGATCTTCGTGCTCGCTCAGTATTGGCCGGATCTTGCCCGCGGCAATCTCGGCCAGGGCGATGGTCAGCGGGTGGTGCGATTCGACCTGGACCAAAGGCATCGCGCCCTCCTTCAGCTGCTTAGCGCGCTTGGCGGCGAGATTGGACAGCACGAACTTACCGTGCTCGTATTCGTTGAGAATATCGGGAGAAGGAAGCATAGTGGGTTGCGCGGGGGAACTGACCGCGAATCCCTAGTCTACCTTAAGCCCCCGATACCTGTCCACTTTCGCTCCGATTGTGCTACAGATTCGGCGGGGTACCATATGCCGCAGTCGGGGCGTGGCGCAGCCTGGTAGCGCACCTGCTTTGGGAGCAGGGGGTCGCGTGTTCGAATCACGCCGCCCCGACCACTTTACACAACTATGGCCACCGCGCCCTTACGTATTGGATTTCTCGGCTTCGGCGTGGTCGGCACCGGAACCTACCGAATGCTGGTCGACAACCGTGAGTCGATCTCGCGTAAGGTCGGCGGACCGCTCGACGTCGCTAAGATTGGCATCCGTGACCATAACAAGCCTCGCGAAGCCCCCGATGACCTCTTTACGACGGACCTCGAGGGCATCGTGGACGACCCCGAGATCGACGTGATCATCGAGGTTATGGGCGGCGTTGAACCTGCCGGTTCGCTTATCGAGCGCGCTCTGCGGAACCGCAAACACGTGGTGACCGCAAACAAGGAGCTCATCGCAAAGCGGGGCGGTCCCCTCATCAGACTCGCCGCCGCCAACTCGCTCGACTTGCACTTCGAGGCCGCGGTCGGTGGTGGCATCCCCCTCATCCAGCCCCTCAAACATCAGCTTGCCGGCAACGACGTGCTGAAGCTGATGGGCATCGTCAATGGCACCACGAACTACATCCTCACGCGGATGACCGAACAGCGGATGTCGCTCGAAGACGCGCTCGGCGAGGCCCAGCGGCTCGGCTATGCGGAAGCGGACCCAACCGCCGACGTGGACGGACATGACGCGCAATACAAGCTCGCGATTCTAACCGGGATCGCTTTTGGGCGCGAGACCCCCGTGGACTGCGTTTACCGAGAAGGCATCCGCGGGCTGACTGCCGACGACATTCATTTCGCGGGCATTCTTGGCTATCGAATCAAGTTGCTGGGGATCGCGGAGGCCATCGGCCCCGCCGTCCTCGCTCGGGTCCATCCCACGCTGCTCCCGAAAAAGCACCCGCTGGCCAACGTGCACGACGTCTACAACGCTGTTCAAATCCGCGGTGACTTTGTCGGAGATGTGATCTTCTCGGGTCGAGGTGCGGGTAGCGACCCTACCGGCTCAGCGATCGTCGGCGATCTCATCGACGTGGCGCGTAACATCCGCCTCGGCGGAGCGGGCAACGTGATCGCGCCGGAGTCAGGCGGCCAGTTCCTACCGATTGAGTCGCTGGTATCCCGCTACTACTTGCGTATGCGCGTGGACGACAAGCCGAAGGTCCTCGGACAGATCGCCTCCCGTCTCGGAGAGTTCGACGTCTCGCTCACCGACATGGAAATGCGAGTCCTCGACGCCGCCGCGGGAACGGGTGAGATTGTGTTCTTGACGCATGAGTGCCGCGAATCCGACTTCCGCAGAGCCACCGACGCGCTGGACCTCACCTGCGGGGTCCTAGAGATTGCGACGTGGTTACGGGTCGAGACCCGGGAAGCCTAAGGCCATTGCGGGGTATCTTGGACCCTAACCCTTGAAGCGATTTCTCCTGCTCAGCGACGGCACGGTGTTCGAAGGGCGGCCCCTGGGCGCCGACGGCGAGACCACCGGCGAAGTCGTTTTTAACACCGGAATGACCGGTTATCAGGAGATTCTCACCGATCCTAGCTATTCCGGCCAGATCGTGCTTCTCACATATCCGCTCATCGGCAACTACGGGATCAATCCCGATGACTTCGAGTCCGATCGGCTGCAGGCCCAGGGTCTTATCGTCCGCGAGGCTTGCGATATTCCCTCGAACTGGCGTTCGCACCAGTCCCTCGATGCCCTGCTGAAGGAGCGCGACATGGTCGCGATCCAAGGGGTCGACACCCGGGAGATCACGAAGCGCATCCGCAGCGCCGGCGTCACGATGGGCATGATCACGTCCAACCTAGACGAAGCCCGCGAACGGCTGGATGCCATTCAGAGCTACGACGAGACCGACTTTGTCTACAAGGTTTCGACCAAGGCGCCCTACGCTTGGGGGTTCCAGGGGCGCGAGTCGGTTGAGAGTCCTTCCGACAACTTCCGCTACCGCCTCGTCGTGCTGGACTGCGGCCTGAAATACAACATCCTCCGGCGATTCGCCGCCGCGGGTTGTCGTTGCATTGTTCTCCCTGCGACCACCCCCGCCGAAGAAGTCCTCGCGTGGAACCCGGACGGCATTTTGCTCTCCCCTGGCCCCGGAGACCCGGCACGGCTCGGCCCGGTCGTGGAAACCGTCCGCGGTCTGCTCGGCAAGAAGCCGATCTTCGGCATCTGTCTGGGTAACCAGATGCTGTGTCACGCAATCGGCGGCAGAACATACAAGCTCAAGTTCGGGCATCGCGGGTCGAACCACCCAGTGAAGGACCTGCTCACCGGGACCGTCACCATCACCTCGCAGAACCACGGCTACGCCGTCGATCCTGACTCGCTCGAGGGAACCGGCGCCCAAGTGACCCAAATCAACCTCAATGACGGTACGGTCGAGGGCATCGCCCTTCCCGATCTCATGGCCAGCTCCATCCAGTATCACCCCGAAGCCGCACCGGGACCGTGGGATTCGCGGCCTTACTTCCACCGATTCGTCGAGCAGATGGAAGCCTGCCGCTAGGCATCGACCCATGCCCCGACCTGCCATCCGCAAGAAGACCGAGCTACGGAGGCAACGCAAGGCATTTCTCGAGAAGGCCGGCCCCCAGCGTGAGTTGGTGTTTCTCTGCCAGGACTGGTCAGACGCATACAACGTGGGCGGGCTCTTCCGGGTTGCAGCGGCATGTGGGGCAAAGGAACTGATCTTGGTCGGACGAACCCCCTCGCCACCCGACCCGATGATCTCGGTCACGTCCCTTGGTATGCACCGGAGCGTCCCGTTCCGTTCGTTCAAGAAGTGGGATGAAGCCGTGGAAGCCCTGCGCACCGAGGGTTACGCGATGGTTGGGGTGGAGATCACCCCCGATGCCGCCCATTATCGCGCCTTCGAGTACCCACCTAAGACCTGCCTGGTCCTGGGCAATGAAGGCGCGGGAATCACGCCGGGACTGCTTCGAGCCTGTGATTCTGCCGTTATGATTCCGATGTATGGTAAGGGCCGGAGCCTGAATGTGCATGTCGCAGGCGCGATTGTCGCCTTCGAAGCGATGCTCAGAGGGACCGAGGATGCGCTCAGCGAATCCACGGAGGGCTAGGGTACGGTGACCCTGCGTCCGGCGTAGGACGTGAGAAGGAGATCGCTTTATGAACATGGATGCTATGGATCGGCCGGTCGGTATGGGTGTTCCCTACGTCATCGAGCAAACCTCGCGCGGCGAGCGCAGCTACGACATCTGGTCGAGGCTACTCAAGGATCGGATCGTCTTCCTCGGCACGGAGATCGACGACTATGTCGCAAACCTGATCGTCGCCCAGTTGCTGTTCCTTGAGAAGGAAGACCCTGACAAGGAAATTGACTTTTACATCAACTCGCCCGGCGGCTCGGTCTACGCTGGCCTCGCGATTTACGATGCGATGCAGATCATCAAACCCGACGTGGCAACGATCTGCGTAGGCATGGCCGCTTCGATGGGCGCAGTGTTGCTCGCCGGCGGAGCCAAGGGCAAGCGCCACTGCTTGAAGAATGCCCGCGTCATGATCCACCAAGGCAGCGCCGGAACCCGCGGCACGATCGCCGACATGAACGTCGCGATCGCCGAGTTCAACCGCGCCAACGAGACGATTTTCGGCATTATCAGCCAGCACACCGGCCACGACGTTGAGAAAGTGCGCAAGGATTGCGATCGGGATTACTGGCTTTCTTCCCAGGAAGCGCTCGATTACAACATTGTAGATAAAGTTCTTGAGCCTGGGGCGCGATAATATAAAGGAAGCCATGGCGAAGCCAATCGAGCGTCGAGATCAGTGTTGCCTTTGTGGCAAGACCAAAGAGCAAGTGCGCAAGCTCATTGTGGGGTTGCATGGAGCGGTCTGTTCCGACTGCATCGACCTGTGCAATGACATCCTTGCCAATGACGGCGAGCGCCCGGCGCGCGAGCCCGCTTCGGTGGCCAAGCCGTCGACGGTTGTTACCGGCGGTCGGATTCCGAAGCCCCGCGAGATCGTCGCCTACCTCGACAACTACGTCGTGGGCCAGGAAAGCGCAAAGCGCTCGCTGGCGGTCGCGGTCTACAACCACTACAAGCGCACGACGGATAAGCAGGACGAGGTCGAACTTCAGAAGAGCAACATCATGCTCGTTGGTCCGACGGGTTCCGGCAAGACCTTGCTCGCCCAAACGCTCGCGAAGATGCTGAACGTTCCGTTCGCGATCGCCGATGCGACCACGCTCACCGAAGCGGGTTACGTCGGCGAAGACGTCGAGAACATCCTGCTCAAGCTCTTCCAATCGGCTGAGCAGATGGACCCTCGGAATCCGCGCGAGCTTTGCGAGCGCGGCATCATCTATGTCGACGAAATCGACAAGATCGCCCGCAAGTCGGAGAACCCCTCGATCACGCGTGACGTGAGCGGCGAGGGTGTCCAGCAAGCGCTTCTTAAGATTCTCGAGGGCACGATCGCCAACGTCCCGCCGCAAGGTGGACGCAAGCATCCGCAGCAGGAATATCTGCAGATCGACACCCGCAACATCTTGTTCGTGTGCGGCGGTGCCTTCGAGGGCATCGAAGATTCGATTCGACGGCGCATGAAGGAAAACGTGATGGGCTTCCGGGCGAATCCGGAAACCAAGGCCGAGAAGTCGGTCAACATCCTCCAACACATGTTGCCCGAGGACCTGCTGAAGTTCGGGTTGATCCCCGAGTTCATCGGCCGCCTTCCGGTGATCGCTACGCTCGAGCCGCTCGATGAGGACGCCCTCGTGCGCATCCTCTGCGAGCCAAAGAACGCCATTCTTAAGCAGTACGGGAAGTTCTTCGAGATGGATGGGGTCGAGTTGATCGTCGAGCCCGGGGCGATGATCGAAATCGCCCGAGAGGCGATCAAGCGCAAGACCGGTGCCCGCGCCTTGCGCGCCATCATCGAGCAGCTGATGCTGGATGTGATGTACGAGGTGCCGAGCAATCTCGAGGTCAAGCGGGTGATCCTGCCTGCTGGAGCGGTCACCGAGGGCAAACATCCGATCTTGATGACCGAAGAGATGATCCGCCAGGCTTCTTAAGCTTGGCGGAGACTCGACTGGCGAACGGGGGCGGCCCAGAGCAACGCCGCCGATCCCGAACGCCGCAAAGATATTAGCACTACTCGCTCATCGAGTTGCTGAACTGCACCATGCCGACCGCATTTCCGTCGAGGTCGGACACCTGTGCCGCCCACCCGACGTGCGGCACTTCATGCTTGGCCGAGATCACTTGGCCACCGAGCTGCGTGGCTCGGGCAACCATTGCGTCGATGTCCTCCACTTCGAACCAGACGCTGGGCGTGTTACCCGGACGGTGGTCCTTGCTCAGCGAGAGTCCGCCGATGTGCTGGTCGCCGCTGCCGAACACGACCATCTCGTCGCCGAATGATCGGAAGGTCCAGTCGAAGAGTCCGCCGTAGAAGGTCTGCGCGCGGCTGAGGTCCGAGACGAAGAACTCGATGTGACACACGGTGTGCTTTGCCATGCGCCCATTGTAGGGCATTCTCGGATGGGAATATGGGACCGATCTTGCGAATTCACGTCGAGAAGCCTCTCTCCTCGTTGGCGGGCTGACGGCGGCGTTTGATATGCACTTTCCTGCCATCCAGCACGGTTGTAGGCACTCTCACCACCATCCTGCATGGCCGCGAACCCAGCCGTCGGGTGCAACACGGCGAACATCCGCTAACAAACGCGAACTAGAACTTGATGTTGATTCCCACCGAGAAGCCGCGGGTTTGCGCGTGGGAGCCCTGATGCCACATCACTTCGAGCGCCGGCGTCGGAACCCCGGGAACGGAGGCCGTCTTTAGGGGGAAACCTACGCCAAAATCCACTCCAAAGCCGCTGACATTGTTAAAGGCGCCTCCCCGGGACTGAGCGTTGGCGTAGCTGAAGCCGCCCAGACCGTAGATGCCGCTGGGGCCGGCCATTGGAGTCTTGTACCAGGCAAACACCCGATAGATCGTGCCATCGGTGTCTGCACCCTTGCGGAGGATGCCCCCCAACAACGCGCTTACGCCAACTCGCGCTTCGCCCAGAAACGGAAGCTTCACGACGGACTGAGAAACGCCCAGCTCGATGCCTTCGAGCCGCCCTGTAGAGCCGTTTAGCTTGGTGAACGAGTTTGACCAAGCATAGTTCACGCTGATCGAGAAGGGCGTCACATCAGCTTGAACCACACCTGAGGCGAGCAGGAGACAAGGCACCAGAAGTCGTTTCATGCTGACAGGACGTCCGGGCATGCCCTTCAGGTTCCCCGAAGTGGAGTTTGACGGCTCGGGATGGCTCGGGATGGTGTGGATTGGCCCGGTTGGCTCGGGTTGGCTCCGATCACCAGAATCTGGAGATCACGTGGGGCAGGGATGCCTCGTGCCTGCAGAGTTCTTCCCACCACAGTATCGCGCTGGTGGAGACACCTTCCGATGCTCCGAACGGCCAACGGGCAACCTCGACCAAGACCGAGTAAAAGCTACACCGCTTCGCCGAGATAAGCCTCGATCACCTTCGGATCGTTGCGGATCTCGCTCGGCGGGCCCTGCGCGATCTCCTCGCCGTGGTCGAGCACCACAATGTTCTCGCATAGCTCCATCACGAACCGCATATCGTGTTCGATCAGCAGAACCGTTTTGTCGTGCTCGTCCCGGATACGACGCACGGTGCCCGTGAGGTCCATCTTCTCTTGCGGGTTCATGCCCGCGGCAGGTTCGTCGAGGAGCAGTAGCTTCGGCTGGGTGGCCATCGCCCGCGCGATCTCCAGGCGGCGTTGCATGCCGTAGGAAAGATCCCGCGAGCGGACATTCGCCACGTGAGCCAGATCGACGACCTCGAGCAAACGCATCGCCTCTTGCTTGAGTTCGTCGGTTTCCTTGATCGCCGGCGGCAAGTAAGCGATCGCGCTGCCGAGTCCGGTGTGGTGCCGCAAAAAGCCGCCCACGACGACATTCTCAAGCACGGACAGCGCACCGAACAGCCGAATGTTCTGGAAGGTCCGCGCAATGCCAAGGTGCGCGATCTTGTTTGACGGCGTTCCGGAGATCTCGCGGCCCTCGAACTTGATCGACCCGCTGGTCGGCTTGTAGACGCCGGTAATGAGGTTAAAACAGGTGGTCTTCCCCGCCCCGTTGGGGCCAATCAGCCCGAAAAGCTGACCCGGCTTGATCTCGAACGAGACCTCGTTCACCGCGATCAGTCCGCCGAACTTGATCGTCGCCTTGTCCAGGTGAAGCAAGCTCATACCGACACCGCCGTGGTGGGCACCTTTTTGCCCAACAGCCGCTGGATCCACGACCAGCTGAACTCGTGGTGGGCGAAGACACCCTGCGGACGCAGCAACATGAGGATGATGAGCGTGCTGCTGAAGATCACCATGCGTAGCTTCGATGCCTCGAAGTTCGCGTTGGCGAGCGAAGGCACATTCTTGAAAACGGCGGCGAGGATGATTTGCAGAACCACACCCGCGATGATCGTGCCGAGGTACAAGGCGGCACGCTTGCCCTTGTCGCCGTGATAGTGGTCCGCGATCCGCTTGACGACGTACACCGCGGCAATCACCGCAATGACCGCCGCCACCAGCGACGAGCCGGAGACCGGCTTCAGGTCACGCAGATACTCAGGAATGTAGAACAGCACCCCGCCCGCGAGCGCCGAACCGGTGATCGACCCAGTGCCGCCGAGGACGACCATGGTGAGGATCGTAAATGAGAGCTCCATCGGGAAGCTCGTCGGCGAAATGAACCCATCGAAGTTGGCGAGCATCGCCCCCGCGGCCCCGGCGAAAGCCGAACCGATGACAAATGCGGTGACCTTGACCCGGGTGACATTGACGCCCATCGCCGAACTGGCAATCTCGTCTTCTCGAACCGCGAGGAATGGCAAGCCGTGGGCGGTCTTCAGGAGGTTACGGCATACCGCGATGCACAGGATCGCGAGCAGCCATACCATCCACACATACTTGAACTTGAACTGGGCATCGACGGTCAGGCCGTAGGCACCGCCCAAGGGCGGGCTATTCTGCACGAAAATGCGGATGATCTCGCCGAACCCCAGCGTGACGACCGCCAAGTAGTCTCCGCGCAGACGCAGCGAGGGCAGTCCGACAACCAAGCCGGCAACGGCGGCGACAACTGCCCCGATAAGCAAGAGCACGAGCATCAGCAAGGGACCTTTGAGACCCCAACTTCCCGCGTAGTTGTTCGCCGTGTAGCCTGCGCCATAGGCGCCGACCATGTAGAACGCGGCGTGGCCGATCGAGAACTGGCCAGTGATGCCGTTAATGAGATTGAGGCTGACCGCGAGCGTCACATAGAGGCCGGCCAGGAAGACGAGGCGGAACACGAGATCGCCTTTCCCGATGGCAAAGCTCTGCAGGGCGAAGCACGCCGCGACCGCCAAAGCGATCGAACCTGCGCGCACGGCGAAGAACTTCATACCTTCTCCACCTTCGCCGAGCCGAGAAGCCCGCCCGGACGGAACAGGAGCACGACAATCAAAACGATGAACGCGATAGCGTCCTTGTATTGGCCGTAACCGGCCCAGATGACCGCGGTCTCGGCGATGCCCATCAAGAAGCCACCCAGCACCGCACCCGGGATGTTGCCGATGCCGCCCAAGACGGCGGCGACAAACGCCTTCACGCCCGGCATCACGCCGAAGAACGTGGTGAGGGGGGTGCCGAGGAACGTGGCGTTCATCATCGCACCGGCACCTGCCAGCATGGATCCGATGAGGAACGTGATCGTGACGATCTTGCCGACGTTGATGCCCATCAGCGAGGCGGAATCAAAATCGTGGGAGACGGCGCGCATGGCGCGGCCGACCGCGGTGAACATGACGAGGTACGTCAGCATGATCATGAGCACGATGGTGGTGCCGAACATGATGAGCTGACCTTGCGGGATTCTAATCTTGACGCCCGAGTTGTCCATCCGCCGCTGGAGGTCGCCCATCGTGCGGTCGGCGTCGTTCTTCTTGTCTCTCAGAGCGCGAACGACATCGTCGGGTTGCTTGCTGGCTCGGGCTTCGGTCCACGCTTTCTCGGTGGTTTCAAACTCGATCTTCGCCTTCTCGTAACCTTCCAGCAACTGCGGATCGCCACCCACCAGGTTCATGGTCACAACGCCACGGTAGGGATTGACTTTCTCGTTGATGCTGGGCGGAGGGGCGATCGGGAGCACCAGCGCGCCGCCGTATTGGATCAGCAAGGAGACGCCGATCGCGGTGATCAACGCGGCGATCCGGGGCTGGCTGCGCATCGGGCGGTAGGCAAATCGCTCGATAGCGACGCCAACGATTCCGCATACGCACATGCTCGCGATGAGCAGGATCATCAGGTTCAGGGGGCCCGACGTTTCGAGAGAACTACCCTTACCGTAGCCTAGGAACCACGAGGCAAAGAGGGCGGTATACGCACCGAGCATGAACACTTCGCCGTGGGCGAAGTTGATCAACCTCAGCACGCCGTACACCATCGTGTACCCAAGCGCAATGAGCGCATAAATGGCCCCCAAGAGGAGGCCGTTTACAACTTGTTGGGGCAGCGTTGATAACTCAAACGCTGCCCACAAAGAGACGCCAAGATCCATACGTTATCGCTTGACTTCCGAGACTTCGTAGGCCTTCTCGTAGACCTGACCTTCCTTGGCAAGCTTGACCACGAGGGCCCGCTTGTCCGGATTGCCACCTGACCCCTTCAGGGTGATGACACCGCTCACTCCGGCGAAGCCTTCCGTCTCGCTGATGGCGGCCAAAACGCTCTCGGCGCTGTTGACATCGCTGGCTCGCTTCAGGCCGTCGATCGCAACTCCGACCGCGTCATAGCCGAGCGCACCCATCGTCGTTCCGGGAACGCCACCGAAAGCCGCCTGCCACTTCTCGAGGAAGGTCTTGACTTCGGGGCGATCTTCTTGGTTGTTGTAGTGGTTGCAGAAGAACCCGCCGAGGATGGCGTCGCCACCCGAGGTGAGGATCTCCGCCGAGTCCCAGCCGTCGCCGCCCAGGAACTTCGCGTTCAGACCGGCTTCGGCCGCCTGACGCACGATCGGGCCAACTTCGGTGAAGTAGCCGGAAAGGAAGAGACCGTCGGGGTTCTTCGCCTTGAGGTTCGTCAGGAGCGGACCGAACTGGGTCTGCTTCGATTCGTAGAACTGCTCGTCGACGATCTTGCCGCCCTGCTTCTCGAACGAGTCTCGGAACGTCTTGCTGAGGTACGTCGAGTAGGGCTGCTTGTTATCCGTCACGATGGCGACGTTGCGCAATCCAAGCTCTTCGTAGGCGAACGTCGCCATGACCGGGCCTTGAAGATCGTCGGTGTAGCACACTCGGAACACGTGCTGGCCGATGCCGGGCAGCTCGGTCTTGGTCGCGCCAACGGCGACCACCGGAATCTTTTTCTCTTGCGCGGCAAGCGCGATCTGAGCCGTGATGCCCGAAGCAACTTCGCCGACGACCGCTACGCAGCCCTTCGAAATGAGCCGCTCGGCCGCGGTCTTGCCCTGCTCGGGCGTAGAGTTCGAGTCCTCGATGAGGAGCTGGACCTGCTTGCCGTTGATGCCGCCGGCCTTGTTGATTTCGTCGACGGCGAGCAAGGCACCATTCTGGCTATCCATGCCCCACGGCTTCAAGTCGCCATTGATGCTGGCCACAAGGCCAATCTTGATCTTGTTCGGATCGGGAGTCTGATCGCCCGGTTGGAGCGTGCTGCCCGAAGTCGACGATGAGCCGGACGTACCGCCGGTGTCGCCGGTCGATGAGCCACCGCCGCTTCCGCAGCCGGCCAAGAGACCACCGAGAACGAAGCAGGCGACCGCCGAAAAGGCCGCTGATCGGAGTTTAACGTTCACTGGATTTCACCTTCCCCAAGTTGAGCGCGTTAACGCTTCGCAAAAGCTTGCTGAGTATACAGAATCGAAGCGCGCAATGCGTTCCCGCTTGCCCCGCATCTTTCCTAACCTCAATAACGTACACTCTTTGAGCCTCGGTTGGGGAGTTCAACGATGTCGGACGATCAAACACAGAGTTTTATTGAACAGGCCACGCAGTCGCTCCAGAGCGGCCAGTTGAATCAGGCGCTGGATTTCGCCAACCAGGCGATTCTGCTCAACCCGCAGGCGGCCGACGCGTACGTCATCAAAGCGGTCGCGCTCGCGCAAATGCATCAGTCCGCGGAGGCCACGGGGGCATTCGAGGATGCGCTTCGCATCCAACCCGACAACGCGAAGACGCGCTTCAACTTCGCCGTCCACTTGGTTCATCAGAATCAGAAACCGGAGGCGATCGCTCAGGCCAGTGAGGCGTTGCGACTCGATCCCAGCCACGCCGGAGCACGTCAACTCCTCGGGCAGCTCGAAGCGGACATGGGTATCGGTGGTCAGCCCCGTCCACCCGAGGGAGCGGTGCCGCCGCCCGTACAAGGCGCCCCTGGACCCGAACAGCCTTACGGAGCTAATCCCTACCAGCAGAACCCCTACGGCAGTCCGTACGGCGGACCGAACCAGCCCTATGTCCGCCCGCAGCAGTCGGGACACAATGTTGCCCTCGTCGAGCAGATCGGCACCAAGACCTGGACCGGAATCGGCTGGGGCTTTGTGGCCGCCTGGTTCATCTTGTTCATCATCGGCATCGTTACCGCAGGGCCGGAGATTGCCCGGGCGTTTAATGAGGGCATGACTGGCAACGCTCGACCCGGACCCGCGATGGGCAACCCGATCCAAACCGTGCTGTCGTGGATTCTCTCGCTCGGCGCACTGACGTGGATGATCGTCGACATCGTCGATCGCCGTTCCAACTGGGTTTGGCTTGTGTTCTACGTGCTGTGCTGCTGCTGCGCTCCAGTGCAGGTGTTGTACATGGCTCTCGGCCGCAAGCAGTAAGATTCGGCGATTCCGGAGGCCCGGTTCGGCGTATAACTCATATCATGTTGTCGTTGATTGCCCTTGCCGTTGCCCAGTCGGGAACCGTCGAAGTTCCCTTCAAACGGGCTGAGAATGCGATCATTGTCGATGCCGTGGTCAATGGACGGGACCTGTCGTTCATGTTTGACACCGGGTTCAGCGGCGCGTTCGTAGTCGATCACAACATCAGCCTGGGCAAAGAGACCGGCACCATGCGGCTCCGAGACTTCGTCGGCGAGTTTGATGCGAAGACCGTGAAGCTCACGTCGGTCAAGCTGGGGAGCAAGGTCATCGACCCCGCGGAGATGGAAGCGGTCATGCAGCCCGCGGATTATTCGTTCAGCTACGACACCCACTGCGACGGCATCATGGGTTTCGAGGTGATCAAAAAGAACGTCACCGAGATCAACTTCGAGAAGAGCAAGTTCATCTTCCACCCGAAGACGCTCGACATCAACTCCCGAACCCCCGACAACAAACGCACCTTCCTGCTGAAGATGCTGCCGATTGGGCACAACGCAATCAAGCTCGACGTGCGGGCCCCGAACGGCAAGCAGCTACTGCTCTCGCTCGACACCGGCAACGCGTTTTACACGACCACCCACCGCGATGTCCTTGAACGTGTGGGATTGTGGACGAAGGACTCGAAGCCGAAGTTCGTGAAGCAGAGCTTTGTGGCGAGCGGTGCGGTCGATAGTTGGACCAAGAAGATCGAGGGCGCGAGGATCTACGGAGTCGATGTACCGCTCAGCTACTGGGACATCATCGACTTGCCCTCCGGATCCGCCGAAAGCGATGGCACCGTCGGGTTCGGCTTCCTGAAGAACTTCAACATCATCATCGACTACGATCGCCGCCGCGTTTGGCTGGAAAACTTCACGGGCAAGGTCGGCAACGATCCCGAAGGTTCGACCGGGGTGACCGCCGCGTTCGACGAGAGGCAGAACCGGGTGCGCGTATTCCGGGTGATCCCGAACTCTCCCGCCGCCCGCGCCGGGATCCAGATGGGCGACTCCGTGCTGTCGGTGAATGGCCAAGAACTCGGCGGCCGGATCGGCTACCGCGAGGTGGCGGCGCTGCTCGATGGGCCGGTAGGAACGAAGGTGACGATCAACTTCTCGCGAAACGGCCAGCTGATGCGCATGGAGTTGGATCGGGAAGCGATGGTCAACGAGTGACATCGCTGGGGCTAAGCCGAGCAACCACGCCGCATTCCGCGCTATTCTCAGCCGATGATCGGTCCGACGACGCTGGGCTCGCTTCCCTACTTGCGCAACTACCGCTCGAAGCGGGCTTCGAGTTACGACCCCGCCGGCAACAACTCGGACTGGTGGACGGTCGAACCCGGTCAAACCGCCAAATTGCTTGAGACCGATAAGCCGGGTTGCATCAAGCACATCTGGATGACCGTGGGCAACGACGACACCTTTCCCCGCAAGCTGGTCCTGCGCATGTTCTGGGATGGCGAAGACTCTCCGAGCGTGGAAGTGCCGCTCGGAGATTTCTTCGGCATCGGCCACGGCATCTTCAAGAACTTCACCTCGCTACCCTTGCAGATGAGCCCCGACGATGGCCGCGGCATGAACTGCTGGTTTCCGATGCCCTTCGACGCGGCGCGGATCGAGATCACGAGCGAGACCGACAAGGCGGTCAACGTCTACTTCTACATCCACTACGAGGAGTACGACCAGCCCCACGGTCCCGAGATCGCCCGCTTTCACGCTCAATGGCGTCGCGAGGCCAATACCGAAGGGTGGTGCAGCGAGAAGCTGAACAACGACAACCTCTTCGACATCTGGAACCGCCATCCGAACGTTACTGGCGAAGACAACTACGTCATCCTCGAAGCCGAGGGCAACGGCATCTACGTCGGCTGCAACCTGAACATCGATGTGTTCGAGCCACAGGCGAACGACTGGTACGGCGAAGGGGACGACATGATCTTCATCGACGGTGAGCCGTGGCCGCCATCCTTGCATGGCACCGGCACCGAGGACTACATCTGCACCGCGTTCGGACCGCGCACCGAGTTCTCAGCCCCTTACCACGGCATCACGCTCTACTCGGGCACGCCGGAGTGGCCCTGGAGCGGCAAGAACTCGATGTACCGGTTCCACATCGAGGACCCGGTGCGGTTTCGCAAGTCCATCCGGGTGACGATCGAGCACGGCCACGCGAACAAGCTGTCGAACGACTATTCGTCGACGGCCTATTGGTATCAGATTGAGCCGCATGCGTCGTTTCCGGCGTTGTTGCCGGTGGCGGAGCGGTTGCCGCGTGCGTAGCCGCCACGGGTGATCTCCAAGAATCGTAGCCGGCGGATGATACGTGCCGCCGTGGTGCGTCTACGGGGTGAGATCCTCGAGGCCGCGAGGGGCGAAGTTGCGATCCAGTCCAAACTCACGACTCGGGAACAGGCCAATCCGATACTCGATGACCGGGCCGAAGACGACGGGCGAAGGCACCTCGACATCCCAGGAGCGCAACAATCGATAGGCCGCATCGCGAACCCAGAAGTGCAACTTGATCGGCTCTCCATACTCGCCGGACATTGCGATCAGGGGGTCATTCAGATAGCGCTGGGCGAGGCGAATGTTGGCGGGTGACCTGAAGTGGCGAAGCAACATAAGGCCTTGCACGCGGAGCATCCCCTCCTTGCTTTGCTTCCACACTTCTGGCGTGGCCGCATCGTCGGGATTGCCTTTCTGGGGCCCAAACAGGAATGAGTCGGGCTTCGTAATCATCCGAATCGCCAAGGTCTCGGTCCACGGGCATAGGGGAATGTTGAAGTCAACAAAGGCGGTCAAGGGCTGACCGGGAAGTGGCATAAGCAACGACTCGCCGCCTTTCGAATCTGGATTCTCTTTCAAGAACCTCCTAAGCCTATTGAGCAGTTCATTGCGAGTCTTGATCACCGTGAAATCCATGCTCACGGCAAGTCCGTTGAAGAATTTGTGATCCGAGTAGGCCGACTCTAGGCAGTAGTCAACCCGCGCTGTGTCCTTAGGGACAAACCAGACAAAGGCAGCTCCGGCCCGCATTGCGCTGTCGTAGTGCGTCTTGCTGTCCCTGCCCACCCGAAGTGCCGTGACGGTTGCCACAGGGTCACCCTTGAGCATCTCGGTCACCGCGACGGTCATCTTGATCGCCGCATGACCGTCAACTATGGCGTCCTCGATCTTTGAGATTGTGCCAACGCAAATGACTTGCGCGTTGCTGACGTGGCTCTCGATGGCCGTGTAGACCGGTCGGACTTGGGCACCCCCCAAAGCTAACCAGAGAAACCCCGCCAGACAAGCAAGTGCGCGCATACACTTGCTAGACGTGCAGCATTCGATGACGTTTCCGCGCAGGTGGCGATTTCAAGGCATGCACTAAGTGCCGACGGAGCGGCGCCTCCCACGTAAGAGTCACTGCTGCGCCCACGGCTTTCGTGTGTGGTACCGTCTCTGCGAACCCATGACACGAACCCTCGCCAAGTGGCGCGCGGTGTTCTCCATCTACTTCCAAGATGGCATCGCGTACCGCGCCAGCGGCCTCATCTGGATCATGACCGACCTCGTGACGGCGGTCACGATGCCGCTGGTGTGGGCGAAGGCCAGTGCCGTCGCCCAGGGTCCGATCGCCGGATACACGAGTGGCGACTTCGTGATTTACTACCTCACGATGCTGATGCTGGGCAGCTTCATCACCAGCCACATTATGTGGGAGGTCGCCACCGAGATCAAAGAGGGCAACTTCTCGGCGATGTTGATGCGGCCAATCAGCTTCTATCAGTTCTTGTTCTGCCGCAACCTGTCGTGGCGAATCATCCGGCCGATGCTGTTCGCGCCGTTCTTCGTGCTGCTGCTCTGGGCGTACCGAGGCTACTTGGGCGATGTGCAGCTGTTCCTGGGTTGGGAGTTTTGGGTTTCCGTGCTCCTCGGTCACCTCGTGAGCTTCACCTTCGTGACGATGATGGCGATGCTCGCGCTGTTCGTCCAAGAGGTGTACTCGTTCTTCGAGCTGTACTACGTACCGATGCTGTTCTTGTCGGGACAGCTGTTCCCGGTCTCGGTTTTGCCCGAGTGGGCGCAGCGGCTCGCGCTGCTCTTCCCGTTCTACTTCACCACCGGTGCCCCGACCGAGATTCTCATCGGCCGCGTTTCGGGTACCCGCGTGCAAGAGGTCCTGTTGATCCAAGTTGCCTGGATCATCGTTGGATACGTGGGCGCGAAGGTGCTCTGGCGAAAGGGGCTCCGCTACTACACGGGCGTC
>JANJUB010000145.1 GCA_024710805.1 Fimbriimonadaceae bacterium | reverse complement strand
TCTTATGCTGCGTACTCACCTCGGCTCACAAGCGCTCGCCGATCCATCGCCGCCCATGTGGTGCCGACAGAGTAACACCCTTCCGAAGCACCATGCGTCCTAACCCAATCACGAGGCGCGAGGGTGGTTCGTACCTCGCATCTGAAAGGGTTTTGATTGTCGGATCGACCCGCCATACTGCGACTAGGGGGGGAAGGAGTCTGATCTCCTGACACAGCGGGAGAGCTTTGCAGAGCTCACGGGATCGCCAGTACCGTCTTCACTTCAGCGAGCAGGTCAGAGCCAAACTGCCTGAGCGATCGAAGGGAGCAGGAAACAGCGACACGAACGCAATGCAGAACTTGAGCATCATTCTGATCAATCGGGTCCGTGGGATCCGGGAGAATCAAGAGATGCAACCTGAGCGGTTCTTCGTCGACGGGCTCCTTGATCCACATCGCCTGCAACTCAAACGAACTTGCCCTACCAACGGCCATCCATAGAGAGTCAATCTTCTGAAAGTCGCCCGGAGAAAGTGACTGCAGACGTCGCGCGATTCGATAGTGCGTCCAATCGCCAGGATACGCGACAAAGACTCTCCGAACCCACTCCTGATCACTGTCATTCCCAAATAGTCGAAACACGATCTCCGCATGATTCGGCTGACTCCGATAGAAGACCTCTAGCTGGCACGGTAAGCCAGCCCACTCACAGTTGAGAATCGCCACTACTTCGTATACTCCTTCCGAACTCTCGTCGACGGAACGAACGGCTTACCCTGTAGATGTTGCACTTCTTCCACGATCGGAGCCGCTTCGTCTAGCAAGTTCTGAAGCCTTTTCGAGTATCGAAGAAGCAGCGAAAACGGTTGCTCGTAAGGTTCGTGGGGCAAGCAGTGTAACATTCCAGAAAGCTCGATGATCCAGGCATCGGGAAGGCGGGGGTACACGGCCCCGCGAATCAGACCCTCCCCGTCGCGCGTTATCGCGGACGCGGTCGTGTATCCCTCAAACAGAATGATGCGGGCGCGAGGGGTCGGCTCGATCGCGAGCGGTAGACGGCTCGTTTCCGGAACCATCTCCCACAGGAAGCTCCTTTCATCGTCCCACCATCCCCGCTTGCGAAAGATATCGGCGACCTCCCGCCACAACCGAAACGTGGTCTCCCCATCCAACAGAAAGTAGTAACTGAGACCCGCCAACCTGGTGCCAACCGTCTTTCGTTGTCGTGCCAGTCGTTTCTTACCCAGATCGGTATCTACAGTCCCGAACCAGTCCTTGACCGTGTTGATCCTCATACTCTTGACCAAGGGAGTGTGCGCAGGATTACCGGGCGGCTAGGCAACCTCGTGGATATGAACCCAGCAAGATCATCATACAAGGTTCTCTTATCGATGTCAAGGTAGAGAGAGCACCGCTAGGCCCGAATGGGGCGCTCAAGGTGGCAGTGGACTACATTGACGGGGCCACTGAGTCGTGCAACCGTAACACTCCAAATGCAGTCCTTGCTGCCCCTGCGCCTTCTGGGCACGGTCTGCTTCCCCGGCAACGCTGAATGATGCGGACGATGAGTTTGCAGCCAAAGCTCGCGACGGTGGCGGGAAATGCGGCGTGCCGACCGGGATCCCGCACTCGCAGTAAGGCGGGCAAACGGTTCGTGAGTAGACGCATCACGGGACGACCACAAGGCGCGAGGATTGGCTCGTGCCTCGCATCGGATTCACTCTCCCTCCCCAACCCCTCCTCCCGACAAGCCGGGACTCGGAAGCTCTCGCCGGAGCGAAAGGGAGGGGCTTCACGGCGACCATCCCCCACAGTCGCGGGCAGTCGAGTCTCCCCGGCGTGGTCGCGACGGAGCGCGACCCTCCCAAACTGCGCGTCAGTTGGTCATGCCCGCTCGTACACTGCGACGGCCGCCGCCATGGAGCGCTCGTGGGTGATCGAAACCCACACCGTGCCTTCGAACGAAGGGTGGGTCACCCGCACGGCCAACTTCGAATCCGCATCAGGCAGAATCTCGACATCCTGCCAAGACAATCGGAAGGGAAGGGCCTTAGCGACGGCTTCCTTCGCGGCCCAGCGACCGGCGACCTGCTCGACGGTGCGGCAGTACTCTCGCTCTGCGGGGGTGAGGATTCGACGGACAAACCGAGGGTTCCGCATGGCTCGCGCCACGCGGTCTACCTCGACCAGATCCAGCCCTACTCCGCAGATCACATCTCCAGTTTGGCATTGTGCAACCGGAACCCGGTCCGCAACGTCCTCCAATTGCCATGCGCAATCCTCTGCCTTTCATTCTTTGGCTAGCCGCCACCGTCGGAAGCTGGTTCGCCTTTGCTCCATCCATCGACAACCCGGGCGGTTTCCTCGGGGTGCTTGCCGGATCGATCATCGGGGGCATTCTGGCGTCTTCGATCAAGGTTGCGGCGCAGTGGGAGCGGTCGCTGGTCTTCCGGTTGGGTCGGTTTAGTGCGGTGAAGGGCCCGGGCATCTTCTTCATCATGCCGTTCTTCGATTCGGTGAGGGCGGTCGATACGCGTATCGTCACCCTCGATATCCCGGTGCAGCAGGCGATTACCAAGGACAACGTGCCGGTTTCGATCGATGGCGTCATCTTCATGCGGGTGAGCAGTCCGGAAGATGCGGTGATCCAAGTTCAGAACTACGCCCATGCGATCCGGCAGTATGCGCAGACCGCGCTCCGCGACGTTATCGGTGCGATGACCCTCGACCAGATTCTGGCCGACCGCGAGCATGTCGGCCACCAGATCGAGAAGATGGTGGAGGCCGAGACCGCGGGTTGGGGTCTCGAGGTTGCGGCGATCCGGATTCAGGACATCGTGCTGCCCGAGGATCTCAAGCGGGTTATGGCTCGGCAAGCCTCGGCCGAGCGCGAAAAGCGGGCGAACATCACCAAGTCGGAGGGCGACCGTGAGGCGGCGGAGAACCTCGCCGCGGCGGCGTCAACGATGTCGGCCAGCCCAGGTGCCCTGCAGCTGCGCACACTGCAAACGCTGGACTCGCTGGGTAGCTCAGCCGCGAATACCGTCGTGCTTGCCTTACCGATCGAGGTCACCAACGCGCTGGGCGCGGTGCCCGGCTTGGCCCAGGCGATTCAAGCCGCGAACAAGCCGAAGACGGAGACCAAGGCTGAGGTCGATCGCGCCGCGCTGTCCACGCCGCGCAAGGTCGAGACCGATCAGAACGAAGAGCAAACGACGCGGGGATAAGGTGGTGGGCGAGGAGAGACTCGAACTCTCACGGCTATCAACCGCTGGAACCTAAATCCAGTGCGTCTACCAATTTCGCCACTCGCCCGCGGCAGTATTGAGTCTACCAGGGCGTTGCGCTAGCCTTGGCCAACGCCGGCCAAAGCTTCCTCGCCCATGATCTCCTTCACAACCTTGTTCTGGTTGATCCGATACTTGCGGGGGCGGGGGGCGATGAAGTTCGTCTCTACCTTCTCGTTGAGGTCGAACTCGGGGCCGTTCGGAGTCCACGTCGCCTTCGTCGTGACCAGCCACGTCTCGTCGTTCCGATCCGGAGTATCCATCTTGAAGTGCGCACCCCGTGACTCATCGCGGATGATCGCGCCGCCGACGATGGCCTTCGATTGCTCGATCATGTGGATGAGGGCGCGGGTGAACGGCACCGCCTGATTGCTCCAGCCGGCATCGTCGATCAAGTCGCACTGACGGGCTCGCGCAGCGAGTTCGTCGAGCTGTCCGCGGGCGGACAAGAGATCCTTCTGCGTGCGCCAGATGCCGCAGTTGTTCCACATCACGTCGCTCAGCTCGGCGTGGAGCGCGTACGGATTCTCCTTGCCGTTCGATTTGGCGAGGTTGTCGTACTCCGACTGTCGCTCGCGGACGGCTTCGGCGACCGCCGCCGCCGTGTCGGGCAGGTTGGCTTGCTTCAGGTACGCCATCACGCCCTGCGCGGCGATCTCACCGCCGTACAGACATGACAGCAGTGCGTTCGCGCCGAGGCGGTTCGCGCCGTGATACTGGTAGTCGCACTCGCCGGCTGCGTACAGACCGGGGATATTGGTCATCTGGTTGCGGGGCGAGTCGACGTCGATGGCCGTGTCGTGGCCCTTCTCGTAGTCCACCCAAAGGCCGCCCATCGTGTAGTGCACGGCCGGATAGATGCGCATCGGCGTCTCAATCGGGTCCTCGCGCATGAACTTCTCGTAGATTTCGAGGACGCCTTCGAGCTTGTCGTTGATGATCTCACGGGTGTGAGGCCCACCGCGGCTCTCGTGGAGGTGCGTGATGTCGAGATAGACCTGCTGTTTGCCCTGGACGCCCCGGCCCATGCGGCACACGCAGTAGATGGCGAAGCTGACGAGGTCGCGGCTGAGGAGGTTGCCGTAGACCGGGTCCAGCTCTTCGCAGAAGTACCAGCGGTCTGCCTCGGGGATGTCGACCGGCTTGCGGCTGTCATGCGGATCGCGGGGAGTCCAAAGGCGTCCGCCTTCGCCGCGGACCGACTCTGACATGAGTCGGCACTTGTCTTCGCCGGGGATGGCAGTCGGGTGAATCTGCACCATTTCGGGGTTGCCATAGTGCACACCCTGTTGGTAGCAAATGCTCACCGGCGAACCGGTGTTGATGATCGAGTTCGTGCTCTTGCCGAAGATGACGCCGTTGCCGCCGGTCGCCATGACGACCGCGTCGGCGGCGAAGCCTTCGATCTCCATGGTGCGGAGGTTCTGAGCGACGAGACCGCAGCACTTGCCGTCGGCGTCCTTCGAGATGCCGAGAAACTCCCAGCCCTCTCGTTTCTCGATGAGGTTCATCGCCTCCCATCGGCGGACTTGCTCATCCAAGGCGTAAAGAAGCTGCTGGCCGGTGGTGGCGCCGGCGTAAGCGGTGCGATGCTTGAGCGTGCCGCCGAAGCGGCGGAAGCTGAGCAGACCTTCAGAGGTCCGGTTGAACGGCACGCCCATGCGATCGAGGAGATAGATGATCGCGGGCGCGCGCTCGGCCATGCGCATGACCGGAGGCTGGTGGTTCAAGAAGTCGCCGCCGGTGATCGAGTCCTCGAAGTGGAGATAGGGCGAATCGCCTTCACCACGCAGGTTCACCGCGCCATTGATGCCGCCCTGAGCGCACACACTGTGGCTCCGTTTGACGGGGACCAGGCTGAAAAGTTGGACCTTGATGCCCGCCTCAGCGAGCTTCATGGCGGTCATGAGGCCAGCGAGGCCTCCTCCAACAACGGCGACGGACTTTTGCGCTGCCATAGCTTAAGGGAGTCTACCGAGTTTGGGGTGAAGTCGTCGGCAAAGGGTCGTGACGCAAGCGGTCAGCGATCATAATGTAAGGACATGGAACGTAAGTTCACCGAGCAGTTCGGTCGCGGATCCAGCGGGGGCCGCTCGTTCGACATCGCGTTCTGGCAGGCTCAGAGCACCGAGGCTCGATGGAGTGCCGCCTGGGACCTTGTCGAGCATTATTGGGAGCGACGCGGGAGGCCCTTAAGTGAGCTCCGATTACAGCGAACTGTTGAGACTTTTGGTCGAGTCCGGCGTTAGGTTTCTCGTCGTGGGGGGATACGCCGTTATGGAGTATGCCGAGCCACGCTACACCAAGGACCTGGATCTACTCATTGCCACGGACCTAGCTAACGCAGAAAGGATCTTCAGTGCGCTGAGTGAGTTCGGTGCTCCCCTTTCGGGGCTCAAGCCCGAGGACTTTACCGATCGCGATGCGTTCTACAAAATGGGGAACCCGCCGCTTCGGGTAGACGTGCTGATGTCGATCCCCGGTGTCGATTTTGAGGATGCCTGGGAAGATCGGCGTCTCACTAAGCTCTTTGGGATCGAGGTTCCACTGATCTCCAAGCAACACTTGATCGCGTCGAAGCGAGCCTCGGGCAGACCCTCTGACCTACTTGATCTTGCTTCCCTTGAAGAGGCGGATGAGTCGAGTCCTTAGCTAGCCGACGAATCCTCGTCCCGGACCTTCCAAAGACCGACCTTCATGATGTCCTTGGCCTCTTCCTCGGTGATCTCCACCGGTTCGGGCTCGGAGATCTCAGGCTCGTCGGGGACTTCGGGGTGGGTCTCCATCGAGGGATCCCAGTTCGCCTTGGGCGAGTCCTTCAGAAGGTTGCCCAAGACACCATTCACGAACTTGCCCGAATCGGCGGTGCTGTACTTCTTGGCGATCTCGATCGCCTCGTTGATCGTCACGGCGGGCGGAATGCCTGGCTCGTAGAACAGCTCGACCGCGGCCATCCGCAGGATGCACCGATCCACCACCGCCACGCGCTTGTAGTCCCAGTCCTTGATCAGCGAGGAGATCTTCTCGTCGATCAGTGCTTTGTGGATGGCGTAGTGGTGCACCAGGCCGTCGGCGAACTGCTTTAGATCGTCGGGCAGGTCGCTGTGCAGCTTCATGTCCTCGCCCGCTTCCTTCGCGATCGTCCGCGCGATCTCCATTTGATACAGCGCGCGCAGGGCGGCTTCGCGAGCTTTGCGGCGCGACCGAGCCATGTTTAAGCTCCCGCCGGGTTTGCCGCCATCCACTGCGGCACGAATCCGGTATGGAAGTCACCGGCAATCCACTCGGGGGTGGCGCAAAGACGGCGCAGGTAGGGAATATTCGTGGTGATGCCCGCGACATGAAACTCGTGGAGCGCGCTCTGCAGGCGCGCGACGGCTTCCGCCCGGTCCTTGCCCTTCACAATCAGCTTGGCGAGCATCGGATCGTAGAACGGACTCACTGAGTAACCCGCATAGCAATGCGTATCCATGCGGATGCCGCGGCCGCCCGGCGCACGCCACTCGGTGATCTTGCCGGTGCTCGGCGCGAAGTCCTTGTCCGGATCTTGAGCGGTAATGCGCGCCTCGATGGCGTGTCCATGCAGTTGGACGTCCGCCTGCTTGATGGGAAGACTCTCGCCCGCGGCGACGCGCAGCATCAGTTGCATGAGGTCCACGCCGGTGATTTCTTCGGTGACCGGATGCTCCACCTGGAGCCGGGTGTTCATTTCCAGGAAGTAGAAGTCGAAGTTCTCGTCGACGAGGAACTCGACGGTGCCAGCGTTTTGGTAGCCGACCGACCAAGCGACCTTGACCGCCGCCTCGCCCATCTTGCGGCGGACCTCGGCAGGCAGGTTCGCGTAGGGCGCTTCCTCGATCATCTTCTGGTGACGAAGGTTCTGGATCGAGCACTCGCGCTCACCTAGATAGATCATGTTGCCATGCTGGTCGCCGATGATCTGAATCTCGACGTGGCGCGGCTCGACGATGCACTTCTCGAGCAGCATCTCACCGCTGCCGAAGCTGGCCTGGGCTTCGGCTTGAGCGGTCTTCCAGAGCTGGCTGAGTTCATCGGGGCCATCCACGCGGCGGATTCCGCGGCCTCCGCCTCCCGCGACGGCCTTGAGCAGGATGGGATAGCCGATTTGGTCGGCGATTTGAAGCGCTTCCAGATCGCTGGCGACCACGCCGTCCGAGCCGGGAACGACCGGGCAGCCGCTCGCGATCGCGGCTTCCTTGGCGCGGGCCTTGTCGCCCATGCCTTCGATGGCTTTCACCGGCGGACCGATGAACTTGATGCCGAGCGATTCCAGCGCCTCGGCAAAATGCGCGCGCTCGCTGAAGTAGCCGTAGCCGGGGTGGACGGCGTCGGCACCGCTGATCTGGGCGGCCATGAGCACGTTCGCGAGGTTAAGGTAAGAGTCGCCGTTGGACCCCGCGCCCACGCAGATGGCCTCATCGGCGATCAGGGTGTGCAGGCTTTCTCTGTCCGCTTGAGAATAGATGGCGACGCTGCGGATGCCCATCTCGCGGCACGCCCGAATCACTCGGCAGGCGATTTCTCCTCGGTTCGCGACAAGCACCTTCTTCAGCATGGGTGGGTAAGAGTATGACAGGTCGGGGGTTCTGGGCGGGTCGATTCGGGTTCGTTTCTCACATCGATAGGGCGGCAAAAAGCTCGGGGCCGACCTCAGCTGGAGATCGGCCCCGAAAAGGTGAGACGGGTTGGCGGGCGGTTAGGACTTTCGCAGGCGACGTCGGACGAACACTCCGGCTCCGGCGATGCCGAGAGCCATGGTGAATGGCTCGGGAACGGCGTTTACCTGCGTGGCCGTGAGACTGAAGTTGTCGATTGCCAGGCCGGCATCGTTCCCGGGATCATCCCGATCTAGCCATTGCAGATATAGGCTCTGCCCGACGTCTAGGGGCACGGCGAACGTCAGAGTTGCAGATCGCGCAACCTGGTTCGCAGCGATGTTGCCATTGAGACCACCATTCGATGAACTTGCAGCTGGACCAACTAGATCTAGCGTGGCCTCCCCCAAGAAGCCCGAGCCGTTGATGAAGTTGGATGTGCCAGCGGTCCCTGTTCGGTAGCCGAAAGTGAACACATTCTGGGTTGTTGTGGAACTTCTCCAGTTCTCCTGAGTGAAGCTGATCGTGACTTGTGAGATCGCCGCACCAGTCATGTTGATAAACTCAACACCGAAGGCACCCACCCGTGTACCCGATGAGATAACACCGATGGCCCGATCGACATCGGAACCCGTTCCGAATGCATAGATGCCCCCGGTGCCCGAGGCGCCGTCGCCTCTGATGAAGTCCATTGTCAGATTGCCGCCGCCGATCTTTGATCCTTCCCACCCAGTCGTTCCCGGCAGCAACTTGTTGGTGTTGTTGGGCGTGAACAGTCCGGCTGATGCGTTTCCAAGCCCGTCGAAGTTCTCGCTGTATGTCAACGACGTCAAGTTGATCGCGGCATTTGCCGCCGACACCACACCCAACGCCAAGCCCATCAAGATCGCTCGTTTCATCATCCCAATCCCCGTATGACTCTCTATCATAACGCACCCGCCGCCGAATTGCAAGGAAAATTCACTGGCAAAACTACCGGACTGTCGCGACCTTAACTCGATCGTAACTGAGCCGCCTCGGATCTATCCCACAGCGGGCGTAGGTGGTCTATCGTGCCGCGCAAGGCGGTCATCTGCTTCCACCGGTTCCCGCCTCCCCCAAGCCGAACGCCGCGGAACTCAAGGGTCATCAAGAACTACGAATCTTCAGCATCATCTAGCGCAAGCAAACTTTTCATATCTTTTGAAAGGACTCATGAAATCATGATCTACAATGAAGATCATGAGGTTTTCGACTCGAACCCTGCGCATCGGCCAAGACCCTGACCGGGAGCATGGCGCCGTCATCAATCCGATCTATCAGTCGGCCACGTTCGTGTGGGAGAACCTCGACACGATGCCGAAGCACGATTACACCCGCGTCGTGAACCCGAACCGCACCGCCCTGGAGGCGGTTCTGGCCGAGATCGAGAACGCGCGGTATGCGGTCGCCTTCGGCAGCGGCATGGCCGCCATCGCCGCCGCGTTCAGTCTGCTCGAAGCGGGTGACCATCTCATCATCGCCAGCGACATCTATGGCGGCACCTACCGTCTCGCCAAGTCGCAGCTCACCCGCCAAGGCATCGAGGTCGATGAGTTCGACGCGAACCGCCCGGAGTCGCTCCGCGAAGTGGTGAAGCCGAACAGCAAGCTCGTGATCTTCGAGTCGCCCACCAACCCGACGCTCAAGATCATGGACGTCGCCGCGATCGCGGAGATCGCTCGCGAGTGCGGCATCCTGAGCGTGGTCGACAACACCTTCGCGTCGCCCTACCTGCAGACTCCGATCGACCTCGGCGTGGATGTCGTCGTGCACTCGACCACCAAGTACATCAGCGGCCACAGCGACGTCATCGGCGGCGCGCTGATCACGAACCACGAGTCCATCTACCAGCAGGCGCTGACTTACATTAAGACCGTTGGCTCGGTGCCCAGCCCGTTCGACTGCTGGCTGACCATCCGCGGCGTGAAGACCCTCGCCGTGCGGATGGAGCGCCATTGCGCGAACGCCCAACGCATCGCCGAGTACTTATCGACCCACGCGCGGGTGAAGCACGTGTACTACCCGGGCCTCGAATCCGACCCGGGTCACGAACTGGCGAAGCGACAGATGAAGGCATTCGGCGGCATGGTGTCGTTCGAGGTCGACGGCACCACCGAACAGACGAAGCGCTTCGCCGAAGCCTGCCGCATCTTCCAACTTGCAGAGAGCCTTGGCGGAGTGGAGAGCATCATCGGCTATCCGCCGGTGATGTCGCACGGGTGCATGACGCCCGAAGAGCGCGACGCGATGGGCGTATACGACACCCAGATCCGGCTGAGCGTGGGGATCGAGGACGTCGAGGACCTGATCGAGGATCTGGAACTGGCGTTCGAGACCGCCTTCGCTCGCGAAGCGGCGGCGGTTTGAGTTCAGGAGAGGGCAGGGCTTGCCCCGCGTTGAGCTCTTGGAGATCCAAGGATTGGCAGGGTACAAGACATCCCTGCCCCACGTGAACTCCCATGGATCAGCAACGTAGGACAGGGTTGCCTCGTGCCCTGTCATCAAACTCAACGTAGGACAGGCACGCCTCGTACCCTGTCACGGGAACTCCTTCTAAGCGTATCCCGACACGATATCCCTCAAGTCACACCCAATCGAACCCGTGAATGGATACTCGCTCCAGTTCTGCGCAAGGCCAGCTCTCACCGGGTTCTGGGCGATGTACCAAACCTGATTGCGCCAGTCTTCATTCATGCGCAGCACGTGATCGTAGAAGCTGGGTTGCCACTTCGGCAGCTTGTGTTGGTGCATCCAGTAGCCCGAGAGGTGCTTGTACTTGGTGATGGCCGCGAGGAGATCCGAATCATCGGCGGTGCCCATTAGGAGCACGTGAGCGTGGTCTGGCATATAGCAGTAGATGGGCACGACACATCCGCTCCCATCGATCGCCCGCACCAGCCGTTCGACATGGGCTTCGACAACCCCCCGTTCTCGGAAGGCCTGGACACGATCCTGAATGGTCAGAGTAAACGCAACTTTGCGTTCGCCAACATACCGATCTCGATCGAGTCTGCCAGTTCTGCCCACGACTCCAAGATAACATGATCTGGCTCAGTATTTGGCAGGGTACAAGGCATCCCTGCCCCACGTGAACTCCATGGGTCGCCAACGCTTGGCTTGCTGATCTTTGGCAGGGCACAAGACAACCCTGCCCCACGTGAAACTTTTGCGGCCAACGTGGGACAGGGCTGCCTCGTGCCCTGTCACGAAATCCCACGTGGGACAGGGATGCCTCGTACCCTGTCATCGACCTAAGACCGTATCATAGCCAGAGATGCCCGACGACCAGAAGCGCAATGCCCTCGCCACCCGCGTCGTCTTCTTCTTTGCGGGGTTGGCCCTCGCCTGCTGGGCGCCGCTGATCCCCACCCTGCGCCAAAACCTCCGCCTCGACGACGCCCAACTCGGCGGGCTGCTATTGTGTTTGGGGTTGGGGTCGGTAACGACGATGCTCTTCTCGGGCGGACTGGCGGCGAGGTTCGGCTGTCGGCGAGTCATCCTCACCGCCGGTGCGCTCGCCAGCTTGGCACTGCCTCTAATCGTAACCGCGCCTTCGCCGGCCGTCTTTGGGGTGAGCCTGTTCCTGATGGGAGCGGGCATCGGCACCGTCGACGTCGTCATGAACATCCACGCGATTATCGTGGAGCGGGCGAGCGGCCGCTCGATGATGTCGGGGTTCCATGCGTTGTTCAGCGTGGGCGGCGTCGCGGGTGCGGGGGCGATGACCGCACTGCTGGCGCTGAAGGTCGCGCCCTTGCCCGCGCTGCTCGCCATTCTGGTGCCCGCAGCGGGGATGGTGGCGGTGTCGTGGCGAGGGCTGCTGCCCTACGGCGGCGAGACGGGGACGCCGGTGGTGGCGTTGCCGCGCGGCCGGGTGTTGATCATCGGCGCGATGTGCTTCGTGATGTTCCTCGCCGAGGCGAGCGTGGCGGACTGGAGCGGCATCCTACTGCACGAGTCGCGCGGCCTGGAGAAGAGCCTCGCGGGCATCGGTTACGTCGCGTTCTCGCTGACGATGACGCTGGGGCGGTTCGCGGGAGATCGGGTTGTCGAGGCGCTGGGCGCCGTGCGCACGCTGGTGTTCGGAGGGTTGGCTACGGCGACGGGTTTCGCGGTGGCGGCGCTGGTGCCGTCGTGGCCGGTGGCAGTGGTCGGGTTCTTGCTGGTGGGGGCCGGTGCGGCGAATGTGGTGCCGGTGCTGTTCTCCGCGGCGGGCCGGCAAAAGGCGATGCCCGCGAATCTGGCCATGGCGGGAGTCACGACGATGGGCTACGCGGGGATCTTGGTCGGCCCGGCGCTGATCGGGTTCTTCGCTCGGGCGACGTCGCTGCCGACGGCGACGCTGGGGGTGGGGTTGCTAACACTGGCGGTGGTGGCGACCGCGCGGGTGACGACACGGGGGTAGGCGTCGCGGCATGTTGTAGCCGCTGCTCAGAGTCTATAGCGTTGACAGGCACCCAGTCCATAGACGATGTATGAACCCGTTCATAATCCTGCCCATGCGCCATATCCCCAACACCCGACTCTATCTCCCCGAGCCGGGGATGGCGTGGGTCCTCATTATCCTCGGCGTCCTTCTCATCGCCCTCGGCACCCTCGCCGCCATCCGCGTGCGTGCGCACATGTGGGGCGAGACGCGGGGCGTGTTCCAAGCCCTCATCAACTTCAACCGCGAGACCTTTCACTACTGGATGCACGAGTACGACGAGCCCGACAAGTGGCTCCTCGGGCTGGCGATGGGCATCCGGTTTCCCGCCGCCATCGGCATCCTGTGGGCCATTGCCGGGCTCGCTTGGACGGGCTAGAGCGCGCCTTCCAGCACCGCGGAAATCCGATCCACGTCGAGCGGCGCGCCGGTCTCGTCGAAGATCACCGCGCCTTGTCCATCCAAGATCACCAGCCGCGGGATCGACTCCACGTCCAGCGCCTTGTTCGCCTCGCCCTTCGTGTCCACGTACAGCGGGTAGCTGACTCCCGCCTTGGGTACGAACGCGCGAACGTCGGCCAAGTCTTCGCCGCTGATCGCTAGGAACTCGACGCCCTTCGGCTGGTACTTGCGGTACAGCTTGTCGAGGGCGGGCATCGTTTCACGGCACGGCGGACACCACGTGGCCCAGAAGTCGAGCACGACGGGCCGGCCGCGCAGGCTCTTGAGGCTCACCGACTTGATCGGCGGCATCACGCTGTCCACCGTGAAATCGGCGACGATTTTCTGCGGACCGGGGCGGGCGCAGCCTGCCGCCAGCACCAGGCCGAGAACTACGAGCCGCGCGGGATGTATTGACTTAGCCATGGTCCAAAGCTCTGGGGAGCGCGGGTCTGCATGTAGAGGATTCCCGGGCCCATAAACTCGGCGACGAAACCTTCGCCCGAAGTGAAGGAGGCGAGCACTCCGCGGGTGACGGTGCGCACCTGGTAGTTCATGGTCTCGGAGAACGCGACGATGTGGCCGGTGTCGACCACGTAGGTCTGGCCAGGGGCCAACTGCAGGGCGTGGATCGCGCCGAACGCGCTGGTGAGCACGGTGCCGACGCCGCTCATGCGCAGCAGGAACAGCCCTTCGCCGGCGAAGAATCCGCGGCCGCTGACCTTGGTCTCCATCTGGACGCTGGTGTCGCACGCGAGGAAGCAGCCGCTGGTGAGCATGTAGCCGGGGCCGGCACCGAGGTCGAGGGCGATGAGATCGCCGAGCGAGCTGGGGGCGAGCACGACTTCGCCGGGGCCGTGGGTGGCGGTGAAGGTGGTTTGGAACAGACTCTCGCCGCCGAGGAGGCGACCAAACGCTTTGCCGAGTCCGCCGGTGACTTTCGAGTCGATGGTGATGGTGGGCGACATGCTGACCATCGCGCCGGCTTCGGCGCGGACGGCGTCGCCGGGATCGAGCATGACCCGCGCCGCCGAAAAGGTGGGGCGATAGAGCAGTTCGTATTTCACTCCGTGAGTATGTCACGGGGCGTGTGTTAGAATCGGGCATGCTAGCCGCTCTTCTCGTGGTTGCCGCGATGCCGATCGAAGTCACCTTCAAGGGGGCGGGGGGCATGAGTTTGAAAGGCGAGGTTTCGGTGCCGACGGCGGCGTCACCGGTGCCGGGAGTGTTGCTATTGCCGGGCTCGGGGCCTACGGATCGCAGCGGCAACCAGCCGCCGGCGCTGATCACCAACCTGCTGAAGGAGATCGCGGAGCGCCTGGAGAAAGAGGGCTTTGCGACGATGCGGTTCGACAAACGCGCGGCGCACGTGTACTCGGCAGTGTGGCCGAAGACCCTTCCGCTGATGAACGACTTCTTCGTGTGGGAGAACTTCGTGGGCGATGCTCGGGCGGCGCTGAAGCATCTGGCCGATCAGCCCGGAGTCGATAAGAAGCGGCTGATCATTCTGGGGCACAGCGAGGGCGGGCTGATTGCGGCGCAGATCGCGGCGGATACGGCAGGCACGGCCGACTCGCCGGCCGCGCTGATCCTGATGGCCACCGCCGGGCGGCGGCTGGATATCGTCGTGCGCGAGCAGGTGACGGCGAGCCTCAACCGGAGCGGCCTTTCGGCGGAGATTCAGAAGCCGTATCTCGACTACATGGAGAAAGCGATCACGCAGATCAAGGCGGACGCCACCGTTCCGCCGAACCCTCCCGCGGGGATGGCGGGGCTGTTCAACGAGTCGGCTTCTAAGCTGATGCGCTCGTACTTCACGCTCGAGCCGACGGAGTTGTTGGCGAAGTTCGCGGGGCCGGTGCTGATCGTTCAGGGGGAGCAGGATATCCAGGTGCTGGCAACGAAGGACGCGCCGGCGCTGGAGCAGGCGCTGAAGGCGAGGTCGAAGGGCACGGTGGAGACGGTGTTGGTGCCCGGAGCAAGCCACAACTTCAAGAAGGTGACCGATCCGCAGAAGGAGATGGGGATCGCGGGCTCGGTGGTGGAGCCGACGCTGTCGAAGATCTTGGAGTTTGTGAAGAAGCTCTAGGCAGAGTCTCACTCAGAGGCAGAAGCTCTTGTTCCTGGAGTTATAAAGTCGCCGGCCGAGAGTCCCTGAGGCTGGCAGTTGCATCGTCCCGCCAGTGCAAAGTGGCCAGCCCTGAGGCTGCGGGTTGCATCGTCCCCGCAGTGTCAAAGTCAGTCCAGTCGGAGAACTACATCCTGAAGGTCACACCCGATCGAGCCCAGGAATGGATAGTCAAGGTAGTTCTCGACCAATCCCGCCCGAACCGGATTCATGGCGAGGTAAGTGGCGTGGCGCCGCCAGTCGTCACCGTATCGCATGATGTGATCGAAGTAGCTGCCTTGCCAGCCTGCGAGTTTCTTCCGCGACATCCACTTGCCGGACTTCAACTTGAACTCATTCATGGCCGCGAGCGAGTTCGAGCGCTCGTTCAGGCCCATGAACATCACATGCAAGTGGTCAGGCATGAAGCAGTAGACCGGAACGACGCAATCGTGGGCACGGCATGCCGCCGCTAGATACTCGACTTGGGGATTCACGACTTCGGCCGACGTGAATAGCTTGGCTCGCTGGGAGGTGACGGCGTGAAAACAGACGGTCCTTTCGCCCTGGTAGTCCTCGATGGGCAGCCGTTTCGGGTTTCTGCTCTGCTTCACAGCTAGAGTGTAAGGGATCTGGCGGGACAATGCAACCGCCAGCCTCAGGGAGTCCTAGCGAGTTCAGTTGACTGGCCGGACAATGCAACCGCCAGCCTCAGGCAGTCCGTGCTCCCCAGTAGGACCCTGCATCCTTTCCCAACGATGCTCCGTACCGCTTGTTGACCATGAACAGAGACTATCCTTTCGATAAGGTGGCGGGGCTGATCGCGATCGTGACCAACTTCTGCTGCGGGGCGTTGGTGATGGTGCTGGCCGGGGGGCTGGCCCTGTTCGGCACGGCGGCGGCTTCGTTGCCGGGGTTTGTGGTCGGCACGCTGGTTGGCATCATCGCGATTCTCATCGGCGGTTCGGCGGTGTTCGGCATCATCGCGGGCGTCGGTATCTTTCAGGGCCGTCGTTGGGGCTTCTTGCTCGGGGCGATCGTGTTCGGTTTGGCGGCGCTGCTGAATGGACTGGGCAGCGGCAACGCGGTCGGGTTTATCATCGACGCCGGGTTGTGTGTGTATTGCGTGCTTCGGCTGGCCGGGAACGTCGGGCCGAAGGTGATGGACTGACGGGTACCATCCCCTCGATGTCCACCGAACCCAAGCTTCCTGTCGTCTTCTTCGATGTCGCCGCTGATGGCGAGCCTCTCGGCCGCATCGAGATGGAACTGCGCTCCGACGTGGTACCCAAAACGAGCGAGAACTTCCGCGCGTTGTGCACCGGCGAGCATGGATACGGATTCAAGGGCTCGTCGTTCCACCGCGTGATCCCCGAGTTCATGTGCCAGGGCGGCGACTTCACGAACCACAACGGCACGGGCGGCAAGTCGATCTACGGCGCGAAGTTCGAGGACGAGAACTTCACGCTGAAGCACACCGGCCCTGGCGTCCTCAGCATGGCCAATGCCGGCCCGAACACCAACGGCTCGCAGTTCTTCCTGTGTACCGTCAAGACCGAGTGGCTCGACGGAAAGCACGTCGTTTTCGGCTCGGTGGTCAACGGCATGGACGTGGTGAAGAAGATCGAGAGTTTCGGCTCGCGCAATGGCGCGACGACGAAGAAGATCGAGATCGTCGACTGCGGCCAGCTGTAAGTCGGTACGACTCTCGTGGGGGGGGGGGGGGGGGGGGCCCGGCGGTGGGAAGGGGTTGGGGTGCGGGGGGGAGCAAGGCTCCCCAGACCCGCAGGGCTGGG
>JANJUB010000080.1 GCA_024710805.1 Fimbriimonadaceae bacterium | reverse complement strand
CCAACTGCGACAATCCGAACACCGCCACGATAGTGGCTGCGTCCTAGAGGTTCGCGCTTCAGTTCTTTACCGTCCCGATAGACAACTCGGAACGTGTTGATCGAATGGCCGCCACTGCCCTTTTCGATGACTCGCCGCTTTCCTTCGGGAAGCGAAGGGTCGCGCTGGATCTTCTCTCCAACCGCCCACGATCGACGGTCCGAAGACTCGATCTTCACGGAGAGTCCAGGGTCTTTCATTCCAAGGACGCGGAATGTGATTTTGCCGGTTTCGACCTGGGCATTGATCGCGATGGGGACGTCGAGCGTATTCGTGAATCCCAAGTCGATCCGGTTGTAGTCGACGGCGGCGTCTCGCCCGATCGGCACGTACGGCACGGGCATGGAGTGATTCTGCCGCTTCGTGATCTTTAGGTTCGCGAAAAGGGCGGCATTGTAGAGGGTGGTGCTGACCTGACAGATTCCCCCGCCAATGTCGATATCGTGTTTGCCGTCCTTGTAAACGCCCGCTTCCTTGAAGCCGGCCTCCCGCGTCCTGCGACCTACGACGCCGTTGAAACTAAATGACTCGCCAGGAGCGAGAACCAATCCGTCGATCTTGCGCGCGGCAAGCCGAATATTCGTAGAGCGAGACGCTTTGCCCTCTGAGAATCGTGTGGAAAACTCGCTGACCACTTCGGTGATCTTCGACAGCAGCTCGTCGGGCACCTTCTTGTCGTCGAGCTTGAGTGGAAGTTCGGCGGGAGCCTGCTCTCGGAAAGCGACCCGTGCGGCATCATAAATCCGCGACGTTTCCAGTCGAAATCCCGCTACTTCCGGCGTCCGCTCGATCACGCCGTTGCGAAACACGACCCGCGCGGGCTTACGCTCGGGGATATGTTTCTCGACGAACTGCTCGATCGGCTTCGTGTCGACGGACGCAGGCTTGAAGACAAGATCGTATCTCGGCCTTTCGGCGCTACCCTTCACCGCACGTTGAATCGAGTCCAGCAGGGACTCAAAGTCGACCTGCGCAATGGTAGCCGCATCGTCGATGGAAAGCCCCAGCCGACTGGCACGCTCTTCGTAAACCTCGCCGCCAGGAAGCTCCATCTGAAGGACGCGACCCTTTTCCTGCTCCCACCACTGGCGAACTCGAAATGCGGCCTGTTCAGCCGTCAGCCCTTCAATGTCGATTTCACCAACGCGCGTCCCCGGCGCAGCTTTGGGCTCGTACTGCGACGCCATCAGCGTAAAGCCTACAGCGACCGTTCCCGAGAGAACCCCAAGCCAAACCAGTACTCGTTTCATGATGTAGTTAGATCGTTAGACGTACGTTCCACGACAATTATCCCCAAGTTTTCCACACCCTGGAATGCCCGTCATCCTACAGGGCGTCATAATGAACCCAATCTCCTATGAGAATCGGCATTATTGGTGGAACCTTCGACCCTCCGCACAAGGGTCACTTGGCAATCGCCGATGCCGCCCGCCAGCAGTTGGAGCTCGATGAGGTGCTCTTTGTTCCTTCAAATCGCAATCCATTGAAGTCGATCAAGACTTCCTCCGCCAAGGATCGACTCGAGATGGTGCGGCGAGCGATCGCTGGCCATGAACACTTTGCGGTCAGCGACATCGAGATTGCGCGTGGCGGACCCAGCTATGCCTACGACACCGTCTCCGAACTCGTCTACATCCGTCCCGCCGAGTATTGGTGGATCATGGGGTCAGACGCCCTGAAGACCTTCGAGCAGTGGCGTCAGCCCGACAAGCTCTCGCGGCTGTGTCGTTTGGCGGTAGCCGTGCGACCTCCAACAACGCTCCGGGACGTCCAGGATCGCACGTCCGACTGGCTTATGCCGCGGATCGATTGGCTGGTCCTGCCCCCGAGCGAAATCTCATCGACCGACATCCGGTTGCGGATTCAAGCCAACAAACCCGTAGCCAACCTGATGCCTTCCACCGTCCTAGACTATATCCAAGAGCGAAAGCTCTATCAAAACTGAATGACCTCACAAGAAAAACTCGACCTGATTACCGCGACGATCGACGACATGAAGGGAGAGGATGTCCAAGTCCTCGACGTTCGCGAGAAGACCTCGATTGCCGACTACTTTGTTGTTTGCTCAGCTTCCAACGACCGACTACTCTCCGCCATCGCGGAGCGAGTGGAGGAGAAGATGCGCGAACTGAAGGAGCGACCGCTCCGCCGCGAAGGCGGCTCGAACGGTTGGATCCTGCATGACTACGGCGATATCGTGCTCCACGTGATGCGCGATGAGCAACGCCAGTTCTACGATCTGGAGACGCTATGGAGAACGATGCAACCGAACCCGGACGTCCGCTGACGCCTGAGGAGGCCACCGAGCGACTCCGTGCCCTCGAAGAAGAGGCGGCGCGGTTGCGTGAGGCGCTGACTTCCCAGCAACCTGCCCAGGTTGCCTCAGAGCCGCCCGCCAGCGACGAACCCCCAACCGAGGTGGCCGAGACGCCGGCGGAATTGACCCGCGAACAGATCGAGAAAGCCGAGAAGCTGCTCCAGCGGTATCACCTTGAGTTCACCCGTGGGAATCAGGACATCGCCAGTCAGATTCTCAAGGAAGCTGCCGAAGTTGCGCCGGGTTCTTCGATCGTGCTCGAGGTCATGGGGGATGACGCCCAAGCCCGCCGCCGACCGCAGGAAGCCCTCGAGTTCTACAAGCGAGCCAAGGTAGCAGACCCTAAGAATGTCTCGGCGGAGCGTAAGCATGCCGAGTTGGTGTTCAACACACAAGCCCGATCGGCGACGGTTGCGACGAGCGAGTTCGAGGCGGTAGCCAGTTCGCGAAGTGCCGCGATCTTCTCGGTGATTCTGCCCGGCCTGGGGCACATCGTCACCGGCCAGGTGGCGAGTGGGGTCGGCTACCTGCTGGTGTGGCTCGGGTGCGTGATTTGGACGATCGCGATCCCTGATGGCATCCGCGGACTGGTGAGCGCGATGACGGGAAACACCAACCCACCCTTCAACGCGCTCATCCTCTTGCCGATCCTGGGCGGGGTGGTGACGTGGTTGATCGCCCTCACGACGATCAACGCGCATTCGAAGACCCTCGCGAAGCGGATTGGGACGGGGTCGAGCCCCAAGCCGCCAGTCGATCTTCCCTACTAGGCACCGTACGCGACGCGGAGGATTTCGAGCGTCAACCTCGCGGTGTCAATCAAGTCCTTGCGCGAAATGAACTCGTCGTGGGTGTGGATCTTATCCATGCCCGTCGCGACTACAATGCTCGGAACGCCCTTCTTGTTATAGACGTTGGCGTCGCTGCCACCGAGGGTTGTACGCAGGGTCGGCTCAAATCCAAGGCGACGGCTGGCCTCTTGGGCAACCCGCACCACTTCCGAGCCGGGATCGAGGTTGTACGCGTGGTAGTGGCGAACATGCTCGATGCGAACCTCGGTGCCGTGCTTCGAAGCGGCTTCCTCGAAACGCTTGACCATGTGGTCGATCTGCGCTTCCAGTTCTTCCAGCGAAGTTGAGCGGGCTTCGGCCTTGATCTTCACGCTTGCGCAAACCACGTTGGTGCCGGTGCCACCTTCGATAACGCCCAAGTTCGCGGTCGTCTCGGGGCCGATCCTGCCCATCTTCATGCCTGCGATGGCCTCGGACGCAACGACGATCGCATTGATTCCCTTCTCGGGGTCCTTCCCGGCATGGGCCGGCTTACCGATCACCTCGATATCGAGCTTGTCATGAAAGGCCGTTCGGGTAACGAAGGTTCCGACGGGGGGACCTGTGTCCAAGACAAATCCGTAGTCCAGATTCAGAGATTCGATCTTCAAAGCATCCGCCCCCTTGAGGCCAATCTCTTCGGCGACCGAAAGAAGGAGCACCACGTCTCCGTGAAGGATGCCGGACTCCCGGAGCGCTAGCACCGCTTCGATCGCGGGGGCCATCCCGCCCTTATCGTCCGCACCAAGGATCGTGTCGCTAGCGCTGAAGAAGATGCCATCCCGCTCCTCGATGATCAGGCCCTCCGTGGGCTCCACCGTGTCGAAGTGGGCAGAGAGAAACACCCTCGGCAGATTCGGGGCATTCGCCGGGAGGGTGACAATCAGGTTGTTGGCATTGCCGCCGATCTCGGCCCCTGCCCCATCTTCTTCGACCACCAGCCCTTGCTCCATCAGATACTGCTTGGTGAAGGCGACCGACTCGCGCTCACCGAGCGAGGGGGCGTTGATTTGGCAAAGGCGCAGAAAGAGATCGACGAGGCGTTCCTCTTGAATCATGGCGTGAGGTTACCGCCGCGAAACATAATCATGGGCATGAGCCACACCGAAACGACGCCCAGCATGTTCACCCTCGACGAGTCGATGCTCGGCAGTTACGGCGACTTTCCCAACACGCTCTATCTCATCAGCGTCGGCGATGGCAAGTACGCCGCCAACAATGTGACCATGGCAGACACGACCCACAACGGGCTCGCCGCGTTCCCCACCTTGGATGATCTCACCGTGTACTCCAACCTCCTCGCGGGGCTCGATGGCGACCCCGTTCGCAAGTCGTTCGACGAAGCCCGGCAGATCGCAATCTCGAAGCCGGTCCTCGACTGCGTTTTCCTCTTTATCGACGGCGCGATTGCCGACGTACACTTCGTTCGCTAAGGCCGGCCCCGGCTTCGGTAAGATGCACGGACTAGATGGACGAGTTCGGCATCGAACGACCAGAGTTAAACGGCGCACTGATGACGCTGGAGTTCGGCCCCGGGGGCAGGATCCAGCAGCTTTGGGCGAGCGATCCCACTCTCCCCGAAGAGGGTGACGAGTTCCAGTTTGTTCTGCCACCGATCACCCTCGGCGAAGAGTTCGCAGACGACTACTATCCGGGCACCATTTTGCTCGGCGCCAGGCTCGGCCCCGACGACCCTTGGATTGTCAGCCGAAACACCGACGCCGAGGTGCTCGACGTCGAAGACATTCATGTCGTCCAGTTCGAATACGAGTTCAGCCTGTTGCCCGAGCTTCGCGTGACGGGCAAGTTCTACGAAATCCCTGGCCCGATTCCGCAGGTCGCGTGGGACATCCGGGTGGCAAACCGGGGCCGCCAGAACGTGGAGATCGGCGAACTCGCCTTTCCTTTCGCGCTGAACAACCTTTACGAGGGCTTAGGCCGAGCCGACCGAGCGGGCGGCAAGACCCTGTGGAGCGACCGGCTGGTGCTCCACAAGTATCTTGGCGGAGCAGCCAGCTACCTTTTTGCCCAACGGCTGATCGCTGAGCCGCCGGGACTCCTCATTTTCCCTGGGCCCGAGACCTCGTGGGAGTTCTTCACCCACGTGCCGTCGTCGCTGACCACCCCGATGGTCTGGGAAGGCATCCCGGTGGTCTACATCTATAGCAAGGCCGCCCAGGAACGCGAGGGTTGGGACTCTTGGATGAACGGACACTCGTCGCTCATCCTCGAGCCCGGCGATTCTCGCGTGTTTCAGACGCGGTTCGTGCCCGCCGATCGGGATCGCTTTGACGGCGTCAATCAAACCCTCGCGCTCTGTGGACATCCGGCGATCAAGCTCCTTCCTTCGGCGGTTTCTCCAGCGGATGTCGGTATTGCCGTCGAGATCTCAGGCGCAACCCCGACCCAGTTCTACACCAACCGAGACGCGAACCTTGAGACCGACTCCGACGAAGAAGGCGGGTTCTGCTTCATCAAGCCAAAGGAGCCCGGCCCGGTACGGCTTTCCTTTGAGGACACTCTGGGACGGCTCAGCCACGTCCACCTGAACTTCACCGAACCGATCGATGCCCTGATCCGCAAACGCGCGGAGTGGATCGTGAAACATCAAGTCCACGACGATCCCGAGTCAGCGCTGCACAAGGCCATTCTCGTCGCAAATCCGCAAACTGGCGGGCGACTCGTCGCCGCCGCCGAGTTCACTGGCCCGTTCGTCGTGGAGGGTGGCCTCAGCGACGCGCTGTTCCTTGCCGAAAAGAACGCGATCTACCCGGAGCCAGAGCAGATCCGAGTGCTCGACGAGTTCATCGCCGAGTTCCTGCGTGACGATCTCCAGAACCCGGGCGACGACACGGTGGGCTCGGCGTTCGCCGACATGAGATCGGTCGCCCTCAACTACGGGCGCCCGCACGTGTATCCCCTTGTTTTCAACCTGTATCACGCGATGTA
>JANJUB010000069.1 GCA_024710805.1 Fimbriimonadaceae bacterium | reverse complement strand
ACGAGCGCCTCGAGCTCCGAGTCGACGACGAAGGTCTCGATGTCGTCGATCCGCCGGACCATCCTCGCGATGCGCGCGCCGTGGCGAGTGGACGATTGGAAGTAGCTTCGCACTCGGTGCCGGAGCGACTTGGCTTTGCCGACGTAAAGCACGTCGCCCTTGGCGTCGCGATAGATGTAGCACCCCGGCGATGCCGGCAGGGACTTCAGCTTATCGACGACCTTTTCAGAAGGCATGGGGCGCTTCTGTTATACGCGGGAATGGCGCGGGCTGGCACGGAAGGGATTGCTCGGGTTGGCTCGGATCTGAGAGATCATGAGGTGCGCGGGGGCCGCTGTACCAGGCAATGCCCGACTCGGCCGAACCAACCGAGCCAGCACCAAGCCCACTCTCGACTAACCCGGTCCACTCCGACGAGCCTTCATCTCCCGATACGCCGCCAGCAGCGGGTCGCGCTTCGGATCGGTCAGCACCAAGTGCTCGATGAAGTACTCCCACAGCCGCGCGAAGGGGATGCCCGCGTGGCCTACGTCGGTTCCCACCAGCATATCAAAGCTCTTGCCCGCTCGCTGGAGGGCCTGCGTCAGCTGCAGCGTGTTCGACGGATGCACGTTGTTGTCGGCGGTGCCGTAGTAGAGCATCAGCCGCCCCTTCAAGTCCTTCACGTAGGTCATCGCCGAGCCCTCGTCGTAGCCCTTCTTGTTCTCGTTCTCCCAAGGCAGGCCCATGTACCGCTCGGTGTAGATCGTGTCGTAGTGACGCCAGTCAGTCACGCTCGCGCTCGCGACGGCAACTTGGAACACATCCGGGTGCCGCAGCAACGCTAGCGCCGAGGCGTAGCCGCCATAAGAGGTTCCGTGGATGCCCACCCGCTTACCGTCGACATACGGCCGGGTAGTGAGATACTTCACGCCAGCGGCTTGATCATCGATTTCGACCACGCCGAGCTTCGCATAAACCGACTCCAAGAACACCTTGCCGCGGCTTTGCGTGCCCCGCCCATCGATCGACGCTACCAAGAAGCCGAACTCGGTCACCGCGTCGGGGACGTCAAAACGTTCCCCCGAGGAGCCGGACTCCGGTCCCGCATAGACCGAGACGATGAGCGGATACTTCTTGGCGGGATCGAAGTCGGACGGGAAGTTGAGCGTGCCGTAGATTTCGGTCACGCCGTCCGCCGCCTTGCACACGAACCGCTCCGAGCGCTTCAGGCCGAGCTGATCGAACTTGGTCAGGTCGCTCTCGGCGAGGGTCGAAATCGCTTTGCCGCTGCCATCTCGGAGCATCGTCTTGGGCGGGATGTCGATGCGCTCCTCGACGGTCGTGAAGTAGTCGCCCTTGGGCGAGAGGTTCACCGTGTTGTGGAACTTCGGATCGGTCAGCCGAACGTCGCCGGTGCCGTCGAGGTTCATGCGGTGAAGCTGCACCAGATACGGATTTTCACCGGAGCGAGCCGTGTACCAGATCTTCTTTTGGTCTTCATCCACCCGCGTGACGCCCACCACCTCGAACTTGTGGCTGGTGAGCGCCTTGAGTGGTCGTCCATCGAGGTGGCCCAGGTAGAGATTGTTGAAGTCGGTGCGGTCGCTGCGCCAAATGAAGCTCTGGTTGTCCTTGAGCCACGTGATCCGCGGCGAGTTCTCGGTCCAGCTTTGGGGCCGGCGCTCCTCGACGACCACGCGGCACTTACCGTCTGCGGGGTTGGCCGCGCAGAACTGCAGGATGTTCTGCTTGCGGTTCGTGCGGTTGAACAGGAGTTGTCCACCGGCGGGCGCCCATCGCACATCGTACACGTAATGGCCGACCTCGGCATCGCCGAAGTCGGTGTCGATCTGCTGCACCTTTTGGGCCGAGATGTCGAAGACATAGAGTCCGACAACCGGGTTGTCGGTGCCCGCCTTCGGATACGCCTCGACATCGAGCTCGGTTTGAATTCCGCCGTGGTTCAGCGTCAGGTAGTAGTCCTTGACCTTTGACTCGTCGAAGCCGTAGTAAGCGAGGTACTTCCCGTCTGGCGAGAACCACATGGCTTCCCGGACCCCGAGTTCCTCACCGTACACCCAACTCGCCTGGCCGTACTTCGTGCGCTTCTCGACGGATCCTTCAGTCGTGATGGCGCGTTCGTTGCTGGCACCGTCCATGTCGCTCAGCCACACATTGCGATCACGATAGAACGCCTTCAGCTTGCCATCCGAAGAGAACACCTCGGTGAACTGGCGACCCCGCTCGGGACGCGGGCGGCGATCCGATTGCGGGGGCGTCGTGCGTGGCGGGGCGGGCAGCGTACCCTCGGTGCGCACGCCGGTCTTCAGATCGACAATGTAGTTCTTGCCCTGGAATGAGTAGCCGAGACGGCCACCGTCGTCGGCCCAGCGCGGCACGACTTCTCCGCGGACAACACTGCTGCCGATCTCGCGGCTGAGCTTCTGATAACGGTCGTAGCGTGGCATAGTGGGTAGGCGGTCCTGGCCCATCGCGGGCACGACCATCGCCAACGCAGCGAGTCCGAAAGCGGCGCGACAAAGCATAACCGCGAGTTTGGCCCGAAACCCCTCCTCCGCGCCATACTTGAAGGCATGAGCGGAATGATTCAGTTCGCCTGCAACGGCTCGACGTACGAGGGTTATCTGGCCCGTCCCGCGACGGGGCACGGCAAGGGCGTGATCGTCCTTCAGGAGTGGTGGGGCCTCGTCGGCCACATCAAGAGCGTCGTCGATCGCTTCGCTCAAGCCGGATTCTGCGCCCTCGCCCCCGATCTGTACGGCGGGAAGTCGACTCAGGAGCCCGACGAGGCGGCCAGCCTGTTCATGGCCCTGAACATCGGCGAGACGGAGAAGATCTTGCGATGTGCGATCCAACGCCTGCAAGAGGAAGAAGCCACGGTCGGCGACAAGGTCGGTGTGGTTGGATTCTGCATGGGCGGACAGTTGAGCCTCTTTGCCGCGGCCACCAACCCCGAACAGATCGGCGCCTGTGTGGACTTCTATGGCGTGCATCCGAACGTCCATCCGCCCTTCGAGGATCTCCAAGCGCCGGTCCTCGGCATCTTCGCGGAACACGACGAGTACGCCTCACCGGCGGCGGTCGGAGCGCTTTCCGAGAAACTGACCGGGTTGGGCAAAGCGCACGAGTTCCACACCTTCTCGGGCGTCGGCCACGCGTTCTTCAACGATGACCGCCCGGCCGTGTTCAACGCCGATGCTGCGGAAACGGCTTGGGAGAAGACGATCCACTTCCTGAGCCACAACCTATGATGCGCAAGCTCGTCTCGGGACTCGATGACGTGCCGGCGGTCTTGGCCGCGCGCTCGATTGGCCTCGATGACGCCGTCCGCACGACGGTTTCGGAGATCATTGCTGACGTGCGCCGCCGGGGCGATGCCGCGTTGCTCGATGCCGCACGCCGTTTTGATGCGCCCGGGCTCGATGCCCTGGTCGTCACTGACCAGGAGATGGAGGCGTCCGAAGCGGCGCTGTCCGAGGAGCAGCATGCCGCGCTTCAAACCGCGATCGACCGCGTGATGCGCTTCCACGAGGCGCAGCTGTACTACTTCACCGAGACGATGGAATCCGTCGCGCTCGGTCCCTCGCGATTCGACGGGCTGGACCAGGTCGCCTACCACTGGTCAGAGGAAACCGACCACGGCGGCCATCTCGGGCAGCAGTTCCGCTCGGTACGCCGGGCCGGGGTGTATGTCCCGGGCGGCGAGGCCGCTTATCCCAGTTCGGTGTACATGAACGTGGCCCCGGCGAACGTCGCCCTCGTTCCCGAGGTGGTGATGACGACCCCCGCGCGAAAGGACGGCACGCTGCCGCCCGCCGTGCTGGTGGCGGCGCGACATTGCCATGTCGATCGCATCGTCAAGGTGGGCGGAGCGGCGGCGATTGCGGCGTTGGCCCTGGGTACGGAGTCGGTTTCGCGGTGCGATGTGGTGGTCGGCCCCGGCAATCGCTACGTGAATGAGGCCAAGCGGCAGTTGTGGGGCTCGGTAGGGCTCGATGGGTACGCGGGACCAAGCGAGGTCTGCGTGCTGTTCGACGAGTCGGCAAATCCGGCGTGGGTCGCCGCTGACCTGCTGACCCAGGTCGAACACGCCGCCGACAACGCCGGATTCTTGGTGACGACCTCTGAGCCAAAGCTCGCCGAGGTTCTGGTCGAGATCGAGCGGCAGCTCTCCGGCGCGGCGCGCGAGGCGACGATGCGCAACGCCCTCGAAACGCATGGACTTGCGCTGGTCGCTCGCAGCCTCGACGAGGCGATCGAATGGGTGAATCTGATCGCGCCTGAGCATCTTTCTCTTGCGGTCACGGAGGCTGACGAGGTGGTTTCGCGGATCGAGAATGCCGGGTGCATTCTGGTGGGAGAGTGGACGCCGGAGTCGGGGGGCGATTACGCAATCGGGCCCTCGCACACGCTTCCTACCGCAGGCGCGGCTAGGTTTGGCTCACCCGTGAATGTGCTCACCTTCATGAAGGTGCAGAGCGTGGTGCGGCTGGGCGAGGGCGATCTGCGGGAACTCGCTCCGACCATCGACACGCTGGCGCAGATGGAGGGATTCCCAACCCACGCCCGCGGGGCGACGATTCGGATGGAAGAGTAGTGCGGCAACGTCTGTCAAATGAGAGACGTATCATGGAATCGTCATTGGTAGGTGTAGCATGGCTCCGAAGCAGAAGTTCGCAACCCAAGTGGATCCGATTCTCTTGGCCAAGACAAGGGAGATCGCCCAGCGTGAGGGGCGTAATCTGCAGTCCGTGGTGGAAGAAGCGCTTGCTGACCTTGTGGAGAAAAAGGCTACCGATCGGTCACGGCCGGAGGTCGTTGCACACTATGAAGCAACGGTCACTCAGTTTGACCGACTCCTAGATCGGCTCGCGAAGTGACGCTGTACCTGACGCTCGTTGAGATCCTCGACATGCACGCCGACCAGATTCGAAGGTACGGCGGTGCGCCCGGGGGTCGTGACGTCGGCCTCGTCGAAGCGGCGCTCTTTCGCCCTCAAATCGGCCACTATCGAGACTTGATTGAAGAGGCAAGCGCACTTTGGGAAAGCCTCTCGCAAAATCACCCCTTTGTTGACGGGAACAAGCGAGTTGCCTCGTTGCCACAGCGACATTTCTCCGTCTCAATGGCGTGGCGATCACCGCAGATCCCGACACCGTGTATGACGAACTGATGAGTCTCTACGAAGCTGGTGAGTTCCGGTTCGATAGCCTCGAAGCGTGGCTTCGTCGGAACACCGGTCCGCTCAACTAGGAATCCTACTTCTTCGACTTCGCCTGACCGACCGGGGGAGCCTTCCCGGCCTGCTTCTCTTCAGGAAACGCCCACTCGGCGATCTTCTCCGTGAGTGGCCCCGCGAACGGCACCGCCGCGATCACCGCGACCGCGCCGATCAGCCTCCAGAGCTTCGATTTGATTGCCATCACGGTCCACGCGAAGCCGAGTCCACCGGCAAGCGTGAGGCCGATACTCATGCCGGGCTGGAAGAACCACGTCAGCAGCGCTCCCATAACGAAGTAGGCGATGAAGAATCCCCACTTCACCACCGCTCGGCAAAGTCGCCAGAAGAAGTACAGCGCAACCGCGGCCCCCGCAATGGCCACAATCTGTAGCGTCGCCGGACGCAGGGCTTCCTGGATTTCCATGCCCTTCTAGACGTTCGAAGTCGGCTAGTGAAGCGGCGTCTCGAATCGAACTCGAAGCACATCGGCGTAGGGTTCGCCCGACTTCGTTGGCCAAGCCTCGATTACCCAGCCGACGATCATTCCTTCGGAGAGCCTCAACTTCACCCGATCGCCAAGCTTCACCCGCTGCGAGGTCTTGATCCGTGCGCCAAGGCGGGAGACGTCGACGAGCGTCGCAGGAGCGTCGTCGATTGTGATGGGTACCTGGCGTACCCAGCGATGTTCTTGGCGGCGTTCCCGCGGGACCGTCAGGGGCGGAACGAGGAAGGCGAGTTCGTTCTTGTCAGGATCGGAGTGGAGCACCGTGGTCTTAAACAGGTACACCCCGCCTGGAACCGGAGCCTCGATGGTGATGGGTTCGCCATCACGCAAGGGAACATAGTGATTGCGCTGCAACGGGGTGCTCATCCGCCACAGGTTGTCGTCGGTGGCGAGAAGCCGGCTGCGATAGACTCCCGAGTGCGCCCGAATCCTCAGCGTGGTGCCGGGTTTTGGCGGCAAACGACGGCGTCCGAGCGTGATTCGGGTGATCAGGTAGGAGCCACAGATTGCGGCTGCGGCACACGCGGCAAGGTAGATGAGAAAGTCCATCGATCTCCAAATTTAGGAGCGCTCGGACCGGAACGCAGCATCAGCTTCTTGCAGGGCCTTGAGAGCCTCGCTGAGCGAAATCACCGCATCGTTGGCTGAATCCTCTACTCCCGAATCGAGGAATGATCCCAGTTCTCCTGATGACTGAGCGAGCAAAGACAGTGCCAAAGTGCGCTTGCCGTGTGAGTTCTTATGGGCGGCGGGAACGGGGACGACTTCGAGGATGGCTCCCAGCGACTCGAGCCGCTTCGCGACCACCTTCTGATCCTCGCGAACTTCGCGGCTTCCGAAGTTGGCGCGAGCCTTCGGGAGCAGGGTGCGAATCGCCACCACCGCTTCCTGCATCGCCGCATGGGCAACACGAACGGCCGACGAGTATTGGGTCTTCAAGACCAAGGCATCTCCGCCGAATCCCAACTTCTTCGCTTCCGCCAAGTCGGCGGCGGCGCCGGTCGCATCGTCGTTCAATGCGCGGGCAAGCGCTCGCTTGAAGTAGCCATCCGCGGACGGGGATTGTTGGATCGCGAAGTCCAAATGCGGGATGGCGACGTCCACTTGGAGCTTGCCGAGAGCGACTTCGGCGAGCAGCAGTCGAGTCTCGACGCTCTCCGGTTGTCGGGCCACGGCTTCATTCAAGTCCTTGTTGGCCTCGTCGAATTCGTCGACCGCCAGCCAGAAGCGCGCGGCGAGCGCCCACAGATCGACCTGGTCGGGGAAGAGCAGTGCCGCGCGACGCGCTTCCTTGGCCGCCGTCTCGGTGAGCCCAGAAGTTGCCAGTGCGTTGGTGAGGGCTTTTCGCCGCTCGAGGTCGAGCGGTTCCGCGTCGACCGCATCGCGCAGCATTGCGATCGCCTCAGGCATCTTGCCCCCGGCGAGAAGCTTCATCACGTCGGTCATCAGTTGGCCGTTGTCGACCTTCTTGACAGGCGGTGCCTCGGGGATGTCCGGTTTGACCCCCGGGTCCGGGTCGGGCGTCTCGGTGCGGGGCCGCGGATTGAGCGACTTCAGCGGGTTGTCGAAAAGGAGTTGGCACCACGTCCGCGAAGCCGCCCGGAGCGTGTTCGCGAGGTCGATTTGGCCATTTGTGAGCACGGTAAACACCCGTGCGTCGCCGAGTTCAGCGCGATCTGAGCGTGCAGTGCCCCCAACCGTGCCGTCCGGGTCCTTCCATACTTGCCGTCCGCGGCGGAAGAGCTGCGCTTGCCCGACCACCTGGCCCTCCCGGCGGAAGACCGAGACCATCAGCACATACTCGGCGCGGAGCTTCTCGGCCCCGGCGAGCGCCGTGCTCTGGTCGGGATTATCGCTCGCGCGGACCAGCTTGTCATTCACCGCCGAGCGGAAAATGGGGTCGGAGAGCGACCACGCGATCGCAGTCAAACGTCCGTCGGTGTCGAACTCTTCGGCGATCAGCTGGGTGAGGATTCGCTCGGCGTCGGCATCATCGCCGCGCGAACCCGTGGTGTGCTGAACGATGAGGATGCCCGCAGGTGCCGCCATCGCGGACAAGAGAACGCCGACAGCAATGAGCCAGACGCGCACAGGCTAGGTGCCTCGCAGGTTCCGGAGCGCGCTACGGACGGCGTCCAGAGTGGCTTTCGCCGAGGTGCGTCCGGCACTGACGGAGGCTTGAAGCGCGGCTTCGGCACGGGTATAGGCCGCGATCGCTTCGCCGATCTTGCCGATGCGTTCATAGCACTGGCCGATGCGCTGGTTCACTCGACCGGCATCGCCGCCCGCGCGGAGCGCGGCTTCGTAGGTGGCCGCCGCTTTCGCGTATTGGCCGAGCAAATACTGTTCCTGCGCCGACTTCATCAAGCCAGCCAATCCCCCCGTCGGGTTGTCTTGGATGGGTTCGCTGCCGCCAACCGGCCGTTGCTGACCCTTGTGGATGGTGATCTCAATCCCTTTGTTGGGGTCTTCCTTGGGCTGAACCGGAGGCGTGGTGGGTGTCGTGCCGCCCTCAGGCTGAGGATCGTCGGGGTTGGTGCGGGGTGCGGTGCCGCTGCCCGAAGGAACGACCTCGATGCCGCTCGGCAACGGGTTGATCGGAGCCTCACCTTGGTCGCGGCGGGTGCCGATGCTGCCCACCGGCGGAAGGGTCGTCCCTGCCCGTCCAAGCGGCGGAACGGAAATCGAACTCGTGCCCGGAGACTGGATCGGCTGGACGTCGCTCTGGCCCACCGGCGGATTCGTCGTCGTCGCCTCGTTCGTGGGGTTGGTCTTGGCCGATGGCGGAGCGGCAAAGGGAGCGCCATCGCCCATGATCGGTCGGTCCAAGTTGGCGACCGTCGCATCGGCTGGTCGAGCGACGAGCGTGGCGATAATGCCGCCGATCGATGCCACGACGATGATGGCGGCTGCCGCTCCGATCAGCGCGATGGTCCGGTTGGGCTTGCGATCTTCCTTCAGATGCCGCGAGAGCGCATTGCGAAGGCTCTGGACTTTGATCTTATCGAGCGCCGAATCCGGGTTAAGCTCGACCACGCGCTCGTAGCATTGAAGCGCGGCCAACAGGTCATCGTTGCGCTCGTGGCACATGCCTAGCAACGAGAGCGCGTCCGCCGAGTTCGGCAGATCCTCAAGCACTTTCTGCGCGACCAATGCCGCTTCCTCGGTGCGATTCTGCCCGAGCAAAGCGTAGCCCTCGGTCACCAGTTTCTGCAACTCGCCGCGAATCGCTTCGCGATCTTCGGACGGAATCTCCAGCCCGCAGCTCTTGCAGAACGTGCTGTCTAAGCTGTTCTCGGTTTCACAGTGTTTGCATGCGATCATTTCGCCGTGCCTCCAATCCGCCCAATCCTTAGTTTACCGTGCCCGGGTGGGGGCATCCCGACCTTTACGACGAATCTCCGTGCGGTACGTGTCGGCCAAGCCGCTGTAGGGGTAGACGTCCCAATGGGCCCGAATCTTCTTGATTGCCTGACGAAAAGTCTTAGAAATGGCCTGGCGGGTAACTGCTCCGGCTCCAATATCGTCGAGTCGCTGCCCCTCCAGCACCGCCAAGACCACGAATCGCTGGCGGCTCGTCAAGGGGCACGACCGGATGACCGCGCGAACTTCGGCGAAGGTCAGTGCAGCGGCTAAGTCGGGCGGAGCAAGCACCTTCGGATCGAGTTGCCCGTCTCGGCGCACCTTGCGCAACAGGTATTTCTTGTTCACGAAGGGCGAGTCTTTTGGCTTCGGAACCGCCGCCAGCAACGCATCCGCCCGCGCCGGGAGGTCGTCTCGGTTGTTCATAAAAGTAGACATATGTATACTATATGAACAATGAGGATCACGTCAACCGATGGGGAAAAGTTGGGGGACTGGCCCGGACGTGTCAACCCCACGAGGCGTGCGGCGGTGTCGTACCGCGTCATCCGACTGGCAGCGCCCGAACGTGCCCAGCGAGCCAACCCCCCGGGTCTCTTGGCCCATGGCCCATGGGGACGGCGCTGGTATCATCATCGCCGATATGCACATCCGTATCTGAACTTCCGGGAAGGCACGCGGTCCCTTCTCGGCTTTGTGAGAGAACCGCCTTCGGCCTAATGGCGCCCCGCGCCGCGACCCCCAAACACGGAAGATTCAATGCAACTGTTACGGATTCCTGCCTTCAGAAACCTCTGGCTCGGCCAAGCCATCTCGCAGATGGGCGACGCGCTGTATTACGTCGCCTTCATGTTCATGGTCAAGAAGATCACCGGCCAGAACAACATGGTCGGCTTCATCGGCGCGGTCGAGGTTCTGCCGTTCTTCATCTTCGGTCCCTACACCGGCGTCCTCGCGGACCGGCTCGATCGGCGCGTCATCCTGCTTTGGTCGGACCTGCTCTGCGGCTTCATCCTCGTCGGACTTGCCCTGATGGGTCTGCGCGGTGGCTTTCCACCCGTGTGGACCCTGTTTGTGGCCGCGTTCCTGCTCTCGTCGGTACGCGCCTTCTTCATGCCGACCAAGAACGCCACCATCCCGGCGATCGTTCCCCAAGACCTGCTGGGCCGGGCCCTCGCGTTCAGCATGGGAACGCAGAACTTCATGCAGTTGGGCGGCTTGGCGTTATCGGCGGCGGTTCTCGCCCCGCTCTACCAGCAGTCGCCGCAAGTGTTCTTCGTGTCGGTCGTCTCGCTGAACGCGCTGTCCTACTTCCTGTCCGCGTACTTCATCTACCGGCTGCCGTCGGTAAAGCCCGAGCGGACGGATGGCGATTCGCGGGTGTCGGTTCGGCGCGAGTTCATGGAGGGGTTGCGGTACATCATCGAGCGCAAGGCGTTGCTCGCGATGCGGATCGTCGGCATTCTGTTCAGCCTGATGGTGGCCCCGTTCTTCGTGGTGTACATCGCGGCCAACGATCAGTGGTTTGGCGGCAAGCCGCAAACGCTGTCGTGGTTCGAGTTCGCGTTCTTCCTCGGCATGATCATTGGTAGCGTCCTCGTAGGTCGTCGCATGCCGCAGAGGCCGGGAATCGCCAACTCGGTGGCGCTCGGGGTGGTGGCGGTGGGCATCGGACTCATGGCGTTTAGCCCGCACTTCTGGCCATTTGCCTTCTGGAACTTGGTGTGCGGTGTGGCGGTGCCGTTTGCGGACATCACCCGCGAGACGTACACGCAGCTGGTCGTCCCGGATGCCATGCGCGGCCGGGTGAACAGCCTGCAGATGATGACGTCGACCGCGATGATGCCGATCGGCATGGCGGCTGCGGGAGCTCTGCTCGACGTCGCAGGGCTGATCACCATGTTCCTCGTCATGGGCGGCGGAATGCTGCTGGCGGCGATGATCGGGCTTGCGTTCCGAGACTATCGGCAGGCGGTGATCCCGAAGTTCGAAGACGCTCAATCAGGCGGACAGCCGGTCAGCGCGACCGCTTAGCCACGAACAGCCACTCGTGATTGTGAAGGTGGGACACCTGTCCCACCTTCTCGCCTTCGCGGTTGTGGATGCCGATCGAGGCGCCCACGTATCGCCGGTATGGGATCGCGGTCGCCTGAAACTCGCCCCACGCACCGAGCATCGCCTCGATCTCGGGCAGCGAGACATAACCTTCGTCGTTGAAGGAGAGCAGTAGGTAGCGACACCGCAACGTACCGATGAGTTCGGCGAGCGCCTCGCGGGCGGTGCGCTTTTGGTTGAACACCGACGGGCGGGTGCGGACGTCGATCCGCTTGTTGGCTTTGCCATACGTCTCGGGCTGGTCGTTCAGCACGAGCGTCTCCCACACGTGGTAGTTGCCGACGTATCGGTGCTGGTTGTAGGGTGGATCGAGGTACACCAGGTCGGCGTCGATGTTCGGCGCCAGTTCCAGGGCATCCCCCTGGGTCGCTACTCCGGGGCCGGGAAGCAACTCGGGCGTTTGGAGCACCATCGGCTCGAAAGATCTCGGCGCCCATTGCTTCAGGTAGGCCATCTGGACACCGGTGGTCGAATCCACGCGGTCGGCGGCGAGCATGAGCGAGGTCAGCAAAATGGGCCGCAGTTCCTCCGGCTCATTCTCGATCGCCTGCCGGATCGTATCCATCCGCGCCGCGTTCTCGGCCTGGAAGAACTGGGCTTCGTCGCTGAACTTCTGGGCAAAGTAGCCGGGTTGACCCGGCAGTCGATTGAGGCGCGCGATGGCATCGGTGAGCGCCGCGTAGTCCACCGTGTGCGAGTCCGTCGCCACGAACGTCTCGGCCAGCACCCGGGCGAACGCCAGGTGGTCGTTGGCATGAACGTACCGCCCCGTGCGCTTCAGAGCTTGTCCCACGCGGGAGGTGCCGGAGAACAAGTCGCACACCGAGTTGGCGCCCTCGAGCGCCTCGACCCGCGCCAGGATGTCCGGGATCAGCCGCCGCTTAGAACCCAGGTACTTGATCATGCGGGCGACCAAGCCACGCCCAGGTGCTCCGCCACGGCCAGCCCAACGTGCACAAACCCCGCCCGGTCGCCCAGGTCCGTCCGCCGTCCCGAGCCTCGCCGAAGGGCGACAAACGGCACGTACTCGCGGGTGTGGTCGGTGGAGATGTCGGTCGGGTCGTTGCCGTGGTCGCTGGTGAGAATGAGCAGATCGTCGTCGGTCAGCCGTGCGAGGATTCGGGCCAAAGTGAGATCGAAGTCTTCGAGGCACTTCGCGAACCCAGCGGGGTCGCTTCGGTGCCCGTAGAGCATGTCGAAGTCCTCGAAGTTCGCAAAGATGAACCGAGCGTCGCTCGCGAGGGCGGTGCCGAGGAGCATGGCTTCGTGTTCGGGGTTGCTTTGGGTGCGCCGCACCGGGCGGAATCCACGTCCGCCGAAGAGCTCCGGCACCACGCCGATGCCGAACACATCGCCGACCTTGTCGACCAAGTTCGCGGCCGGCTCCATCGGGAAGTCTTTCCGTCGTTCGGTTCGCCGGAAGGCTCCCGGTTCGCCTTCAAACGGTCTCGCGATGACACGTTGATAGTGATTCGGCCGAACGCCGAGTTCGCGGGCGATCCGGCAGTACTCATAGAGCTGGCCGATCGGAATGATGTCTTCATGGACGGCGATTTGGAACACGCTGTCCGCGCTGGTGTAGACGATCGGCGATCCGGTTCGGAGGTGCTCTTCGCCCAGTTCGGCGATGATGGTCGTGCCGCTGGCGGGCCGGTTGCCGAGGGTCTGGCGCCCGATACGGCGTTCGAACTCCGCCATGAGGTCGGCGGGGAATCCGTCTGGGTAGGTCGGGAACCGATCCTCGACGAGGATGCCCATCATCTCCCAGTGCCCGGTGACGGAGTCCTTGCCCCCTTGGCTGAGCGGTTGAAGGCGTCCGAACTCGACGTTGAGGTTGGATGGGGCGTCGCCGAGATGGTTCGGACCGAAGTAGCCGAGGCTGCCGAGAAGCGGCGCGTCGATGCCGGCGTTGTGCTGCCAGACGTTTTCGAGGGTGTTGGGGTGATGAGGGTCGCCGAATGCCGCCGCATCGGGTGCCGCCCCCGCCCCGCAACCATCGAGAACCAACACAATCGCCCGCTTCATCCGTAGATGGGTTTACCCGGATTGAGGTTGGCGAGGAAGCGTCGAGAGATGTCGACGTGGGGCAGGGATGTCTTGTACCCTGCCAGCCGGAGAGGATGCGGCGCTGGTACGAACCAACCTGCGCCCTCCGGTGGAGTTTCTATCGCAGTGCCGAGCAAATCCGAGCTAACCCGAACCAACCCGGGCAAAAAGAAAAGAGGCGAGGCACAAACCATCCTCGCGCCTCGTGGTTTAATGACCCGAACCAACCTGCAAGACAAACAAGCCTAACTTTCCGCCAGCATCTTCTCGGCGCGCTCGACACAATCCGCGTCGTCCACACCTTCACAGGGATTCGGTGCCTTCATCCACGTCTTGCCCCAGTCCGCCAGCGCTTCGAAGATCGCGTTGAGCGCCATCCCCTTCTCGGTGAGTTCGTACTCCACCTTGGGCGGCATCACCGAGATCACCGTGCGTTTGATGATCTCCTCTTCTTCCAGCGCGATCAGCCGCTCTCGGAGCGTGCGGGGGTTAATGCCATTCTGGCGGCCGATCTCGTTGAACCGCATCTTGCCGTCGAGCAAGCTCCGAACAATCCGCAGATTCCAACGCTGATTGAGCAGGTCCAGCGTTGCCAACACCGGGCAAAACATCTCGGATTGGGGGTCTTGCTCCATGTTCATGCGGTTGTTCCTACGTCGAGTTTACTTGGCTCGTCCCGAACGGTCACAATTGACCGATGCGATTCGACGTCATTGTGGTGGGCGCGGGTCATGCGGGGATCGAGGCGGCACTGGCTTCGGCGCGTATGGGTCGGGCAACCGCCTGCATCACGCTCGATGTCAAGCGCATCGGCCACCTGCCCTGCAACTGCAGCATTGGCGGCCCCGCGAAAGGGCATCTCGCCCGCGAAGTGGATGCGCTCGGTGGGCAGATGGGCGTGACCACTGACCACACGATGACCCATATCCGCCGCGTGGGCACAAGTCGGGGCCCGGCAGTGCAAACGGTGCGCGCTCATGTCTGCAAAGACGCTTACCCCGTGTTTATGCAGCAGGTTCTGACCGAAGAGCCGAACCTGAGCGTGCTCGAGGGAGAGGTCGAAGTCATCCTCGCTGAAGGTGGCCGTGTGACAGGGGTGCGCTGGCGCCCGGCGGGTTCGTCGGAACCCCAAGAAATCGAAACCCGCGCCGTCGTGCTCACCACCGGCACCTTTCTGAACGGACTCTGCCACGAAGGCCGCAAGAAGACCGTCGCCGCCCGGCACGGCGACCGCGCCGTGGTCACGCTGAGCGAGTTCCTCGGCGATCTTGGAGTGCGACGTCGACGGTTCAAGACGGGAACGACCCCGCGAATCTCGGCGGCGAGCGTTCATTGGGATCGTACGCTGGAAATGGGCAGCGAGCCCGAAGCCGGCGCGATCAGCTTCCTGCATGACCGACCGCTGACGGATCGCGAGCTCTATCCCTGCTGGCAGACCGCCACTTCTCCCGCCACCCACGAGTTGCTCAAAGAGCGGCTTCACGAGAGTGCGATGTATTCCGGCGAAATCGAAGGCGTGGGACCGCGCTATTGTCCGAGCATCGAGGACAAGATCGTGCGTTTCGCGGACAAGGACACCCATCCGGTGTTCCTCGAGCGCGAGACTTGGGATGGCGACTCGGTCTACGTGCAGGGCTTCTCGACCTCGCTGCCTGCCGAGACGCAACTCGATGCGTTGCGAACGGTGCCGGGACTCGAGGAGGTCGTCATGCTGCGGCCCGGTTATGCCGTGGAGTACGACATGGCCGATCCGACCCAGCTCGACGCCACCCTGATGTCCAAGCTCCTGCCCGGGCTGTTCCTAGCCGGACAGATCAACGGCACGAGCGGCTACGAGGAAGCGGCAGCGCAGGGCTTGGTCGCGGGGATCGGGGCGGCCATGCTGGCCTCCGATCAGGCACCGATTGCCTTCCCGAGGAGCGAGAGTTTTATCGGCGTGATGATCGACGACTTGATCACGAAAGGCGTCGATGACCCCTACCGGATGCTCACCGCCCGCGCTGAGCACCGGCTGCTGCTGCGGCACGACAACGCCGACCGACGGCTGACTCCGGTGGGCCGCTCGGTCGGGGTGGTCGACGATCGCCGCTGGGCTCAGTTCGAGGCGAAGCGAGAGGCGATCGAGTCCACGCGCGCGACGCTGGACGCGCACCACGTGTCACCGGCGGACGATGCTTTGCTCACGGGCCTTGAGTTCGGCACCGTCAAGAACAAGACCTCGTTCTTCGATCTCCTTCGCCGCCCCGACGTGAGCTGGCAGAACCTCCTCACGCTGGTGGCGGCTCGCCAGCTCGACATCGAAGTTCACCCGGCCATCGGCCAGCAGATCGAGCTTGCCGCAAAGTACGACGGGTACATCAAGGTTCAGCAGAGGCATGTGGACCAGCACGAGCGGCTGGAGTCGCTGCGGATTCCCATCGGGCTCGACTACGCGGGGCTGAAGGGTCTGAGCTACGAGTCGATCGAAAAGCTGACGCGCGTTCGCCCGGAAACCATCGGGCAAGCATCCCGCGTGCCGGGGGTTCGTCCGAGCGACATCGCGCTGCTGATCGGGCATTTGCGTTAGCTTCGCGGATGTGGGATGTCGAGAGTCGGATGTCGCCCGACACCACGGAGGGCGCAGGTTGGTTGTACCAGCGCCTCCCTTCGCTTCGTTCGGGCTGGCTCGGATTAGTTCGGGTTGGCTCGGGCCACTTGGCGACCACGAGGTGCGAGGTTGGTTTGTGCCTCGCCTGGTCGGGGGACGACCCACCCCGACGCTCCGTGAGCCTACAACTTTCCACGGAGGGCGCAGGTTGGTTTGTACCAGCGCCAATCCTCTTTGGCAGGGCACGAGGCATCCCTGCCCCACGTTGGCCCACTCAAAGCCTGCGTGTCCCACATCCCAACTCCGCGGGTAACTTACGCCCATGCCTTGCCGCCCGTTGGTCACCGGAACCTTTCTCGACGAGATCACGCACGACATCCCGAGCCAGAACTGGGGCGCGAGCGAGTGGCGGCGCGAGTTCGAACTCTACAAGCGGATCGGCATCGACACCGTCATCATCATCCGCGCGGGCTACAAGCGGCGGTGCATCTTCCCCTCGAAGACCCTGCCCGACCTGATGCCGGTGTACGACGACCTCGCCGAGACGTTCTTCTCGCTCGCCGACGAGATCGGGCTCAAGGTGTTCTTCGGAACCTACGACTCCGGCCACTATTGGCAGAAGCGAACCTGGTGGAAGGAAGTCGAGATCAATCAGGCGTTCCTCGACGAAGTCGTCGAGCGGTACGGCCACCATCCGAGCTTCGCGGGTTGGTATCTCACCCATGAGACGGGCAAGAACCACGCCCACATCATCGAGTTGTTCAACGGCATCGGCGGCCACTGCCGCCAGATCAAAGACCTTCCGATTCTGATCTCACCGTATCCCCAAGGCGCGAAGCAGCCGGGGGAGCACGCTCTGACCCTCGACGAGTCGTTCGACCATTGGAATCGCATCTTCGAAGCCACGCGAGGCGCGTTCGACATCTGCGCGTTCCAAGACGGACAGGTTCACTACGAAGAGCTGCCGCGGTTCCAGGAAGGCATACGTGAACTTGGAGATAAGTACAACCTGACGATCTGGGCGAACGTCGAGTCGTTCGACCGCGACATGCCGATCAAGTTTCCTCCCGCCGACTGGCGAAACCTACGCTACAAGTTGGAGACCGCCGCCCAGAGCGCGGAGAAGATCATCACCTTCGAGTTCGCGCACTTCATGTCGCCGCACAGCAGCTACGTCTCCGCGCACCGGCTCTTCGACCGCTACCGGGAGTATTCAGAGTCGCTCGCGGAGTAGTATTCCTCTGTGATCAAGTCTCCCTATTTGTTCCTCGTATTCGCGAGTGCCGGACTCGGATTGGCGTGCGTAGGCGCCTCCGGCTCGTCGGCAAATGCCCAACCTGCTGAAGCTAATCCTCAGCGCGCCCAAGCCATCAATTTGACCCGCGCCTACGCCGAAAACTGCGCCAGCTGCCACGGCCAAGACGGCTCGGGCGGGGGCGCCGGCACCCAGACGCTGAACACCGAAGAACTGTTCGACCAGAAGCACGACCGCCGGTTCTTCGACGCGATCAAGAATGGTTTGCCAGACAACGGCATGCCCGCCTTCGGCGAGACGATGTCCGACGAAGCCGTCTGGGGTCTCGTGGTCAAAGTCCGCGAAATGCAAGCCCGCGCGCTGCGCACGAAGAATGGCTCACCCACGCCCGTCAATGGCGTGTACAAGTCGAAGCGCCACGACTTCAAAGTCGAGACCGTCATCACCGAAGGCCTGAACACGCCCTGGGGCATCGACTGGCTCCCCGACGGCCGCATGCTGGTCACAAACCGAAACGGGGTCCTCAAGCTCTACGACGCGAATTACAAGTTGATCGGGGATATCACCGGCATTCCAACCAGCCTCGAGATGGGGCAGGGCGGCCTCATGGAGGTCACCGTTCACCCCGAGTACGACAAGAACGGCTGGATCTACCTCGCGTACACCGAGCCCGCCAAGGAAGGACGCGGCGGCCTGACCAAGATCGTCCGGGGCAAGCTCGTCTCGCGCTCGCAGCCGCCGACATGGTCGGGTCAGGAGACGATTTACGAGGGCAAGCAGGAGTACTACACCGGTGCGGGCGTTCACTTTGGCAGCCGCATCGTGTTCGACAAGGACGGCTATCTGTTCTTCGCGATCGGCGAGCGCGGCTCGAACATGGGTGCGCAGAGCCTCGCCACCCCGTTCGGCAAGATCATGCGGCTGAACGCGGACGGCACCGTCCCCAAGGACAACCCGTTTGTCGGTACGGCTGACGCCGATCCAGCCGTCTGGACTTATGGCCACCGCAACCAGCAGGGCCTCGTCTTTGACCTCGAAGGGAAGCTTTGGACGACGGAGCACGGCCCCCGCGGCGGCGACGAACTGAACCAAATCAAGAAGGGCTCGAACTACGGCTGGCCGGTCGTGGCGTGGTCCATCAACTACAACGACGCACCGTTCCGCACACCGTGGCCGAAGGACGACATGAAGGTCGAGCAGCCCGTGTTCCGCTGGCTGCCCTCCATCGGCGCGTGCGGCCTCGACCTCGCCCGCGGAGCGGCATTCCCGAACTGGAATGGCGATCTGCTCGCCGGGGGCCTTGCCGGCCAGAACCTCGACCGCATCCGCGTGAAGGATGGCAAGCTGGTCGAGCGCGAGGAGCTACTGCACAACCTCGGCCGAATCCGCGAGGTCGCGGTGCACAAGGATGGCACGATCTATGTCGCGCTGAACAGCCCGAACCACATCATCCGGCTCGTTCCGGCGAAGTAGCTACGAAGTCGCCATCGCGAGCTGGATCAGCTCGCGATGGGGCTTGAAGTGGACGTCCTCGCGAATCGTCTCGAGGACGTTCACCGGCACTTCGGGGTGGTCTTCGAGCAACCGCCCGATCACGCCCTGAACCAGATGTTCCGGCGTCGAAGCTCCGCTCGATACGCCGATGACCTTGCGCTCGCGCCATGCGATATCCACGTTGGCGGCGCTGTCCACCAGGTGGGCTTCCGTGCCGCAGGACTCGGCCACTTCGCGGAGCCGATTACTGTTCGACGACATATGCGAGCCGACGATGATGACGAGATCGCACGCCTCGGCGAGTTCGCGGATCGCCATCTGCCGGTTTGTGGTCGCGTAGCAGATGTCTTCCTTTTTCGGGCGCTCGATGTGCGGATACTTGGCGAGCAGGGCGTCCATCGTGCGCTGCACTTCGTCCACGCTCAGCGTGGTTTGGGTGAGAACCGCAAGTTTGTCGTAGTGCGGGATCTCGAGGGCGGCGACGTCCTCCGGGGATTCCACGAGCACCATGCGATCGGGCGCCTCGCCCATCGTGCCTTCGGCTTCGACGTGGCCGTCGTGGCCGATGTAAATCATGAAGTAGCCCTTGTTCGCGTAGTGCTTGGCCTCGTTATGCACCTTGGTGACGAGCGGGCAGGTCGCGTCGATAATCTTTAGGTTCCGTTCGGCAGATTGGCGGCGGACCTCGGGCGAGACGCCGTGGGCGGAGTACACGACGACCGAGCCTTCGGGGATGTCGCCGATGTCTTCGACAAAGATGACGCCACGTTGCTCAAACGACCGCACGACCCATTGGTTGTGCACGATCGCGTGGCGGACATAGAGGGGCGCACCGTAGATGCGTAACGCGAGATCGACGACCTCGATCGCATAGGCTACGCCCGCACAGAACCCTCTTGGGGCGGCCAGAAGAATGCGCTCCACGATGTAATTGTACGCAGTTATGCAGCGGGGCGGTTCGGCTGTGGTTTGGCCCGGGTACGAACCAACCTGGGCCCTCCGTGGTTGGACTTCAATTGTAGTCGAGGGATGTGTCGTGCCCTCGCAAACACCAGGGATTGTGGGTGAGGGATGTGTCGTGCCCTCGCAATTACTCAAGTTCGAGCCAAGACTACGCCGCGTTGCCCAACATCTTCACCAGCGAGACCAACGTTCCCCGCATCTCCTTACGAGGCACGATCCGGTCGATCAGACCGTGGTTGAACACGAACTCCGTCGTCTGGAAGTCGTCGGGGATCTTCGAGACCCCCGCCTGTTTCGAAACCCGCGCCCCGGCCAGACCGATCAGCGCCTTCGGTTCGGCGAGGATCACGTCTGCGACCGATGCGTAAGAGGCGAGCACGCCCGCCATGGTGGGATCGGTGAACACGCAGATGTACGGCGCACCGGCTTCGTTGCACCGCTGAACGGCGGCGGTAGTCTTCGCCATCTGCATCAGCGACAGCAACCCTTCCTGCATGCGCGCGCCGCCTGATGTCGTGAAGATCACGGCCGGAATCCGCTCTTCGGCGGCACGTTCCAGCGTACGCGTGATCTTCTCACCCGCTACCGAGCCCATCGAGCCGCCCATGAAGGCGAAGTCGGAGACCGCAGTTACGACCCGGACGCCACCCAGCGCGGCGTAGCCGCTGACGATCGAATCGAACGAGCCCGTTTTGGCCTCCGCGGCCTCGCGCTTCTCCTGGTAGTCCGGGAACTGGAGCGGGTTGCCCGAGCGCAACTCGGCATCCATCTCAACAAAGGAGTCGGGGTCGAAAGTAAGAAGGATCCGATCGCGCGCGGGGAGACGATGATGGTGCCCGCAATACTGGCACACGCGCAAGTTCTGCTCGAACTCGGCCGCGAACAGGATCTTCTTGCATCCCGCACATTGAAGAAACGCGCTCATAAGTGTTCGCTACCTACCGGTAGGTTACCCGCGCTATACTCTCGGACATGTCCACGATCCGCGTAGTGGTGGCCGAAGACGAGCCAGCTTGGCGTTCGGTTCTGCAAAAGACCCTCAAGCTCATGACCGAGTGCGAGTTGGTCGCCGTCTGCCAGGACGGCCGAGAAGCGCTCGACGAGTGCCTTGCCGATCCGCCCGATGTCCTGCTGACCGACATCAGCATGCCGCGCATGGACGGCCTCGAACTGATCAAGCGCCTTCTTCGCCAGGAGAAGGACGTTGCCGTCGTGATTCTCACCAGCCACGAAGACGATGACACGGTATTTCAGGCGTTCCGTGCGGGGGCCCTCGGCTACTTGCTGAAGACCTCCATGCCCAACGACGTCGTCGACGCGGTGAGGCTCGCCTACCGCGGCGAGGCGAAGATTACGCCGAAGATCGCGGCCAAGGTGCTCGAAGACTTCCGCCGAGTGAAGGAAGACGACGACACCGACGACACCGAGCTGTTCGTGCTGAGTGACCGCGAGGCCGAGATCCTCGACTTGGTGGCTCAGGGTCTGCGCAACAAAGAAATCGCGAGCCGCCTGGGCATCGCCGAAAAGACGGTGAAGAACCACGTGTCCAACATCCTTAAGGCGCTGCAGGTCAACAGCCGAACCGAGGCCGCGATGAAGGCTGTGAAGGCGCGGCTTGTGGATCGCGACTGATGAGCGAACCCAGCCCGATCCATGTCCCGGAAAAGGGAATCAAGGTCAGTTGGACCCTCGGCATTGTCGGGTGTTTCGCCGCCATGCTGTGCGCAGGCGCGGCGATTATCGCGCCGATCCTCTCCAGCGCCGGCCAGTCGATGCAGACGAACACCTGCATGGACCATCTTCGCAGGTTGTCCCGAGCATCGTTCCTCTATGCCGAGGAGAACAGCGGGCTGCTTCCCGCCGAAGGGTGGGACACGCTGCTCGAGCCGTACGAGCCGGATGAGCTCACCTACGCCTGCCCCACGCAGCGCCGGGTCGATCCGCGATCGAGCGGTTATGCCCTGTCGAAGGAAGTCGATGGCGAGGTGCTGGACAAGATCGACAACCCGACGAGAACCCCGCTGTTCTTCGACTCTAAAGTCACCGTGCCCGGAGCGATCGCGGACCCATCAGAAGTGCCTCGGCCCGGGCGGCACCGCAACCAGCGCGCCAACAATGTCGCGTTCGTCGATGGCCACGTCGAGACGCTTAACGCACCTTAACGAGCGTCTTGCACGGCCGCACGCATAGGGTAATGACATTGTGCGGTAACGTCTGACGATGCGGGTGTCGTCCGTGGCAAAGCGCGGTAAGGAACTGCGTCGGGTTGCTAAAAAACGCCCGCAGGTCACGTACGAGACCCCCCTCAACGACCTCGACAACTTCATCGGCACGTTGTCTCCATTCATCGGAGAGCTCGTGTCAGCCGTGGTAGTCGTCGAGACCGTGGTCTTCGATCCGACGCATTTGCTCCGGCTGGTTGGCTACGAAGGCGCGCTGTGGGAACATCTCATTGAGGCTCAAGGACCGGAAGAGTCACTGCTGCTGCTTACCGCCGCTCTGGCAGATTGGGTTGATTTCTACTTCGTAACCGAGCCCGCCACGATGGCGATCTACGCCGACCATGACGAGTACTGCACCTTCTTTCCGAAGAGCGAGATCGCCCGTGCCCGACTCATCAGGGCACTTGATTCTGCTGGGTACGTGCGGGTGGACTATCATCGGGGATTGTAGAAATCCATAGAACTGGATGTTCAGCAAACTAGACCTCGGGTGCCAGACCAAGAGGGACGAGAGATTCTCGTCGATGGCCACGTCGAGACGCTTAACGCACCTTAGCGGGGTCGATGATCACTTCATCGTCGTCGGTGCGCGTGCCGCCGCTTGTTTGGCCCCCGTCATCGACCTTGTTTGGGCCTACTGAGCGAATCCGAAACTGGTCGCCGCTGGTGGAGTAGATCAGCCGCTTGCCGGTCCACGGGTCGTGGAACCGCTCCTGGTCAGGGAGCTGATACGGGAACGTGCCCAGCTGCACCCGCTGCTCGCACGCCCAAAGCGCGACATCGGCTAGTCGTCGGTGAGTCGCACCCTGAGCAAAGGAGGATTGGATGGCGCCAAAGGTCGGGACATACGCGGAAGCTGCGATGTTGACGGACGACCTGTCCGCCTCGAGTTGCTCGTCGAGATCACTCCACTGCTTCACATCTCTCCAAGGGTCCTCATAGGGTGCGGCTAGGTTGGCATAGAGACGGTTGAAGTGGAGAGCTTCGGCGGACCGCTTCCCATACGTGGAGCGGACGTAGATGGAGAAGAGCACGTGCCTTCTCCAGCCGAAACGTCCAAACGGGGCCCGACTCGTATCCGTTTCAAGCAACTTGAGCCCTTCCCTGAACCCAGCGATCTCAAAGTCGTAAGCCCGCAAGCGGTCCGTCGGGGGTGGCAGCGTTGTCAGCCACTCGCGGGCGGCGACAAGGAACTGCGGATTCTCACGGTGACGAGCAAGGACGCTGTAGAAGCCCTCCAGGGTCGCTATCTCGCCGGCATCTGAGTTTGTATGCCCGTACAGATGCGGTTCGCGTATGTGCCCGGCCACCCTTACCGCAACGGAGAGACTCTCGAGGGCCCGACGCCAGTCCTGGTTCGCGCTCTCATGCTCCGCCCGGTTGACGCAGATTCGGTAGAAGTTGCGAAGGTGAGCGAACTCGGGAAAGGGGACACGATGGACGTCCTCCCACTTTCGCTCAAAAACGCAGTGGGGGAGCGCGGCGGCGCGAACGAGCATCTGATACACGGGCTCCATGGCCTTGGCGACATCCGCCCGCTTTTGCGGGTCGTTGCGGATCTCGTCTAACTCCCGATAGGCCTTTCCGTCCCAAGATCCCTTCTCGAACGGAGGAGTTCCAATCTGCTCCATGAGCTTCATCGCTTCTCGGTAGAGCGGGGCCGCGTTGTCGGGGCCATCCTTGGGTAGGCGCGCCCGGAACTCGGTGATCGTGGTCGGATAGCCTAATTTGCGCAGTCGGGAAGCCGCGTGTTCGGCGCGGGCGGAGACTCGCACTTCGGCAATCTTGAACGCGCCCCAGCCTCCGCCGACGATGATCGCGACGATAGCGATGGTGATCTTCCAACGCGGAAATCTCCGCTTGCTCGCCATTAACGCACCTTAGCCGGGTCGATGATCACTTCATCGTCGTCGGTGCGCGTGCCGCCGCTTGTTTGGCCCCCGTCATCGACCTTGTTTGGGCCCACTGAGCGAATCCGAAACTGGTCGCCGCTGGTGGAGTAGATCAGCCGCTTGCCGGTCCACGGGTCGTGGAACCGCTC
>JANJUB010000013.1 GCA_024710805.1 Fimbriimonadaceae bacterium | reverse complement strand
TGGTGCTAGGAGTGTCGTGATCGCAGCGGCGACTTTGGAAAGGCCGGAAAGAGAACGTGGGAGCTGGGGTGCTGTTTTGCAGCACAAGTAGTGCAACCATTTGAGCTAAGATTCTCCTTGGGATGGGCGGGTCGTACAAGAAGCCATCGCGGCGGGAGTTGGTTGTTGCATGGCTCATCTGGGCCAGTTTCACATCACTCGGCATTTTCGTGGTCGGGCCTAGGTTCGAGCACTGGCTTGAGCCGTCCGCAGTCAGGCTGTTGTATTCGAGGGTGCCCACACCATCGGAAGACGTGCCACTCCGGGTAATCGACATCGGGCCGATGTATGACCGACAGGCGATCGAGAACGTTGACGCTACGCCTGCGCCCCGGATGCAACTCTTGTTTCGGGCCCTATCTGAAGCGTTCAAGGGGCGACCTGATGCGGTTTCGGCGGTTGGAGTAGATATCGACTTGGCCCAGCGGAAAAGCGCCGCAGGCACATTTCAGCATGAGCCGGCCAGTCATCGCGAAATCCTTTTGGCCGCTTTGCGGTTTGCATCAGATACAAGTACCCCTGTTTACATTGGGGTCGGACGAAATGAAGTCTCCCCTCAAAACGCCTTCGCAAGCGATGTTGTCTCTGACAGCGCCGATCTTGCGGCCTACACAATCACCTTCAAGGGTGACATGACCGTCATGCCACGGGAGTTTCGCGTTCCATCAGGGAAGGTATTGCCCGACGGGACGAAGGAAGTTGAGACTCGCTGGACGCTCGGAGCCAGGCTGGCCGCATCGAGGGCCGCATTTGCCCCTCTGCAGTCGGTGAGTCGGGATCGGTTACCTAGGGATTGGCCAGAAGAAGTGGAGGCCTTCCCCGTTTTCGTCAACCACGCCCTCCTAAGGAAGGAGATCCGCGAGAAGATCACTTTATCCGTCAATCGGTACGAAGCGAGGCCTTGGGAGACCTGGCAAGACGTCTTCCCAGAGGAGACTCTCCGTGCTCTGCAGAATCTGCCTGAGAAGACTATGATTCTCGTTGGATCGACCCAGGTCTTTGCTTCGAAAGACATCATGGCATTCGATGAGGAGGGAGGGTGGCTGGTTAGTTCGGAGCCTTTGAGAGGTGTCTATGGCCACGCTTCGCTCGCCTACACCTTGAGTACGGCGGCCCTGCGACGGGTCCCGCACAAGTGGAACATTGGACTCGACGTGGGATTCAGCGTGTTGGGACTGCTTCTTACGTTGGGGAACATGTACCGATTCCACAGCGCTCGGCTGAGGGCGAACAAACGAGCCAACACCATCACTCATGGGGCGCTTGCGATTCTCTTGCTTGCCCTCGTGCTGGCGGTGGTTCCGTTAGCGCTCGCCGAGTTCGGCTACCTCTGGATAGGGTTCTTGGCGACCGCAGGGTACGTTCTCGTTGAGCGCCCTGCATCGGCCCTGGTTTACGCGGTGCTTGGATTGGAGCATTGAGGAACAGCATGAGACAGAATCTTCGACTGGTAGTGTGGCGATCGTGCTAACGCCCCTGGCTTGTTTGGCCATGCTTGGTTCCCAGACACCGGCAAAGCCGTTGGTTTTTGTCGTTCTGGGATTCTCCGTTCCGCAAAATGCGATTGGTAGACCCTTCGCTTGGTACCAGAAGGCGGGAGACCCATCGAGCCGGAGAATCATCGACTTTGATCGAGTCAAGACTGGAACGACCGTCGAGTTACGGCTAAAGAAACAACTAAAGGTGTACTCAGGGGACCGCTTCTGGACGGCACCCGGGGTCACCATGAGCGGGGTGTTTCCGTGGGCAGACCAGGCGGACAACCGTGCAGAACTAACTACGCGACGCGTAACGCTCACGAACAACGCACCCCATGAGGCTCCCGCAGGCGTGCAGCTATCGGCACAGATTCTGAAGAAGATCAATAACCTGACTTCAGCTGCGAACATCGGGAAGAGCGGTGGAGCAGAAATCCCTGCAATGTTGTTGCCGTTGAGCCGAGGTGTCAACCGACCCGAGAAGGTATACGTTTGCTTTGCGGTCGGTGCCAAGCAAGCTTCGCTAAGGTACGCGTATTTACCGGTGATCGGAAAAATCGACTTCGACCCGATCCGACTGTCTGGATTTGGAAGTATCGCGATCGATCTCAAAGCCGTTCAGAAGAAGTCTGCCGAGCAGGGGATCCCCTGGCCGGACGAAGGCCCCTGGTCATTCGAGATTTCGAACACCAGCGCCAAGCCTGTCTCTCGGGTGATCAAGTTGGCAAGAGTCTCGCTGGCGTTACCCTCGGTAGCAGCTGCGTACCGTGAAACCCAATGGGACCAGAGGCGTGTGCTCCTCTCAAACCTCGTCGTCGATTACGGAGATGCCGGCTTGGTGACGGAACTCATCGCGGATCTGGCGCGCGAAGTAAAACGGACAAAGGTCAAGACCTTTGCAGAACTTGAGAAGCGGGATCCAGACGCCTGCATGGCGGTCCAAAAGGCACTCAACATGGCAGCTTGGCTACCTGAGTACTTTGACGCCCTCTTGCGCCTCGTCGATTCCTAGTTTCTTGAAGACGGGGTGTTCACTCGGCTTCATGCCGAGGGCCTTCGCTTTCTGGGCAAGTTCAATGGCTTCGGAGCGGCGGGCTGGGATTTCGGCCAACACAGATGCCAATGTCGCAACAGGCAGGGGGTCATTCCACATCAGCGCCATTGTTGCTCGCACTTGCCGTTCAAACTTCACGATGATCCCTGGATCTGCTTGAACAGCTCTGACGTAGTACTCTCCGGCCTCGCGGTAGTTCATCCCTGACATGAGCACCAAACCAAGGTTGGCATTAGCCAGAGCATTCCGTGGCTCTACTTCAAGCAATTCTTTGAATGCGGAAACGCTCCTTGGAATCTTGAACTGTTTCGCGTACATTGCTCCGAGGTTGCCTAGGATCGTCGTATCCTTAGGATTACACTCCTTGCCTCGAAGAAAGAATCGCTCTGCCTCGTCGAATCTTCTTTCGATCAAGAATATGCAGCCCAAGTTGTTCAGTGCCTGGATATGGTTAGGGTACATCTGAAGCAGCTTCTCGTAAAGGACCTTGGCATCTGCAATCCCCTGAGCCTCGGCTTTGCTAAGCGTCTTACCGTACAGGTCTGCGATGTTTTGTGGCGTTGAATAGCAGGCAAGGTTATAAAGGCAGATTGGGTTCAGGGAGTCAACCGCAAGAGCACGGCGGTATAGGACCACTCCTTCAGCACGATTGCGCTCTCCAACTAGATACGCTAGGCTCGCTAAGGAAGGTACGTGAGTTGGATCAACCTCGATGGCCTTGCGATACATCTCTTCGGCTTTAGCAAGTTGTTGTAACTCATCAGCAAGGAAACCTACCCAATACCAGCATACGGCATTCGATGGCAAGGCATCGCGCGCTTTCTCAAAGCACCTAAGAGCCTCCTGAAGGTCTTTCGAGTCAACCGCCTTCCTGCCGTCTCGATCGTAGACCTTCCACGAATCATAGGCATCGGGATCTGGAGGGGTCAGCTTTGCAAGAATCACCTGTTCTGCCTCCGGATATCTCATTGGCCAATCTGGGCGTTGTCCGTCAATATCGTAAGTGAGTACAGGGTAGGTGCCGCCAACTTGATTTGCGCCCATTTCGCTCGATGTTCCCGCGGTGACCGGGGTTGTCTCTCTGCGCATCTGGGCATCCACTGCGGCAAACAGTGAGCCGAGTGTGACAGTTCCCTTGCGATCTCGGCCCTCGTCTTGGAGACTTGAGCAGAGATAGTAGGTGAAGACACCTCCACGTTCTGGGTCCTCAAAGCTCTGGCCACGGACGCAAGAAAAGAACACTGCGAGTGTGCGGTCGACGGTCGAGGGCAGATACGGTTTTCTTGATGCCTCTGTCGACTCAAGGCCGCCTGTTCGGCACATGTCAAGAACGAGCCACTTCAAACCAACCCGAAACTCCGTGAGTCTTTCGACCAAAGCGGAGGCGGTTACGCTGGCGCCCTTGCCGGGTTGCCAATCTTGGAGCAGGAGGCCTGGCCCATTGTCCGGCTCAAGTCCATGCCCGCTGAAGTAAAAAACGATCTTGTCATTGGACCCCGCAGCGCTTGAGAGGATTTGGGGTGCCTTCTGGGACAGGGTTGCGTCGATCAGGCGCCAGGTGGCCAGTTGCTCCGACTTCTCGGGCTTACTGGTAAAAACGAATACGTTCTCCTTCTTGAACTTGCAGGTGTCGACCAACGTCTTCGCGAATCGCCTCGCGTCCTTGTCTGCGAAGCGCAGGTCGCGCAAGTAGGTTGGTGACTTGCCGCTCATCGGTGCGTTCTGGGTCGGAAGGTGCTTGTAGTCCGAGACTCCGACAACAACAGCCATGTCTGCTCCATATGCACAAAACGCATGTATAACTAGACCGACGACAAGAAGTGCTTTCCCCATGACCTTGATCATACGCCACAGAGGCAGGTCTTTTCAAACCGGAGGGAAGTGCAGATGTTCGGCGATGAAACAGTCCTGGTCAGAGACTGCTCTGAATCGGAGCTTCGTGAGGCACCCTTGCGCCTTCAATCTTACGTTGAGGGACACAACGCAACCTTTGCTCGGCGATAGCAGCGCAACCGGAGTTGGGGCAGTAGCCGTCCCGGCGGCTTAACTAGCGCGACTAACCGATCACTCTGAAGGCTTGGCATCGAATGTTTCGTCGATGAGTTCCGCAAGGTCTTTCAGGGCGCTGGGGACGGCGTGGCCGTAGGTGTTGACCGTCACCGATATCTGCGAGTGTCCGAGCATGTCCTTGACCGACACCATCGACGCCTTGCCGCTTTGGAGGGCGTGGGTTGCGACCGTGTGGCGGAGCTTGTGAAAGCTCATCGTCTTCTTGATCTCAGCGGTCTCAGCGATGCTCTTGAGCGCGGCGTCTACGTTCTTGGCGTAAAGCGGTCTACCGGCGATGCCGGTGAAGACAAGCCCGAGCGGATTGAACTCGTCGTCGGTTGCCGACTGCCACAGGGCTTGGTTCGCGCGTTGCTGTTGAAGCACGGTCTCCAGCCGGTCGGAAAGGAACAGGTTACGGCGGCCCGAGGAACTCTTGGGCGGGCGCAGCTGGAACTCTGCGTTGTGCCGCTGAAGCTGGTTTCGGATGCGGATCGTACGATCGACGAAGTCGATGTCTTCCCAGCGAAGGCCGAGAGCCTCGCCAACACGGAGGCCGGTACGAAGGGTGAACTCGATGAGGGTGCCAAGGTAGTGGCCTTCGGCGGCTTTGAGCAGCTGGCCAACTTCGGATTGAGTTAGGTAGACGACCTCTGTCTGGTCGCCCTTGATTCTCGAGACTCTTGCGACGGGGTTCTCGGGGATGAGGTTGTACTTCCAGGCCGTGGCGAGCGCCGATCGGAGGGTGGTGCGGATGCCGTTGATCGAGTGGGCCTTGAGCGGCGGGCGCGATTCTTTACCGACTTGGCGGGGCTTGCCCCAGTGGGTGAGCAGGTGATCGACGTGCTGGGCGGAGAGCTTTCCTAGTTCGACGGGGCCGATGACGGGTTTGATGTAGAGCCGAACCATCTGCTCATAGTAGCGGTAGGTCGAGGGTGCGCTCTTCGGCTGGATGGTGGTTTCGAGCCAATGGTCGAGGAACTCGCCAAGCTTCTGCCGGTTGGTGGTGAGGGGCTGGTTGAGGTGCTTGCGGACCATGACCTCTTGGAGCTTCTTGGCGGCTTCGTCTTGGGTCTTGCCGTAGACAGTTACTCTCTTGGGGTTGCCCGTCTCCTCGTCGTAGCCGACCGTGATCGCGGCTTGCCACCGTCCGTCGGATCGCTTGACGATGGTTCCCTGCCCTGCGCGTCGCGTGCCTTTCTTTTTCATGCTCATATTATGACAGCAGGCGACAGCAGATTGACAGCAGAGCGGGTAGAAAATGATGGAGATGGGTGGACGGATCGGGGTGTGGATTGCTCTGTTTTGAACTTAAACATGGAGATCGGTGGAGGGTCGCGGAGATAGTGCCATTTGTTTTGTAAACAGCGGGTCGCGGGTTCGAATCCTGTCACCGGCTCCAGTTCCCCGTCAGTACTGACGACAGAGAGCATTGATCGCAGAATGCCAAGATCGCAAGATCGCACTGACATCTGATCCCCTGAGCGGTGGGAAACAA
>JANJUB010000009.1 GCA_024710805.1 Fimbriimonadaceae bacterium | reverse complement strand
AAGGCCGTCGTGTGCAAGAGCGGCCACGCGTTCATCAAGGAGAAGATGCGGGCCGAGGACGCCATTTACGGCGGCGAGATGAGCGCCCACCATTACTTCCGCGACCACTGGTACTGCGATAGCGGCATGATCCCCTTCCTGCTGATTGCGCGTCTCGTGTCGCAATCGGGCCGGTCGCTCGGGCAGCTGGTGGGAGCGATGATTGAGGCCTATCCGTGTTCGGGCGAAGTGAACTCGGTGGTGGACGACGTCGCGACGACGCTGGCGCGCGTCGAGGCCGCTTATCCCGGCGTCCCGGTGAATCGCCTCGACGGAATCACGATGGAGTTTCCGGAGTGGCGGTTTAATCTCCGCGGCTCGAACACCGAGCCGGTGATCCGGCTGAACGTCGAAACGCGTGGCGACCGAGCGCTGATGGAGCAGAAGACCGAAGAGCTCTTGGGCTTGATTCGGGCCTACGTAAGCCTTTCCTCCCCTTGCAGGGGAGGATCTTCGCGCTCAGCGCGAAGAGGTGGGGTGATGCCCGGGGATTAGGGCCACCCCATTCCTGTTCGCTTCGCTCACAGACCCTCCCCTGAAAGGGGAAGGTTAATCCAGGTGCAACCTAAACCTCGATCCGGACCGCGGTTACCTTGTACTCCGGCGCCCCGACCACGCCGTCGCGTTCGTTGCTCGTCACGCGGTTCGTGAACACGTTGGGGTCGTGGAACGTCGCAAACAGCTCGCCGGGCCGCATCTTGCCGCTCAGCCGAACCGGAAGCCGCGCCGCTCCGTACCGACTCACAATCTGAACCTGATCGCCATCGCCGACCTGCAGCCGCCGGGCATCCTCATGGGAGAGCGTAAGGTAGTCCGTGGGCATGAGCACCGTGTTGCCGGTGCGGCGAGACATCGTGCCCGCATTGAAATGCTCCAGCGCGCGGCCGGTGGTCAGCAGCATCGGGAACTCATCCGAAACCCGCTCCGAAGTCGGTCGGTACTCCATGAGCGAAAACGCGGCCCGATCCCCGATCGGGAAGGTCTTCTGGTGCAGGATCGTCGTGCCGGGGTCATCCTCGCTCTTGCAGGGCCACTGCAGACCCGCCTCTTCGATCCGGGCGTAGCTGATGCCCGCGCCTGCCTTCCACACCTTGCGAACTTCCTCCCAGATCGCCTCCGGGCTTTCGAAGGCGAAGAACTCGCCCTTACCCATGACCGTCGCCAGTTCGTCGATGATCTGCCAGTCGGGCTTCGAGTTTCCCAGCACCGGGATCGCCTGTCGGACGCGCTGAACCCGCCGCTCGGAGTTCATGAAGGTGCCGTCTTTCTCGTAGGAAGTACACGCCGGGAAGAACACGTTAGCGAACTCGCGGGCGGTCTCGTTGAGGAACAGATCCTGGACCACGAGCAGTTCCACATTCTTGAGCGCGGCCGCGGTCACGTTCGCATTGGCATTCGAGAAGTACACGTCGTAGCCGATCGCCCACAACGCGCGAAGCTCGCCGCGTCCGGCCGCGTCCAGCATTTCCATCCACGTAAGCCCCTGCTTCCGCGGGACTGGCGCGCCCCAAATCGCCTCGACTTCGTCGCCGATCTGTGAGATCGGGGTGTATCCCGCGAGGTTGCTCGGTTCGCAGCCCATATGGGCGGAGCCCTGCACGTTGTTCTGACCGCGAAGCGGATTTTCGCCGCTCCCCGGCTTGCCGAGGTTGCCCGTGAGGAGCGCCAAGTTCACCAAACAGCGTACGCCTTCGGTGCCCTGGGTGTGCTCGGTCATGCCGAGGCCGTGGAAAATCATCGAAGGACGGGTCGTGGCGTACAGGCGGGCGGCTGCGCGGATGTCGTCGGCCGAAACGCCGCAGACGGTCGCAGCGAACTCGGGGGTCCACTCGGCGACCAGTTCGCGGAAGCGCTCGAAGTCGGCAGTGCGATTCTCGACGAACTCGCGATCGATCAGCCCTTCCTCGATGATCACGTGGGCCAACGCGTGGAGGAGCGGGATATTCGTGCCCGCACGGACCTGCAAGTAGACGTCCGCGTACTCCGCGAGTTCGATGCGGCGCGGGTCGATGACGATCAGCTTCGCACCCTTCAAGACCGCCTGTTTGATGCGCGCGCCTACGATCGGGTGGTTCTCGGTCGGGTTGGCTCCGCAGACGAGGAAGCCCGCCGCGACCTCGATGTCGTTGAATGAGTTGGTCGCCGCGCCGGTACCGAGCGTCGCCTTGAGAGCCGCCGCCGAGGGTGCGTGGCACACGCGGGCGCAGCAGTCGACGTTGTTCGTGCCGAGCACCACGCGAGCGAACTTCTGGGCGAGGTAGTTCTCTTCGTTCGTTGCCCGCGCCGAACCGAGAACGCCAAGCGCCTGCGGCCCGGACTCCTCGAGGATCCGCTTCATGCGCGTCGCCGTGAACTCGTAGGCTTCGTCCCAAGTCACCTCACGCCACTCGCCGTTCTCGCGGATCATCGGCTCCGTGATGCGGTCCTTCGCATGGGCAAAGCGGTGGGCGTAACGACCCTTCACGCAGAGGTGGCCCTTGGCGACCGGCGATTCCGTGACCGGGCGGGCGACGATCACCTGTCCGTCGCGGCTGCCGACTTCCATCTCGCACCCGGTTCCGCAATAGGGGCACGTTGTGCGGGTCCACGACAGGGGCTGGCCGAGATCTCGAATCAGCCGATCCGAGATCGCCCCCGACGGGCACGTGTCCGCGCAGGCGCCGCAGCTCACGCAAGAACTGTCGAGCATTCCATCGCCACGATCCGGGCGGATCTCGGTTTGGTCCCCGCGATTCCACACGCGCCACACGAACTGGCCCTGCAACTCGTTGCAGACGCGCACGCACCGGAAACAGTGCACACAACGGTCCATATCCACCGATAGGTAGGGGTGGGAATGGTCCTTGAATCCGTCCCGCGCCTCGCCGCTCGGCGAGATGCCGTAGTGCCGCAGGTAACCCTCGAAAACCGTCTCATGGTGCGGGTTGGGATCGGCTGGGTATTGGCTGGCCAGCAACCGCAAGTTCGTGCGGCGGTCTTCCTCCACCTCGGCGGAGTGGCTCTGAATCCGCATTCCCGCCTCGATGGGCGTCGTACAGGCCGCGACGATACGACCTCGATCCTCGAGCTCCACCACGCAGAGTCGGCAACCGCCAATGGGCTTGATGCGAGGATCGTGGCAGAGCGTGGGCACGTCGATGCCCAACGTTCGGAGGCCGTCGAGAATC
>JANJUB010000001.1 GCA_024710805.1 Fimbriimonadaceae bacterium | reverse complement strand
CGGCCGCAAGTCGGGCTATTGCATTCCGTTCGAAGGCACGGGGCCGCTGCCTGAGGACCAGAAGTGGGATCGGGTGGCCCCGTCGGCGATCCGGTTCTCCGAGACTTCACCGATGCCACGCGAGATGAACGCCTTCGACGTCGGGGCGATGGTGCGGGCCTTCCGCGATGCGGCCAGCCGGGCGCTCGCCGCCGGGTTCCGGGTGGTGGAGATTCACGGCGCGCATGGCTACCTCGTGCATCAGTTCTTATCGCCGATCTCCAACCAGCGCACCGACGAATACGGCGGCTCGTTCGAGAACCGGATCCGCTTCTGCGTGGACATCGCCGACGCGATCCGCACCGTGTGGCCTGAGCGGTTGCCGCTTCTTCTGCGCATTTCCGCTACCGATTGGGTCGAGGGCGGTTGGACGGCCGATGAGACGGTCGAGCTTGCGCGGATCCTTCATAACCACGGAGTCGATATGGTCGACTGCTCGTCGGGTGGAGCGACCCCCGATGCGCAAATTCCCGCCGAGCCGGGATTCCAAGTTCAGTTCGCCGAGCGGGTGCGCCAGGAGGCGGGGATGCCCTCGGCCGCAGTCGGGTTGATTACGGAGCCCGCCCAAGCCGAGGCGATCGTGGCGGAAGGGCGGGCCGACATGGTTCTGCTGGCCCGCGAGTACCTGCGCGATCCGTATTGGCCCCGCCGGGCGGCAAAGGAGTTGGGGGTCGAGATCACACCGCCCAGGCAGTACGGCCGCGCGTGGTAGTCCAGGTTCAAACTTGCATCATCAGCAACCCCAGCAACATGACCCCGAAGTAGGTGGCCAGCGTCGCCGCGCCGGGGTAGTCCTTCGCCATCCGCTGCCCGAAGAACAGCATCAGCAGAGCGAGGCCGCTGAGGCCAAGGCCGACGACCGCCGTTTCGGGCCCGCGCCGCAGCACCAGCATGACCGCTCCGACCGCGCACATCGCCCCGGCGGCGAGTTCGACCATGGTGATGAACGTCAGCATGAACGGAACCATCTTCGCGAGCGGCGAGTTCGCGAAGTGGCCGGTCAGCCACTCGAGATTGCCCTTCCGGTCACTGATCTTGTCGAAACCCGACTGCAAGAACAGCACGGCGAAGAAGCCTGAGACCAAGAGTTGAGCGATGAATGCCGGTTCCACATCGGTAACGACGTGGCGAACCCAGTAAACTCAGCGCATGCGCACCCGAAGTTGGCTGATCGTGGGGCTGGCATCCGTAGCCATGCTCGCGCTGGCGCAGGGCGTCACGCTCAAACGCGCACCGGATGTCGGCGAAACGCACAAGTTCAAGCTGCGGATGGAGTTCGGCATCTTTGGCGACACCGCGGTCTACACATCGGTACTTACCCAGAAGGTGACCGAGGTCAAGCCCGACGGCAACTATGCGGTCGAGGCCACCCAGAGCGACTACAAGGTCGAGTTGTTTGGAGACGAGGGCGTCGTTCGGGATGAGGATCTCCCCAAGCAGTCGATCACCTACACCCCTTCGGGCGATGTCGTGGCGGTCCAGGGGGGCCTCGTCAATGAGTCGGTCTACCGGCTCGCCAATCTGATGGCGGTTCGCCTGCCCAAGGTCGCGGTCAGCAAGGGCGACAAGTGGGAGTGCGTCGTTCCGAAGAACGTGGACACCGGGGTTTTCGAGGCGAAGGCAACCTACACCTACGACGACGACGAGAAGATCGGCGAGTTCGACACCATTCGCGCCGAGTTTGAATACGCCGAAGTTGCCGGCGACCCCGCCCGCAGCCAAGGCAAGGTCTGGCTGAACAAACGGGACGGGAGCGTCGTGAAGTTGGAGACCAACTGGACGTCCGCGCCGATTCCCGGTGCGCCGACTCCTTTGACCGGAGCGGTTATTCTGGAGCGTATCCCCTAGCATCGTATGCCGATCTTTGAGTTTTGCTGCAATAGCTGCGCTCGGAAGTTCGCCACGCTCGTGGGCATGACCGCCGACGGCAGCGAGGTCGTCTGTCCGCATTGCGGAGCGCAGGAAGCGACCAAGCTGATCAGCCGATTCCGGCAGGGGCGCACCGAGGAGGACCGACTGGACGACCTCGCTGACCGCCTGGAGCAGTACGGCGAACCGGAGAGTCCGACGAAGATGCGCGAGATGATGCGGGAGATGGGCAAGGCGGTGGATGAGGATATGTCCGACGACATGGAGGAGATGTTCGAGGCGGACATCGCGGGCGAGCTAGACGACGAGTTGTAGGTACGCTCTCTCTCCCAGCCCGGGGAGATCCGTACCTCGGTCCGGTTGCGAAGAGCCCTCGCGAGGGCACGACCCATCCCTCGCCCACCACGGAAAGCATCAAGCCATGGAGAAACCCCGTTGAAGCCAAAAACCTTGGGGCAGATCGTCGTGATCTGCGGCTCCATGTTTGCTGGGAAGTCCGAAGAACTGATCCGCCGGGCGCGGCGGGCCCTCTACGCCAAGAAGCGGGTTCAGGTGTTCAAGCCGTCGATCGACGACCGCTACGATGAGGCCATGGTGGTTACCCACATGGGGGTCAAACACGAGGCCGTGCCGGTATCCACGGTCAACGAGCTTCGGCGAAAGATCGAACCTGACACACAGGTCGTGCTCATCGAGGAAGTCCAGTTCTTCGATCCGTCGATTGTGCCGTTGGTCGTCGAACTCGCCGACACCGGACGCGAAGTTATCGTGGCCGGATTGGATCAAGACTTCCGCCGCGAGCCGTTCGGGCCGATGGCGACGCTCCTCGCGATCGCCGACGAGGTGGTCAAGCTTCGCGCGATCTGCATGAAGTGCGGCGCCCCCGCCTCGCACACCTATCGCACGATCGACGGCCGCCCGGCTCACCGCGATGATCCGATCATTCTGATCGGCGCGACTGAGGCGTACGAGGCCCGCTGCCGCAACTGCTTTGAGATTCGCACTCGCAAGAAGCGGGGCCCGGGCGCGTGAAATGCTGATCCTCGGCGTCGATCCCGGACTGGAGCGCGTGGGATTTGGACTCGTGCGCCGCGAGGGCTCAAAGCTACAGGCGGTCGAGTACGGCCTCATCGAGACGCCGCGCATCGAGATCGCCGACCGATTGACGATGCTTCACGACCAAATGCGCGAGCTGATTGAGCGAACCCAGCCCGACTCCCTCGCCATCGAGCGTCTTGTCTTTGCCGCCAACCGAACCACCGCATTCGACGTCGCCAAGGCCATCGGAGTGATCCTGCTCGCCGGGGCTTCAATCGGCAAGCCGTGGACCGAGTACGCCCCGCCGGAGATCAAGCAGGCAGTGGTAGGGCAAGGAAATGCCGACAAGAAGCAGGTTCAGTTCATGGTGACGAAACTGCTCAGCTTGGCGCAAGCACCCAAGCCAGACGATGTGTCTGACGCGCTGGCAATCGCAATTTGCCACGCCTTCCGCTCGCGGACCCCGTTACGATAGCCGGGTCGGCAGCACGCGAATCCTTCGGTTGGGCTCTTCGCCTACCGCTTCGCTCGCCAGCCTTCGGGCTTCTGTCACCTGATGCTGCAGCTTTCTGATCGGGGCGGGCTGAGGGGTCAGCTCGAACGGTTTGCCAGTTTGCAGGACCGTCTCGACCGCCTTCAACACCTCTTCCATCGCTTCCGACTCAGAGTCAGGTCCTTCGCCGGCGCGGCGGAGGATTTCATCCAACGCCCCCGAAATCTGCGAGAACGTGTTGGACTTCACCACTACTGCGGGGATAGGCTTGCCGGCCGCTTCCTGAAGCTTCTTGGGGCGATTCTGATAGGTCGAGCGGATCGCCATGATCGCGTCGGCCTGGGTGATATCGGTACAGACAAACGCCGGGGCGCGCTTCTCCCGAATCGCCCGCTCTAAACGCGTTCGCGCGATGCCGAACGGATAGATGCGGACCAACCCGCCTTGTTTAGCCGCCGATTCGACGGGCAGTGCTTCGGGTTCTGGTTCGGGGCGCCGAGCCAACGCCGGAAACCGCTCATTGAAGCCCGGTTCCTTGACGTCCTTGCTCTCGGCTTGCTGAACGACCTCGTACGCGCCCTGGATTGTCCGCACCCGAATCTCTGGCTTCGGCGGAATGCCCCGCAGAATGAGATCGACCGTCTTTTGTACATTCGGATGGACCGCCAGCCGCTCGTAGTCGAGCAGTTCGATCACAACGTCGAAGGTCGGCGGAGCCTTGCGCTCGAGAACGGTCTTCTGGGTGCCTCGGCGGCGGGCCTCGTCATCGGATAGGGTAACCGCCTGGATGCCACCGATCAAGTCGGCGAGCGAGGGGTTAAGCATGAGATTCTCAAGGGTCTGGCCATGAGCCGTACCCACCAGCTGAACGCCGCGCTCGGCGATCGTTCGCGCGGCCATCGCCTCCGATTCGTTGCCGATCTCGTCGATGACGATGACCTCGGGCATGTGGTTCTCCACCGCCTCGATCATCACCTGGTGCTGGAGCGGAGCCGACGGCACCTGCATGCGCCGGGCCGATCCGATGCCGGGATGCGGAATGTCGCCATCGCCCGCGATCTCGTTCGATGTATCGACGATCACCACGCGCTTTCCGACTTCGTCGGCGAGGACTCGCGCGACCTCACGCAGCTTCGTCGTCTTGCCCACTCCCGGACGTCCGAGCAACAAGATCGACTGTCCCGCCCGCACGATATCGTCGATGATATCGATGGTGCCTTCAACCGCGCGGCCCACGCGGCATGTGAGACCGATCACCTTGTTGTGCCGGTTGCGCATGCACGAGATTCGGTGCAGGGTGCGCTCGATGCCGGCGCGGTTGTCGGAACCGAAGTCGCCGATCTGCCGAATGACGAACTCGATGTCGTGCTCGGTCACGATGACGTCTTCCATCCGCTCCGTCCGATCGCGGTAGCGTGCTTCCGCGGGGCGGCCGTAGTCGAGAACAACTTCGATCAGGCCCTCGTAGCCATCATCTCGCTCGATTCGCTCGCGGACAACCGCAGGCAGCACGTCGAAAAACTGCTTCAAGCCGTCTTGGTTTAGGTTGGTTTCGCTCAAGGTTCTAGCGGGGATGCTCCCCTAGTCAGTTTGACGTCCGAGGGCCCCCGATGGGTGTATTAAGACTCAGGATTCTATCCGCCAAGCGCGGCTTTGGCCTCTTCTAGGCTGATCTTGCCGTCTCCGTTGGTGTCTGCACCCCGGAAGCGCGCCCAAGCATTCCCGGCTTCTTCGGCCGTCAAGAAGCCGTCGCCGTTGCGGTCCATCGCGCGGAACATCGGCTCGATCAGGTTGCTGCCGCTGAAGATCTGAGGGCGAAGACCCGGCTCGCTGGACCCCGGCTTGAGGCCGGGAATGTAGTACTCCACGTATCCGAGGTGCATCTCGTCGTAGGTTTGGAGCCCCCACCGCACCCGCTTGGTCGGGTCAGGATTCGCCGGGTTGTCCTTGCTGTTGTCGTACCAGGCGGTGTATTCCAGCTGGCTTCCCTTCTTCACAAGCAGAGGCTCGCGATACTCGTAGGGCAGCTGCCAGTTGAAGTCGTAGCGCGGGACTTCGAGCAAACGTCTCCGCGAGCCGTCGGGATTGATCAGTTCATACCGGGCGGCCTTGCCTCGCACGTGCATGTGCGGGATCATCGACAGCACCCGAACATCGTAAGGCACGTTGACCTTGCCGGTGTGTGGGTGATTCGGTGCACCCGGAGGGATGTTCAATCCGAGGTTGGCGATGCCGACCGTGCGCACCTCGTGCTCGACCGGCTTCTTCGCGAAGACGAGTCCGAGCTTGGTTTGGTCCTTGGTGGCGGTGCCGTTCGGTGTGTAGTGCAGCTGGAACTTCAGCCTCGAACCGGCGGGAACCCGCTTCGCCATGCCATCCGGATATCGGATCGCGTTGGTACCCGGGACGTAGGCGGCAAAAAACCCCTCGATCTCCTCGCCGACTCCGCCGCTGAACAGGCTGCGGCGGCCACCGGGAGGATAGACGAAGATCAACACGTGGTGGACCACCTGGCGGGCGGTCGGGATGACTTCCATCGCCTCGATCCACTTCTCTTCGGTGAAGTCGGTCTCGATAAAGACCTCTTGGTACGGCATGATGCCGGTCGCCTTGATGTCGATCGGCTTCGGCAGTTGGAAGGTCGCGTCGGGCTTGCCGATGGTCCAATCGCCGGTCGCATAAGTTCGCGGCTTGGGGGCATCGCGCTCATCGCCCTTGGGCGCACCCGCGTCGATCCACGCATAGAGATCTGCCTTGTCCTGGGCGGACAGCGTGCGGTTGTTTTTCCAGGGGCCTTGCTTGGGATCGTCCTCGGCAAACCAGGGCGGCATGATGCCCCGGTCGACGACGTACTTGATCATCGGCGCCCGGTCCTTGACGTCTTGGTAGGTCAGCAGCGAGAACGGAGCAACTCCGCCCGGGCGATGGCACTCGCCGCAGTTGTCCTGCATGATCGTCGCGATTCGATTGAAGTAGGTTGCGGCGGCTTTCTTCGGAGCCGGGAGTTCCAGCATGCAGCCGGG
>JANJUB010000192.1 GCA_024710805.1 Fimbriimonadaceae bacterium | reverse complement strand
CGTGTCCTTCATGGACTACGATCTGGGCTACATCGACCTCGAAGAGAAATGTCTCCAACCCTTGGATAACCCCTTCTCAGTCATCAAGGTGTAACCTATGTGTCCGGAACGTTTTGTTACCCATGTGTCCGGTATGGACACGGCAGCTTTGGCGGCCCCGGAGGGAATCGAACCCCCGACGCCCTCCTTAGGACGGAGGCGCTCTATCCACTGAGCTACGAGGCCGCGGGTCAATTCTACCGGTCGATGGCCACCCGACGAGCTCGTTGGAGAAATTCTTTCGCCGGTTCCACCAAAATGAGTCGCACAGGTTCAGCGAGCGCCTGCTCAGGTTCAAGAGCGAGCGGTGGATCGGGGCGGCCCCAAAAGATAACAGACGGCCTTCAAGGGGTTTTTGCCGCGATTTTCGGCGAAATTGCCCTGGGGCCCTTGACAAACCCGCAGAGGGTCGCATATAATCTCCCTTGCTGTTCGACGTGTCGAGCGGCCGCACTTTGAAAGCTCAATAGAGGAGACGGTCAGTAAGTGTTCTGGGGCTATATAGCCCCGTCTAGGCCAAAAAATGCTGAAGCCATCAGCATTAGGCCGCGTCGTCGTTCCTGCGAACTTGTTTCGGTGGGGCGGCAGACGTAAACTCCAATAAAGACACCAAGCTCCTTCGGGAGATTGGAAAGCTTTCTTCGGAGAGTTTGATCATGGCTCAGGACGAACGCTGGCGGCGTGCCTAAAACATGCAAGTCGAACGAGGGCTTCGGCCCTAGTGGCGAACGGCGGAGTAATACGTGAACAACGTGCCCCCAAGTCCGGGACAAACGCAGAAATGCCATAAATACCGGATGTGGTCAGGATGATGCATATCAATCTGATTAAAGGTTTTTCGCTTAGGGAGCGGTTCACGGCCTATCAGCTAGTTGGCGGGGTAACGGCCCACCAATGCTACGACGGGTAGGGGGTCTGAGAGGATGATCCCCCCGAGTGGGACTGAGACACGGCCCACACACCTACGGGTGGCAGCAGTTGGGAATCTTGCACAATGGGGGAAACCCTGATGCAGCGACGCCGCGTGGAGGATGACGGGTCTAGGCCTGTAAACTCCTTTTATCAGGAAAGACTTAGGACGGTACCTGATGAATAAGCCCCGGCTAACTACGTGCCAGCAGCCGCGGTAAGACGTAGGGGGCAAGCGTTGTCCGGATTTACTGGGCGTAAAGGGCGCGTAGGCGGCCTGTTAAGTGTGAAGTGAAATCTCCAGAGCTCAACTCGGAAACTGCTTTACATACTGGCATGGCTTGAGGAATGCAGAGGTGAATAGAATTCCTGGTGTAGCGGTGAAATGCGTAGATATCAGGAGGAATACCCATGGCGAAGGCAGTTCACTGGGCATTATCTGACGCTGAGGCGCGAAAGCGTGGGGAGCAAACAGGATTAGATACCCTGGTAGTCCACGCCCTAAACGATGGATGCTAGACGTAAGAGGTATCGACCCCTCTTGTGTCGCAGCTAACGCATTAAGCATCCCGCCTGGGGAGTACGGCCGCAAGGTTGAAACTCAAATGAATTGACGGGGACCCGCACAAGCGGTGGAGCATGTGGATTAATTCGATACTAACCGAAGAACCTTACCCAGGTTTGACATCGATCGAAACACCTAGAGATAGGTGCTTCTCCCCAAAAGGGAGACGTGAAGACACTTGTTGCATGGCTGTCGTCAGCTCGTGCCGTGAGGTGTACGGTTAAGTCCGCCAACGAGCGCAACCCTCGTCCTATGTTGCCAGCGATTAAAGTCGGGAACTCATAGGAGACCGCCGGTGTAAGCCGGAGGAAGGTGAGGATGACGTCAAGTCAGCATGGCAGTTACGCCTGGGGCTTCACACATGCTACAATGGACGCAACAAAGGGCAGCAATACCGCGAGGTGGAGCAAATCCCAAAAATACGTCCTCAGTTCAGATTGCAGTCTGCAACTCGACTGCATGAAGGCGGAATCGCTAGTAAACGCAGGTCAGCTATACTGCGTTGAATACGTTCCCGGGTCTTGTACACACCGCCCGTCAAGTCACCTGAATTGTCTTCACCCGAAGTCCGTGGCCTAACCGTAAGGAGGGAGCGGCCGAAGGTGAGGGGGGTAAGGGGGACTAAGTCGTAACAAGGTACCCGTACCGGAAGGTGTGGGTGGATCACCTCCTTAAGGATAAGCACTCTTCTTCCCATGTGGAAGAAGACATATCCAGGTCGGTACTGACCTCTTCTCTAGAGCTTTCATAGGCGCCTCGATTTCCCACAAGGAAATCGGGGCGTTTTGTGTTTGTCCTTATCGGGCATTCTCGCTGAATCTGGAACTTTTAGTAGAGATTTTGCGTTTGAATCCGCAGGGGAGGGTGCCTCATCGCACGAGAGAGGCTTGCCCCAAAGGACAGACCACTATGAAGAAGGCACTTTACGCATCGCTTTTCGCTTCTGCCGCCGTCGCCGCTATGGCGTTCGCCGTCGATTCGGGCCTGAAGCCGGGTGAGAATGTCACCCCGTTCCACCCCACGCACGTGAGCGGCCCGCTCGCCAAGACCGACAAGTGCTTCCCGTGCACGTTCCAGAACCGACCGCAGGTCCAGGTTTGGGTTAACGGTGACGAGATGGACAACGTCGCTTCGATCGCGAAGACCCTCAACACCGCAATGGGCTCTAACAAGGATTTCAAGGGTCTCGTCGTATTCTTGACCGACGGTGCCAGCAAGAGCAAGCTGAGCGAGAAGGTCGCGAAGGCAGCCGCAACTCCCGGCCTGGGTGAAGTAGGCATGGCCGTCCTCGATAAGAGCGACGAGTCGGTGAAGGCATACAAGATCAACCTCCAAGCCAAGAACACGGTGTTCGTGTACAAGAACTGGAAGGTCGAGCAAAAGTTCGTCGACCTGAAGGGCGACGAGAAGGGCCTCGCTAAGCTCAACGAAGCGATCAAGTCTGTTCTGTAAGTCTCCGCTGACAACTCGTATGGGCTCTGGATGCTTCGGCAGCCGGAGCCCTTCTGCTTTCTCCTCGACGGATCTCCAAGTACAATGCAGGCTCCCATGGCGAACTACGTTGCCAGTATTGGCATGGAAGTCCACGCAGAACTTGCGACTCGTTCGAAGATGTTCTGCCGATGCCCCGTCGCCTTCGGCGGCGAACCGAACACCCGTGTCTGCCCGGTATGCCTTGGACTACCCGGGAGCCTCCCGGTGCCGAATCGCCAGGCCATCGAGATGGTCATCCGCACCGCGCTGGCCCTCAACTGCAAGATCGCTATGCACTCGGTGTTCCACCGAAAGAACTACTTCTATCCCGACTTGCCGAAGGGCTACCAGGTCAGCCAGTACGGCGAGACCAACCCCCTCGGCTACCACGGTTGGCTCGAACTCGCAAACGGCAAGCGCATTGGCATTCGCCGGGTTCACCTCGAAGAGGACACCGGCAAGCTGATGCATCTTCCCAACGGCGGCGCGGGGGTGGACTACAACCGGGCCGGCGTGCCGCTGATGGAGATCGTCACCGACTTCCCTCCGGACATCACCAACGAAGAAGAAGCCAAGGACTATCTGGTGGAGCTTCGTCAGATCCTCGTTTGGCTAGGCGTCTGCGACGGCAAGATGGAGGAAGGCTCGCTGCGATGCGAGCCGAACATCTCCATTCGGCCCGAAGGCACCGAAACGCTCGGTACGAAGTCCGAGCTCAAGAACCTGAACAGCTTCCGCAGCGTGCAACTCGGCGTCCAGTTCGAAATCCGTCGCCAAGCCGCCACCCTCGATGCCGGCGGAACGCTCCTGCAGGAGACCCGAGGCTGGAACGAAGCCAACGAGTCGAGCTATGCGATGCGCATCAAGGAGACGGAGAACGACTATCGCTACTTCCCCGATCCCGACTTGATTCCGATGGTCTTCGACGACGCCTACATCGAGGGCCTCAGGAACGCGATGCCCGAGCTCCCGCTCGCGAAATCGCAGCGGTATCAGCGAGACTTCGGCCTCAGCATCAAGGACGCCGAGCGGCTGCTGCAGGATCGCGAAACCGCTGAGTTCTTCGAGGAGGCGGTGGCCATGAAAGGGGATCCGAAGGGCATCTGCAACCTCATGATCTCGGAGTTTGCCAAGCAGTTGAACGAGGCGGGACTTTCGCCCCGTCAATCCAACATTAGCCCCGCGCACCTGGTGCAACTGGCTAATCTACTGGCATCGGACACGATCAATAGCAAGGTCGGCAAGGAAGTCTTTGCCGAAGCGTTCAAGTCGGGTGCGATGCCGGATGCGATTGTGGACGAACGAAGCCTTCGGCAGATCGATGATCACGGCCCGATCGTGGAATCCGTGAAGGCGGTTCTGGCGGCGAACGCCGAGGTCGTCGAGCGATATCGAGGTGGCCAGACCGGTGTAGCCGGGTTCTTGGTGGGACAGGTGATGAAGATGGGTCAGGGCAGGTTTAACCCCCAGCTGGTTCAGCAGCTGGTGCGAGAGGAGCTAGAACGAACATGAGATACGCACTCCTGTTGCTTGCGCTGTCCCTTGGTGCCACCGCGAGTGCCAACCCACCCCCTTGGCGGCAAGACCAGCGATCCCAGACCATTTGGGATGCGGCTCACAATCGCTTCGTGGATCAGCTGGACTATTGGTTCGAAGATGGCGACTATCCGCGATGCATTCAGCTCCTGCGCGTGCTCAACGATCTTGAGCCGGCGAACTATGATGTCGCGACCGATCTGGGCTGGCTGCTCGAAAGCACCGAAGAGCCCGATGCCGCGCTGGCGGTGTACGTTCGATTCCGCAAGGAGAACCCTAACGACCCTGACGCCGCGCTGCCTGAAGCAGATTTCTACTTCAAGAAAAAGATGTACGCCAAGGTGCCGCCCCTGCTAGAGGAGGCGATTGCCATGAAGCCCCATGCGAACGTCTTCCGACGGTTGGCCCATGCCTATGAGCGGCTTGGTCTATTGGCGGATTCCAAGCGGGTGTGGACGCAGTACCTTGCCATCAATCCCAGCGATGAGCCCGCCAAGGCGAATCTGCGGCGGGTGGAAGAGAAGATCATCAAGCCTCGCCCTCGGTAGTCGCGGTCGCCGAAGCCGGTAAACTTCCTCACCGTGAAAGCGATCGCCAAGGTTCGCCCGGCACCGGGAGTCGAGATTGTCGAGGTGCCCGAGCCGGCGGTTCGCCCCGGGTGCGTCAAGCTCAAGCTTGAAGCGGCTTCGGTGTGCGGCACCGACCTGCACATCTACCAATGGGACGCCTGGTCGGCATCCCGCATCAAGCCGCCGCGCATCATCGGCCACGAGTTTTGCGGCACGATTGTCGAGGTCGGTGAAGGGGTCAATGATCGAAAGGTTGGCGACTTCGTCGCCAGCGAATCCCACATTGTCCCACGCACCTCGGAGTATCTGAAGCGGGGCCTCGGCCACGTCGCTCCGGAGACCTCGATTCTCGGCGTGGACGTCGATGGCGGATTCGCGACCTACGCGGTGATCCCCGAGGACAACGCTCGTCTCACCGATCGGAGCGTTCCGACGAAGATTGCCGCCTTTCAAGATGCCCTTGGCAATGCGGTCCATACGGTCATGGACGGTCCCGTGGCGGGACAAACGATTCTCATTACCGGCATGGGGCCGATTGGCCTTTTCGCGGTCACCATCTGCAAGGCGCTTGGCGCGGAGAAGGTGATCGTGACCGAGGTGAGCCCGTATCGAATCGGCCTCGCCGAAGCGGTGGGCGCGGATGTGATCCTCAACCCCACCAAGGACGACGTGGCCTCCGAGCTGCGCCGGATTGCGCCTCAAGGCGTCGATGGCACGCTCGAAATGTCGGGCCACCCGTCGTCGATGGATTTGGCGATCGACCACACCCGTCCGGGGGGACGCATCTCACTCTTGGGCCTGTTCAAGGACAACTGCCAGACCATCAATCTGAATCAGGCGATCTTCAAAGGGCTCGCCATCCACGGCATCGTGGGGCGCAAGCTCTGGGAGACCTGGGATCAGATGGGCGAGCTGCTCGCGAGCGGCAAGTTGAACCTCGACCCCGTCGTCACCCACGTGATGCCCTACCTCGAGTTCGAGCGTGCGATGGAACTCATGAGCGCCGGGCAAGCGGGCAAGGTCGTCTTTACGTTCGACGCTTAACCTTGCCCGCCCAAGGTGCCGTCTAGGCGAAGGTCGTCTTTAGGAACTCCACCAGCTTCTTCCAGGAAGCCTCGTCGGCCTCCTTGTTGTAGGCCGAACCGCGCGAAGGATCGTTGCCCGCATTTGGCTCGGTGAACGAGTGAACCGCGCCAGGATACGCGACGAAGTCGATGGCGGCGCCCGCCTTCTTGAACTCGGCCATGAACGCGTCGACCTGAGCCGGAGGCACCGCGGGATCGTCAGCGCCGTGGCAGATGAGAACCTTGGCGCTCACCGAACTCGCTTCGAATCCGGCCGCCGCATCCAGCCCACCGTGGAAAGAGACGACGCCGGCAACGGGCATCTGCGCCCGCGCCATTTCCAACACGCCGGTGCCGCCGAAGCAGTAGCCGATCGCCACGATCTTGTCCGGATCGACGTTGGGATCCTTTTTGACGAAGTCGAGTGCGGCCTGGAGCCGCTCGCGGAAGAGCTTGCGATCGCCCTTATACTTGCCGGCTTGGGCGGCATTTTCCTGCCGGTTCTTCGGGCGTACATCCTTGCCGTAGATGTCCGCGCAGAACGCCACGTAGCCCAACTTGGCGAGTTGGACGGCCCGACCCTGCTCGTATGCGTCGATGCTGTTCCAGTCGTGGACGATGATTACGGCGGGGCGTTTGCCAGTCTTGCCCGAGTCGTAGGCAAGGTAGCCCTGGGCTTTCGTGTCCCCGGCCATGTAGTCCTTCTCGCCGGCCATGATCTGGGCTTGACCGATAGCGGCGGCCACCGCTAAGAAACTGATTAAAATCTTGCGCATCCTGTCACCTCAAAGTTCATTCTACGACGATGAACCCGATTCGGCGCATTTTTGTGCTACAGCCGCAAGAATGGACGCATGTCGGCGAGCTTCTTGGGCCCGATACCCTTCACGGCCAGCAGTTCGTCGATCGACGCAAATCCGCCGTGAGCGCGCCGATACTCGATGATCTTGGCCGCGGTCGCCGGTCCAACCCCCGGTAGCCGGTCGAGTTCGGAGGCGCTGGCGGTGTTCAGGGAAATCGACTTGGCTGCCGGTCTTCCGCTGCTCGATTTCGGCTTCGCGGAGCTGCTCGCCGCAGGCATGATCTCGGATGAGACCGCCTCCTCGACCGGCGCAGCGACATCGCCTTTCTTGGGGACGCGAATCTGAACGCCGTCCTGCAACATCCCGGCGAGGTTGAGCCCCTGGAGATCGGCATCGGCCAAAGCCCCGCCCGCCTGTTCGATCGCATCGGCCACCCGAGGTTGCCCCTCCAGGGTGATCATGCCCGGCTTCTTGACCGCACCGACCACGTGCACGACGATCTTCGAAGTCGGCAGATCGACCGGTGTGCTCAGACTGGCCACGGGTTGGATTGCGATCCCGGCTTGGTTCGAAAGCGCGGCACTCGAAGGGCTGTCCGTCAGCTTCGTGACCCCAACTCCGCCAAAGAAGCCCAGAACCCCCGCCAACGCAATGGGCTTCACATCCAGCCGCCTTCCATCCATCTCAAGAGATAGTGTAATCGGAATGTGCGCAATGTCCAGCATCAGGTGGCCAAAATGCACTATGTTTCGCATCGACTGGGTTCGCCTTGAACTGACCAAACTCCATCCGCTCGCCATCAGCCGTGGCGTCAGCTATGGTTCGGTGAACCTCTTTGTTCAGATCTCCGATGGCGTGCAGAAGGGGATCGGCGAAGCGGCACCGGGGGCGGGCTACGACGACACACTGGCCCCGCTGGCGGAGGGACAACTCGCGGACCTGTTTCCGGGCAGGGAGTTACCCGAAGACGCGAACCCCTTCGCGCTGTATCGGCAGCTTCGCGATGCCGGAGTGGCTCCGCCCGCAATCGCTGCCGTCGATACCGCGTTGTGGGACCTGCACGCGAAGCAGGCGGGGATGCCGCTCTACCGGCTGCTCGGTCTGCCACGCCATATCGCCCCGACCAGTGTGACGGTGGGGTTGAACGAACCGAACGCGACTCGTGAGCGCACCCGCGAGCTTCTGGAGCGCACCGGTGGCCGGAACCTCAAGATCAAGCTCGGCTCTCCCCACGGCCTCGACTACGACCGCGCGCACTTTGAGGCGGCTCGCGAAACCGCCGCACCCTACGGTGCGCAACTTAGGGTCGACGCCAATGGAGGTTGGTCGGTGGAGGACGCGCGACTGATGATCGCTTGGCTTGCCGAGCGGGGGGTGGATTACGTCGAGCAGCCGCTGAAGGAAGGGAACGAAGATGGCCTTCCACACCTGCAACCAAGCCGCTTGCCGATCTTTGTGGACGAGTCGTGCCGTTTCTCGAGCGACGTGCCGAAATGGGCCGCGCATGTGCAGGGCGTGAACCTGAAACTGATGAAGTGCGGGGGCATCACAGAGGCGATGCGGATCGTCGCGACGGCCCGCGCCCACGGGCTGCAGACGATGATCGGGTGCATGGGCGAGAGCTCCGTCGCGATCGCCGCCGGCGCCGCGATTGGGGCGCTATTCGACCACTTGGACTTGGATTCGCACCTGAACCTGAACCCGGATCCGGCCTCGGGATTGGGTTGGGATATGGGATGCGTGGTGCCGCCGGATACCCCGGGGCATGGGGCAGCACTGGTTTGACGAACGCCAGTCGGGCGGATCGGGTCGAGTCTTGGATTCCCGGGCTAGACGCCGCCCGAAGCTACCGACGGGAGTGGTTTCGGGATGACTTGATCGCCGGACTGGTGTTGACCGCCCTGTTGATTCCTCAGGGCATGGCTTACGCCCAACTTGCCGGTTTGCCTCCGGTCACCGGGTTGTACACGACGGTGATCTCGTTGATCGCCTATGCGGTGTTCGGCCCGTCGCGGATCTTGGTCTTGGGGCCCGACTCGACCCTCGGTCCCCTGATCGCCGCGTCCATCCTTCCGTTGGTCGGTGCCGGAGGCGATCCCGAACGGGCCGTGGCCCTGGCCGGTCTGCTTGCTTTGATCATGGGGGTCACCTGCATCGGTGCAGGACTGGCGAAACTCGGAACCCTTGCGGAACTGCTGTCGAAGCCGATCCGGGTTGGATACCTGAACGGGATCGCGATCGTGGTCATCGTAAGCCAACTCCCGGCGTTCTTCGGATTCGTGGTCGACGGTTCGAGCACGCTCGAAGACTTCTGGGCATTCCTTCAGGGGCTCGGCGCGGGCTCGACGAATGCCGTCGCCCTCGTCGTCGGCGTGACGTCGCTGGGGGTTGTCCTCGGCTGTCGCAGGTGGATGCCTCGGGTTCCGGGAGTGCTGCTGGCCGCGGTCGGATCGGCGGTCGCGGTTGCCCTCTTGGGCTTATCTCAGCAAGGTCTGGCGCTCGTTGGACCGGTGCCATCCGGATTCCCGGTTCCTTCGCTCCCATCGATGAGCTTCGCGGACGCGGGGGCGTTGGCGTTTGCCGGCGTTGGTCTCGCCTTCATCTCGTTAGCCGACACGACGGCTCTGTCGCGGGTGTTTGCCTCCCGGAATGGTGACGACGTCGATCCGAACCGTGAGATGGTCGCTCTGGGTATCGCCAATGTCTCGGTGGCGTTTTTCCAAGGCTTTCCGGTAGGCGCGAGTTCATCCCGAACCGCGGTTGCCGAGACCGCCGGCGCCCGTACTCAGCTTGTGGGGATCGTCGGCGCGGTCACGCTGGTGATCCTGCTGCTCACCGGCGGTGGGCTCACCACCAACCTCCCCTCAGCCTGCTTGGCCGCAATCGTAGTCGCGGCGGGTGTGACCCTGTTCGACCTGAAGCAGATGCGGTGGTTGTGGCAGGTGAGGCCCTCCGAGTTCGTCCTCTGCCTCTCCGCACTTTTGGGAGTCGTCGTGGTGGGAGTGCTCGAGGGCCTCGTGATTGCTATCGCCCTCTCGCTCGCCAACTTCGTTCGGAGGGCGCTCCGCCCCCACGATGCCGAACTCGGGAGGCTCCCCAGCACGAAGGGCTACCACGACGCCGCCCGCCATCCGGAGGCGGAGATCATTCCGGGCCTTGTGATCTACCGCTTCGATGCTCCGATCTTCTTCGCCAACGCCGCGCACTTCGCCCGCCAGGTGATGGCTTTGGCCGGATCCCGCGAGGAACCGGTTCGCTGGATACTCGTCGCGGCCGAGCCGATCACCGACATCGACACCACAGGAGCCGAGATGCTCGTCGATCTCGTGGCTGATCTCCATGTGGCCGGTATCGAACTCGCCTTTGCCGAGCTGAAGGGGCCGGTGAAGGATCGCTTGCGTCGCTACGGCGTCTACGATCAGATTGGCGAAGGACGCATCTACCCGACGCTTGGAACCGCGGTGGACGGCTATCTTCGCGCCAGCCAAGTGACATGGCATGATCCCCTCGACGAATCGACCCGCCCCAGCGCGGGCGACTGACATGTAGTCCGAACCCGCCATAATAGAGACGGCATGAGGAGTTCCATTTCCGGACGGCGAAGGCGCTTCCCTTGGATTCCGCTCCTTGCTCTTCTCGGCACGATCTATCTATTCTGGGTTCTGCCGCATCAACTCGGCGACAAGCCCATCGAAGTCGAGTTCACCAACCCAAAATGAAAGTCGGTCTCATCGGATTCTCAAGCTCTGGAAAGAGCACGCTGTATCGTGCTGCCGCGCAAGGCAAGGCGAAAGGCGACGTCACCGCGGTGCCCGTGCCCGATCCTCGCTTCGAGGCGATCGTCGAGCAGGTCAAGCCCAAGAAGATCACCCCCGCGACGGTGATGCTGTTTGACGACCTCGACTCTGCGCAAGGCACGGGGCGGATGTTCTCGCAGAAGTTCGTCGACGAGGCCCGCAAGATGGA
>JANJUB010000207.1 GCA_024710805.1 Fimbriimonadaceae bacterium | reverse complement strand
CCCACGGGCATCACCAGCGCTTCGGGATTCACCCCATGATTGTGGCTTGCCCGTGGCTTGACAGACTTGAGCGATCGCTGTATGATCTGATGGAGATCGGCAGTCGTACCGAGAGGAGAGCCCATGTCGTCGCGCCAAGTTCCCACCTGTTCCAGATGCCGCTGCCTTAAGTGCAAGCTTGAGCGAATCGCTTTTGTCGTCATCATTCCTTGGGCGTTAACCCTCGCAGTTTTCATCGTGGGGTATGTCATGCGCGAGCTTGGCGAATCGGTTGGGGAGTTCAATGGTGCCGTCCTGAAGTATCAGGAGCAGGTAATCGAGTTGAAGAGAAAGTCAGAGAGACTCGAGTCCGAGGTGCAGCAACTCCGCAAGAGCAGCCCAGAGCCCAGACGTGAAGAGGCCAGCGCGCTCGGCAAGGAGGCATGGGCACTTGAAGCCAGAAGCTAGCCCTCGACCCCGGAAAAGGATCAAGCGACGCCCAGGCCTGCGATTTGAGATTCCTGGGGTGGATGCCTGCGGGTTGATCGTCGGATCCGAGGGCTATTGCCCGTTGAGCTACTTCTTCCCCTTTGCATATCAAGACCTGGATGACAGCCTGGTCAGACCTGAGAACGCGATTCTGATCGCGGTGCACAACATTCGGATCTTTTTGGACGAGGACATTCAATACTCGATGCTGGAATCCTTCGATGCGGCCATGTGGCCCCGGCCGGTTTATGTATCGTCCACGAAAGCGGATCAACCTCTCTGTTACGCGGACACGATTCAAGTTCTGGAGGGTTCTTGGTTCGCACCCCTCGGACTACCGTGGGATCCGGTTAAGACCCCGCTCGGCTACACAACGGATCACTCGGCGATTCCGATGTCCTTCATTCGGGTGCGGTTGGCTCGAATCTTGGAGTCCGGAGACGTGAACATGGGTCGGCGTTACCGCGTCAAGGACGCGAAGCCAGATGGCGGCGAACTACTCCGGGCTTATCTCCGGAAACACGGTCGGCCCAACTGAGCAGTCGGAACACGGGGTGCCCTCTCCTCACTGGTGGGGAGATGGCTGGTGAGCGTGATCAACCGGGGTGAAGGGCGTTGCCCAGCCGTCACGAGAACCCCTCACCCCCAGCCCCCTCTCCCCGAAATCAAGGAGAGGGGGAGTCTCCGGGTGCCCGCGCGACTACTTCTTGTACGGCCGACACAGCGGGTCGCCGAACACGATATCCCGCCACTTAAGCAGCGGCGACGACATGGCAAAACTCTCCGCCAGGTTGTGCCCCTTCGTGTACCGATCAAACAAAATGTGCGGACGGGCGAGGGCCATCGTGTACGGCTCGTTCACGTATCCCTTCACCCCGGTGACCCCGTTCTTGATGAGATCGGTGATCACGCTCTGCCCCTCGGTCACCGGCTTCATCGTGCGCCCGCTGGTGCTGACAAACGTCTCGGCGAGCGCACCCGGCTTGAAGCGAACCGCAAGGTAGTTCTCTTTCACGAACTTGTGGTCGTTCGAGCCCCAGCTCGCGTATCCCATGACCGCCGCGGGGGGGCGCGCAAACTCCGCCGTCTTCTCGAAGTTCACTTGGAATCCGCGATCGCCCAGCACTCGCGCCGCCTCAGCCAGCGAAGCGTTCATCGCTCCGTAGCCATCGTTCACATTGAAGTTCGGCATCGCGTCGAGGTGGAAGGGTCCCTTGTCCCCGCGCGCGTTGATCGAGTTGTCGACAAGGCGCTTCGCATCGGCGAAGGAGTAGCCGTCGAGCCGAGTCACCAAGTAGAACCCATACTTCTTCCGACTGAACGGCTCATCCTTGTTGAAGTAAGGACTCGCGATCCGCTGGACGTCCGCCGCCGACGGGCTCACCATCGGTTTGAGGTCCATATCCATCGTCGAGATGTAGGAATCCAGCGAGTAGTGCTGGCGAATCTCCAAGTCGAAGATGCGCAGCGGCATCCCTTTGGCCAGGACGATGAAATCGACACCGGAAAGCTTCTTTGTGCGAGGCTGAATCTCGCTGACGATCTTGGCCTCGAACTCGTCGGAGTTCATCGTCTCGGCGCCAATAACGCTGATCATCACCACTTGGCTCTTGGGGACACCGCGCTTCCAAGCGTAGTATCTCGCGAGTTCCTCGCCCTCGGGAACGGCGCGATTCCATACGACCATCACGCGCTTCCCCTCCGCCGTCGCGGGCCAATCCGAGGGAACGGTCGCCGACTGGGGCGCGGAGCCCAACACAAGACCCGCCAACATCGCCAGCATCATCATCCTACTTACGTCTTTTCCACGTTTTGCGGTGCGCGGTCTTGCGTGCGCGCAAGCGCTCCTTGCGATTGATGCGGCCCATCGCCCGCACGATCTCGGCATACATCTTGGTGCGCGCGGCAACCCCTTTGACCAGCCCGAGCTTGCGCTCCTTGTAGGTGTTGCTCACGCCGCGAAGCACGGTCCGGAAGACGCGGGCCCGGTGGCGCTTGGCGTAGGTGTTGATCGTGACCTCGACGCCCATGCGAATCTCCGAAAGGAACGGGATCGAGTTGAAGAGGTCGCGCTTCATCGCGCGCTGGCCACTGATGTAGGGTGAGATGCGCTGGGCGGTGTCGCTCCAGAACTTGCCACCCCGGAACACACCGATGCACATGTCGCAACGGTTTTCGAGCAGCGGGCGGATGATTTGGTCCACGTGCTCGGGCTTGAGGCCGCTGAGGTCGGCATCGACAAAGGTGATGATCTCGGCGTCGGTGGCGGCGGCGCCGGCGGCCATCGCGCCGCCTTTGCCGGTGTTGAACGGCAGTTCGAGCACCCGTACCCCGTAGCCTCGGGCGACTTGCGCCGTCCGATCCTGGCTGGCGTCGCTGACGACGATGATCTCGTGCACCAAAGTGGCACGCGTCACGGCCCGCAGAACGTTGCCGATGCGCGGCTCTTCGTTGTACGCGGGGATGATGACGGCAACCTTCATGCGGCTGGCGACCCCGTCGGTTTCTTTGGCCGGCCCAGCGTCAGGCTGCCCCCCTCGAAGCGCTCGCGGAGTCGCTCCTCGATTCGCCACGCCATGCGGTTCCACCGCTCGCCCAATCGTCCACGTCCTTGAGACGTAGCGAACAGCAGCCGTTGGTTGACCGCGACGGTTTGCGGTTTCCATCTTCGTTTGTAGGGCTCGTCTCCGCGGCAGAAGTCGAAGGTGGTCACGCCCTCCTCGATCGCATGATGGATCGTTGCCGCGACCAGCAGCGTGCCGGGAGAAAGCTTGCTGGCGGCGGGATCCATGCCGGCTTGGTAGTAATAGCATCGCCCGCCGTGGGTCATCGCGTAGATCGCGCCGATGGGCACGCCCTCGTGCTCCAACACTTTCAGCCGTAACCAGCCCTTGGGCATGGCCAGATGCGCCCACTGCTCGTGGAAGTGGCGCACGCGACGGCTGAACACTCCGGGCAACCCACGCGAGCGCCACCGCTTAACGTGGAGATCAAACAGCACATCGAGGGCCTGGGCGGGGTCGTCGGGCTCGATGATGCGGAATGCTTCCGACCGCTCGAGGCGGCGCACATCGTAGCGCAGGCTCTTCGAGAGGCTGGCGACATAGGCGTCGTACGACGCAGGCAGGTCGAGACGCAAGCACGTGGCTTGGTCGACGGGGTCCCCCTGGGTGGGCTCAGCGGTCCACTGGTGGAGGTCCACCATGTCGACGGGAGCATCCCGCAGGTGGTCGAGGAAGGCGATCGCGACCTCTGCCTGACGACCAGATTGCGCCAGCGGGCCGAGGTAGTCGGACGGGCCGACGGCCATCGAGCGGAGGGTGCGCCACGCGCCCAGCGAACGAATCATGGGGAGCAAGCCGACGAGATCGTCGCCTTCGTAGGCGGCGAGTACGTACGGTGATCGTCCCCGGCCGTAGACATTCCACCACGCCGAATGCCACTCCCAAGACTGAAAGGGGGTGGCCTGAGAGTCAGCATCGAATAGTGCGCGCCACTCGTCGCGCAAGGTTCGGGGCCACTCCGGCGTCCGGTGCACGATCACGCGCATGCTGCTTCCAGTCTAGCAGGTTTGGGGCTGATCTCAATGTCAAAGTGGGGTGATCGTGGGCCACAAGGAAGGGTACGAGCGAGGCTATTGCTTCCTTTCTCCTTGTAGCCGCCGGATGCCATTGTGCCGGCGCTTCTTCAGCTCGAGGCTAGCTTCAACGCGGGTACGTATCATCCCGAGGCTACGAAATCTCTTTAGCAGTGGCAGGCATGATCAGACGGTCATGGCACGCGTTACGGCCGGACCAGTACCGCCTTCGTGCGAACCCGGCCTTGCGCCGAAACCGACACGATCGACGGCGTATCGATGGTGACAACGCTCGTGTAGAGCGTCACCGCCATCGTGCGTGCGCCCAATGGCACGGTAATCGGGTCGCGACCCATGACCGCGCCTTCGGTGGTGATCGAGCACACGAGCCCTCCCGCCGGGGCGGGGGCATCGAGATCAACCGTCATGGCCAATGCGGTTCCGCCTTTCACCGAGGCGTTGGACAGGCTGATCGCGTGGAGTTCGCTACGGAGCAAGGTCAGGGTCCGGCTGAGTGTGACATTGTCCTCGATTGCGGTCACGGTCACGGTCGTTGTCGCCACGGGGGCGAAAAGTGTGATTGGGAAACTCGCCTCGCTGGCACCGTGTGGAACCGTCACGGATGCGGGCGTGCCCACCAAGCCGCTGCTATCCGAGATTCGCACCGGCATGCCGCCCGCGGGAGCTTGGCCACCCAGATAAATCGTGCCCGTAAGCACGTCGCCACCGCGGCCGTAGTTCGGGGCCAGCGTGAAGACCGACAGCTTGGCGCGGCGGATCTCACCGTACACACGCTGGCGGGCCTTGTTGTAACTCAGTTCGATGTAGGCCATTTGCTTAGTGCTCACGGGTGAGGTGGGCACCTGCAGGGTCTTGTTCTGATCGCCGACGGCGAAGGTGATGGTTTGCGTGCCTGAGCCTACGGGCTGACCTTCGACGGCCCTGACTTTCACGGTCACGGGCCGCACGGCGGGCGCCGACAGCGACACCTTTAAGTTGGCTACCTGGCCTCCGGTGACGTAGCCGAAGTTGGCCGAAATCGATTGGGTACGGATCATGTAGACGCTTGATTGCCCTTGATCACGCGCTTGGAACAGCGCAAACTGATCACTCCCTAGTCCTCCTGTCGCTTTCGCGATCGGAATGTCATCGACGTTCATGCCGCCGTCAACCCCGATCGGAAGGCCGGGCTCGACAATGCCCAGGCTGCTAAGCACCATCCCGAGATTACTTCGCCAGAGGCTGATGTCGCGGCGCGACCCGGCCAGATGCACTGACTGCAAAGCCCGATTCGTGTAGATACGACCCGAGCGCAGTTTTCTGCGTTCCCGTTCCGATGGCTGCCATGGGATTGAGGTTGTATTCAAATGACTTCTGCGAACCGGAGGCGGTTTCCTCTCGGACCCCAACCTTATCGTCGACATATCCGAGTCGGGCCAGGTAGCCGGGACAGCCAAGATCCGTGTACTGCCACTGAGTAGTCTGCCAATAGGGACTGGCCCAGCATGAGACCAAGCGGCCCCGACCACCCGGAGCGTCGCCGAGAAACACGATCTGGGCGTAGTCAAGTCCGAGGCTACTCCGTTTCGGATTGAACCGGATCTCACTGACCTTGCTGAGAAATCCCGACACGCCGGAAATCGGCTTTGAGCGATCGATCGCGCCAGAGTCCTCGCGCAGTTTCTGAAGGAGATATCCCGCTCCATCAGGCTCCAAGGTGAACAAACCTTCAGAGGTGCGCGTGGCCGCGATCATGGGAGTTGTCCGACTCCAAGTGACGTTGCCGGTCGACTTCTCAAGACAGATCAGAATCGCTGCTTGCGCGTTCCTTCCGAAGACCCACGCTGAGCCCTCACCTCGGTACGAGTGCGCCCACTCAATCCGAAACTCGCCCAGGTCCACCGAGTTCAGCAAACTGCCATTGTTCGAGTTGAACGTGTGCAACTGAGCACGACCACTCGACGAAGTTCCGAACATGTGCACGCGCTGCACGGACTCTTGCACCACGGCCGTAACCGTTCCCGGCCCCGCCACACTTCGCCATACGAGGTCTCCCGTCACCGGATCCAGGCGGCTGAGCGTCATCGAGCCCGCTGAAGTGAACCCCGCCATCAGATGCGGCCAGGTGCTCAACGCACCCCCCGACTCATCGGTGTGCTGGCCCACTTTGGTCGACCAAGCGACCACTTGGGATGAGCCCAAGAGAGCCAAACCAGCGAGCAACAGAGTAAGTGCCCAACGCATACCTTGGTTATCGGCAGCGCAGCTGGGCAGCTCGACCCAGATAGGTGCCAGTTCGTCCCCAATACCGTAAGCGTCTGCCTGACCCAACGACCAGCGACGGGCGACCTCCGCCGCCACAATCGCATCGAGACTGTCGCCGCGAGTGGCACGATCGACCTCGGCCCAGATCGTCATCGGAACCTGGAGAGAAGAAGCAGACAGATTGGCCCAGGCCGCGGTCGGGAGTGTTTCGATGATCGTAGCCTCGGGGAACGCAGAGCACAACGCGGCCCACAACCGCTCGCCGTTCAACATCCAAGTCGGGGCGGGTGTTTGCCGGCGCGTCCACTGGATGCGAAATCCGGCGCGGCGGAGTTCGCGCTCGGCTTGTCGCGTCTCGGGACCGGTGATGAGCGCCCGCGACGGCGCATCGATCGCGATCACAGATGGAGATTCAAGTGCGCGGATGATCGGTTCAGGATCGTACGCCCTGAACAGCCGGATGACCCGATCGCCTTCGGCCACGGCCACG
>JANJUB010000082.1 GCA_024710805.1 Fimbriimonadaceae bacterium | reverse complement strand
AGAAGGCACCGGCCATCTTGAGCTGCGAAGACCCGTTTCCAGTCGCCAGCATCAGGTCCTTGCGGGCAACGAGTCCCACGCGGGACGTAGTCGGGAAGATCTGACCCGGAGCCGGAAGGAAGTCGCCGTCGACCCGGATGGTGCCGGCCGAGTACATCGTTCCGTTCCCCGTGTAGCGGATCACGTCCTTGCTGCCGATCTGCAAGTCGCCGGCGAACTTGATGACGCCTTGCACGTTAAGGGTCGCCGGAGTCGTCACCCCGCCCGATGTCTTTGCCGGCGTGAAGGAGATTTGGTTGCCGTTGGCGTCGGGTCCATAGGAGAAGGCAGCGGTCGTGCTGGTAATCGTCGTGACCGGTACGGTCAGTGCCTCAGCATCGTAATACTCCTGATAGGTGGCCCAGTTGCTGCCGTCGGGTGCTTCGTACGGAATGGCCCCAATCCCGCTGATGTAGGGGAATCCGAGGTCGTATCCGTCCAAGTCGTACGACTGGTTCGTTCCGTTGTCGCTGAACACGGCTGCCGCTCCTTGGTTGCCACCAAAGCCGTCGTTGGTGAAGACCCCGTCGAGCGTGTTCTTGCTCATGCCACCGTCGATCAAGGAACCCAAGCCGATCGTTGCCGTGCCGCTCATCGCTGTCCGGCCATGCTTGACGCGGTACTCGGCGGCCAAGCTTTTCACTTCGCCGGCCACGCCGATCGGAGGAATGAGCGCCTCGAGATCGGAGGGGATGCCGCTGTAGTTGTTGCCGACGTACGCATTGCCGGAGAACGACGAGTTCAGATCGGCGGACGTCAGCGGCTCATCGTAGACACCGTTGCGGTTTGAGTCGTTGAACGGCTCGGCCGCGCTCCACACGCCATCGCCATTGCTGTCGACGAAGGGCTCGCCGGGATCCCAGACGCCATTACGGTTCGAGTCGGTGTAGGACTCCGCCGGATCCCATTGGGCGTTGCCATTGAGGTCGGAGTACTTCTCGCCCTCGCCCAGCATGTGAACCGATCCGCGAATATCGACGTTGCCGTTGATGGCTTGACCCGAGGCGCCTGTCCCGGCAAACACTGCGTTGTTCCAGATGGACACGTTCTTGGAGTCGATGCGAACCCGCACGCTTCGAGTAAAGCCCCGGATGGTGGCACTGCACGTCACCCAGGCTTGACGGCCGTTGTCAAACGGGCTGACCCAAGCCGTTGCCGTGGCACCGGGTGCGACGGCGGCAAGATCGGTCGTCAACACGGCGGTCTGGGCGACGAATCGGCCCTGCTCTTCCTCGATGGCTCCGAAGCAACGAGCAATTTGGAGTTCAACGCCGGCTTGGGCCGCTTGCAGCGCCAGATTCAAAGACGTGTCACGGGGGCTGCGCCGCAGATTCTGCATGGTTAAACCACTGAGCCCAAGGGCAATGGTCAGCAGAAGTGCCATCGCAATGAGCGACACGAGGGCAATGGTTCCGGATTTGAGGTGGCGTTTCATCGGCTGTTCTGAATGAGTACGGTCGACTTCATCCGCGCAAACTTCGTTTCGCCGCCAACGGGCTGCGCCGCGATGAAGGTGACGGTGATGGCTCGACGTGAGCCGATCGTCGTCGATTGGAAGGGAGCGTACGCTTGGTTAAACTGGCTTGAGCCGGGAAGAGGATCGACCGCTGAGACATCGCGCAGCAAAACGCGGTTCCCAGGTTGAGCAATCAGCTGACCATTGGTAATCGTGAATGAGCGCACGACGCCATCGCTGACCATTGGGTAGATCAGTTCGCGTTCTCCGGTCACTGGATCGACCGTCGAGCTTTGCCGCGGGAGGGTGTAGGTAATCGTGCGTCCGCTGTTGCTGATTGCAACCGTCATTGCCCCCCGGAGCGAATCCACCACGCGCCGAATGGCTTGTGAGTTGGGCTGGGCTACGGAGACCTCGGCTTGGGTTCGCTGGAATGACTTCAGGCTCCCGAGCATAACGGCAAACGCACCGGTCAGCGCCATGACGACGGCCATTAGCGTCGCCATCAGCTCGACCAAGGTGAGACCGCGACGGCGGCTCATCGAAAACCTCCCAAAATGGTGCCCGACTGGACGGTTCGTTGTCTGCCGGAAGAACTCTGCCAGGAAATCTGGACGCGAACCTCGACCGAGTTGTTGGGTAGAGAAATCACCTCAAGGCGGCCGGTGCCGTTCGGCAGAGCCTGGGCCGGGCTATAACGCGAAGCTTCATCCAGCGGAATGTTCGTGAACGAATAGGGTGACGCGGTCTGTCCTGCGTCGATCAGGTTCAGCTCGCTCAAGACGGCTGGCTGAACGTCGGCCGGCTTCAGCAACTGCAGTTGTTCGATCATTCGGTTGTTCAGCTGCATGGCAATCGACTCCTGTCGCCCGATTCGCTGGGACTTGTCCACGACCGGAATGAGCGAGAAGAATGCAGCGGCACCGAGGGCCGTCACGAACACCGCCGTTAAGGCGTCGATCGAAATGACACCAAGCCGTCGGTGTCGACGTGTGAGCCGGGTTCGGAGATTTGGCACACCGTTCATTATTGGAAATGTTCCCTGGTTTCCCAACGGGCATCCTCGGACAGTTACTGGGCTGTGCATCTTGACAAAAGTGTCAAGTATCATGTGAGACATGGAAGTGCAGTGCCATTTGGAGGCTCTCCCGTCAATCGCTGCCGGTGCCCTGGAGCGAGCCGGCTTCGTCGCGATCAACACGATTCATTGTCAGCCGCACTATCAAGAACGGTTCGAGTGTTTGTTCTGCAGTCGAGTTCGGGCGATCGACGAGATGCCAGGTTTCCTTGCGATGCAGGTGCTCAAGCCGGGAGCCGAGGGTGAGCCCTATCTGGTGGTGTCCTACTGGGAGTCTGAAGAGCGGTTCCAAGCATGGGTTGGGTCAGAGGCATTTCTGGCCGGCCATGCGCGTGCGTTCGCCGATCTGAAAGCCGCGAAGGAGGCCGGGCAAGAACCCCCGATGACGTCCACGTTCCGCACTTACTCCGTGCTCGCTCGATAGCGAGGCTCATGTAAAATCCGGCTCATGGCGGATCGAAGGGTATTGGTCACGGGTTCATCGCGCGGCATCGGACGCGCTATCGCATTACGGCTCGCCCGCAAGGGTTGGAACATCGCTTTGCATTATGCTGCGGACGAGGATGAGGCCCAGCACACGATGCGCGCACTCGGGAACCGGGCCCTCGGTATGTATCAGGCCGACTTGGCCAAACCAGCCGAGGCGGTCAAGCTGTTCAAGAAGGCCCTCGCCGACGGACCAGTCCACGCCGTCGTGAACAATGCTGGCGTGTATATGCCGATCGACTTTGCGTCATCGGGCGACGCCGCGTTCTCGGCGAACTTCCATCGAACCTTTGCGGTGAACTTTGAGTCCCCCCTGATGCTGACCCGCGAAGCGGTGAAGGAGTTTGCGGTTCAGGGCGGTGGCCGCATTCTCAACGTCGCCAGCCGCGTGGGATTCAAGGGCGAGGGCGGTGCGGCGCTTTACGCCGCTTCGAAGGCCGCGCTCATCAATCTCACCCGTTCACTCGCGGTGGAGTTGGCGCCCAAGAACATTCAGATCTTCGCGATTGCCCCGGGTTGGGTCGAGACGGCGATGGCTCGGGAGGGCATGGCCGAGCGGTTGGAAGAGATCGTCGGCGGTATTCCGCTGGGCCGGGTCGCGAAGCCGGAAGACTGCGCGGCCGCTGCGGCGTTTCTGCTGTCGGACGATGCGGCCTACTTAAGCGGGGTGACGATCGACGTCAACGGGGCCAGCTATTTTCACTAGCTTTGGCGGACGCATCCTAGCACAATTACGGGCCCAATGATTGGATTGGTGGGCTATAGTGTAGGGATAGTCCCATGGACGGTGGGGCGGAGGTTTCTCTTATGTTGAAGTCATTGTTCACGCTCTCAGCAGCACTCGTCGCGGTCTCGGTGTTTGCTCAAGGTCGGCTGATTGGAGTCGACAGCAGCCGTGCTCTTTACGAAATCGACAAGAACACGGCGGTCAAAACGCTGATTGGGACGGTCAGCGCGAACGCCAGCACCACCGCCGGTCTGGCCTATGATCGCGTGGCGAACACGATGTATCTGACTTCAACGGGCAACGACTCGCTCTACACGCTGGATGTCGCCACCGGCATTGCCACGCTCGTCGGCGCTTACGGAGATTCGGCGATCGTGATGCATGGCCTCGAGTACGATTCGAGCACGGGTCGGTTGTATGGCGTTTCGTCGCACAACAACGGCCTGTATTCGATCGACAAGGTAACGGGCGCGGCGAGCCTGATCGGCACATCTGGTCTGACCTCGTTCACCAACCTCGGCTACAACTCGCTGACGGATACCATGTATGCGACCAACAGCGGCACGGACAGCTTCTACACGATGAATCGGACCACGGGAGCGATGACGCTGATAGGTGCGCTCAACGGCCCCACGAACCCCAATGGCCTAGCCTACGATCACGATGGCAATGCGTTGTATCTGATCGACAACACCACGGATAGCCTCTACACCATGAACTTGGGCACAGGTACCGCGAACCTGGTTGGTTTGATGGGCACGGGCAACTTGCTCGGCCTCGCCTACATGAACCCGGTTCCGGAGCCGGCCACGTTGGCCGTACTCGGATTGGGCGTGGCGGCCATGGCGCGACGCCGTCGCAAGTAAGCGTCGGATCATCGTACGGCAAGCCTCTCGTGGTTTCGCGAGGGGCTTTTCTTCGCTACTCTTCGGGAGTCAGTGCCAAAGCCGGGGCGCCGCGGTGGCGGAGGCCAAACTCGGTTACCCAGTAGACGCGGCCGGAAGCGCTGACCCGTGCCCCGACACCGATGTCCTCGAGGTCGGGATCGAGCAAGTTCCGACGGTGCCCCGTGCTGTTCATCCAGCGTTCATGGGTTTCTTTCGGGTTTTCGCTGCCGTAGGCGATGTTCTCCGCGGACTTCCTGATCGCGCGGTAGCCGAAGTCGTAGATTCGATGAGTGACCCGGCGCCCGTGAGAGTCGACGTGGTCCAGCCCGGTGTCGCGGGCCGCCAGATCATCGGCAAACCACCTGGCTGCTTGGTCGAGCACATGCACGCGGCGAAGCTGGGAGAGTCCCTGTGAGGCTCGTTGTTCGTTGATGAGGCGCACCATGGCCCGCTCCCCCGACTCGGGGGTGAAAGCGGCCGCGATAAGAACCGAGGCGAGCATCATCTGGGGAGAATGACGCACGCTGCGTCCTGGAAGTTGGTGGGCGACCACGAATCTCGCAATTGTTTCGAACCAACTGACTCAAAAAAGTTCGGCAACATCTTCACATCTGTCAAATCTTCGGTTAGAATGCGGGTATGCGTCATCCTTCATTTCGGGCCATGATCGGGCTCGCGGGAAGCGTCGTCTGCGCGCTCTCCTTTGCGGGGCAGGCTCCCGATCCCGTCTATTCGTATTACAAGGAGAAGCGGCCGCTGATCCTGAACCGAAACGTCGTCGCTATCTATAAGGCTCCCGAACAGGGCAAGCCCAATCTCGATGCCTCCTTGTTGCAGGACAAGGTCCTTCACGCGGGACCGCTGGCGGGTTGGTGGCTCCTCGAGATCGACGGCGGCGGCACCCGCGAGCGAGTCCGGGCACTCGCTGCGCGAACGGATGGGACCGTGACTCCGGTGTTCTTTGATGGCAAGGGTAAGCACCTGCTGTTCCAGCCCTCGGTTATCGTGCAGTTCAACGAAGGCGTGAACGAGGAGATCGCGCAGCAAGTGCTGGCCACGATGCCGGGAGCGAAGTTCAAGAAGGAGTTCATTCCTGGCCAGTATCGGTTGACGCTATCCGCCGTCGACGGCTACGATGCGATCGACGCCGCCAATCAACTTGCCGACAACCCGTACGTGAAGTTCGCGGTTCCGCCGGCGACGTTCTCGGGCAGGCGCAACTTCACCCCGAACGACCCCTACTTCGGGCATCAGTGGGCATTGAGCAGTGCCGTCCCGAACCCAACTGGCTGGGGGACGCGGCTGAGCATGCGTGTCACCCAGGCGTGGGATGTCGTAACCGCAACCAGCTCGGTTGCGATCCTGGTTCTGGAAGATGGTATCGAGCTTGAGCACCCGGACTTGCCAATTGCGAACGGAAAGGGGTTCTTGCCGTACAACAATAACGGCGTGATCACCTACGGCGTGGGCGAGCCCCTGACCCGGTTCGACAATCACGGAACCCCGATTGCGGGTGTCATCGGGGCCACGATCGACAACGGCCGCGGCATCGCGGGTGTGGCGGGCGGCGCGAGCCTCTTCTCGGCTAGGGTGCACGCCAGCGACGCGGGCCTGGGCCTGACGACGCAGGACACGGCGATTTCGCAAGCCCTCACATGGGGCTATGCGAACGGGGCCCGAATCTCGAACAACAGCAACAGCTATGACTTCGAGAGTCCGATTATCGAACAGGCTTATGAGTTCACCAAGCTCAGCGGAATGACGCATTTCTGCGCATCGGGCAACAACGGTGAGACCAACGTGGAGTACCCCGGAGAGCTCGAGACCGTCAATGCGGTCACCGGCATCTTCCCGAGCGGTGTGCATGCGGGGGGCAGCACGGGCGCGGACATCGACTTCTCGGCTCCGGGCTACTACAGCATCAGCACGGATCGACTCACGCTTCCGGTGGGATTCCAAGGAACGTTCGGCGAGATTCTCTCGGGAGACGGCAACTACGTGCTCTTCCCGAACGCCTTCCACGGAACCTCGTTCGCTTCGGCTTACGTGGCGGGTGTGGCGGCGCTTCTGCAGACGCAGCATCCAGATTGGCTGCCCGCGCAAATCGAACTTGCGCTCCAGCAGACCGCGCTCGACCTCGTTGAGCCGCCTGGTGTGACCCCCGACCGAGTGGGATGGGATGATCGTTGGGGCTGGGGTCTTGTGGATGCATTCGCGGCAGTTTCGACCGAGATTCTCGATACGATTGTCGCCACCCCGAACCCGGTCAAGGGCGGTCTGAACGTCAATATCCGGCTGAACCTCGTGGGACCGGCTCCGAACGACCAGCTGTACAAGCTCCGCTCGGGCAACAACTTCGTAATCCCGATCGATGAGAGTAATCCGAACAACCACACGATCTTGATCCCGCGGGATCAAGACACCGGTGCGCGAACGTTTGCCACGCGGGGTGTCGACGCCGCGACGCCGGTCAAGGTGTACGTGGACTTCATCAACCTGCGCCGCGAAGTGACGGTGAACGTCATTCCAGCGACGCTGAACTCCATGAGGCTGAACCGATCCACGGTTTACGGAGGCGAGTCCCTCATCGGGACTGTCTTCCTTGCCGGTCGGGCGGGTCCGAGCGGAGCGGCCGTTACGATCACCGATGACAGCGCCGCGGTCAACAATGTGGGAACCGCCACGGTTCCGGCTCAGGCGGACCGGGTGAACTTCCCGATCACGACGAACCGCACGGCCACAACCGAGAACGTCACGGTCACCGCGACCTATCGCGGGTTCTCGGTGACGCGATCGCTTCAGGTGCAAGCGGTTCTCACCGACGTGCTCTCGCTCACTCTGGCACGCAACGTCATCATGGGCGGTGAGCGCGTCGAGGCAACCGTTCAGCTGACTCAACCAGCACCGGCTGGTGGCGCGACCATCAATCTGGCCGACAACAACACGGCGACCTCGTTCTTCCCGACGCTGAACATTCCCGAAGGAGCAACCTCGGGCACGTTCCTCGTCTACACGGGACCTGTGGGGACGCAGACCTTCGCGACGATCAACGCCACCTACTTCGGCAAGGGCAAGTCAACGAACTTGACCTTGACTCCGACCTTGTGGGCCACGGCGCTGACCGTCACTCCGTCCGTGGTTCGCGGTGGTTTCAACGCCATCGGAAGAGTGGAGATCTACTCGCCCGCGCCTGCTGGCGGCGTGGTGGTCACCCTGAACAAGACCAATAGCTACTGCACGGTTCCGGCTACCGTCACCATTCCGCAAGGGATGCGTTGGGCGGAGTTCACGATTCGCACCTTCGTGCCGGGAGCCAACCCGATCATCGAAGGGACGATTCGGGCGACCGCGGGTGGAGTCACTAAGGTGGCACCGATCACGGTCTTCCGCTAGGCTCGTCCGAGAGCGCACAGTGCCCTCCCCAGTTACTGGGGAGGGTTTCTCTTTGCTGGAGAGTAGAATCTCGGTTCCGCATGTCGCTCGATCCCGCCCTGTTTCAGGAAAACCAGCGTACGGCACCCCGTGCTGACGGCCGTCAATACCTATCGGTCGGTCCGCTGGCCCTAGAGCGCGGGGGGGAACTGCCCGAGGTCACGATTGCCTACGAGACTTGGGGCCAACTTTCTCCGGCGGCTGACAACGCGATCGTCATCTGTCATGCGCTCTCGGGGGACTCGCACGCGGTGGGGTGGTGGGACCGCATCGTGGGTCCCGGGAAGCCGATCGACACCGATCGGTTCTTCGTCATCGGCACCAACGCGCTCGGCGGGTGTCAAGGTTCGACGGGGCCGTCATCGCTCGATTCGGTCGGCCGTCCTTGGGGATCACGGTTTCCGCGCGTCACCGTAGGGGACATGATCGAGGCGCAGATTCGCCTGGTGCGCTACCTGGGTATCGAGCGCCTGCTCGGAGTCGCTGGGGGCAGCATGGGCGGCATGATGGCGCTTGAGTGGACGCGCAAGTTCCCGGTTGACCGAGCGTTCATCACCGCCAGCGCGGCGGCGCACAGCGCTATGCAGATCGGCTTCAACGAGGCCGCCCGACAGGCGGTTCTACGAGATCCGAACTGGCGTGGAGGCGACTACTATGACGGCGAACCGCCGGCCGATGGGCTCGCGGTGGCCCGCATGATCGGCCACCTTTCGTATCTCAGCGAATCGGCCTTCCAGGCCAAGTTCGGTCGCCAGATCCAGGAGGAGTCACCGCGAGATACCGATCGACCCGCCTATGAACCCCCCGAGCGATTTCAGGTCGAGAGCTATCTGAACTACCAAGGCGACAAGTTCACCCACCGGTTCGACGCCAACAGCTTGGTGGTCCTATCGCGGGCGATCGACGACTACATATGCGACTCGCTGGCGGGCTGCGCGACCCGCTACCTGTTTGTGAGCTTCGCCAGCGATTGGCTCTACCCCTCGCACCAGAGCCAGGAGTTGCATGCCATGGCACAGGCATCGGGCTGCGAGAGCGAGTGGGTAGAGATCGACCTCCCGTACGGACACGACGCTTTCCTGCTCGACGGCGAGCACCAGGGCGCGCACGTTCGTCGCTGGTTCGCCTAGATCAGCCCGACCCGCTGGGCGAGCCCAGAAGTGAGCATGCCCTCCGAATCCCACTCCGCCTTCCGAGCCCGGAAGCGGGCGATGGTCTCCTCACCCAGATACTGGGCTACGTCAGACGGGCGCAGGGTCGAATCCTTGGCGAAGTAGAAGCGCCCGCCCGCGGCTAGGACGAGATCGTTCATTCGGTGGCAAAGTCGCCACAGGTCCTCGTGCCGTTTCGTCGTATGTTTGAAATCGAGCGCGAGCGAATAGCCGTCCACCGCGTGAGAGAAGAGGAATCGATCCGGGCGGTGGCGCTTCATGACCGCGAGGAAGGGTTCCAACTTGGCTTCCTGCGCCAGCCGGAACTGCTCTGCGAACACTCGGCGCGCATGCTCCTTGGGCACGAACGACTGGTATTGGATGAACCCGCCGGGCTGGTAGGCGTTGCGCCAGTTCGGCACGTAGTCGAGGAGGAACGAGAACCCAACCAGGCCATCCGGGTGCGGGCGTCCGTTACCGAGGAGGCGCGAAGCGCGGAACTTGGCGGCATTGATGAGCCGCATACCGCCGCGGCGGTTGAACGGACGCAGGAAGTTCGACATCATCGACTTCGGTAGACCGAAGATCAGCGTATCGGGCAGGTCTTGGTGATCCTCACGGAGCGAATGAGGCCGCGCCCCTGATTCCTCCTGATACCAGGCGGCATGGATGAGCCCCCGTCCCGCGGAACGACCCGAGGCAAATGCGTCGATCCAGCTGACCAGATAGTCTGCCTCGTCGGCGAGCGACTCGAAGGTGGCGAACTGCTCATCCCAGTTGGCGATGGAGAGAGGCAGGACGCGTAGGTCTCCGCTGGCGACGGCGCGCATCTGAATCTTGACCTCGGTGATCGCCGCAAGCAGCCCGGCGGATGAGATCAGTTCGTAGAAGGCATCATCTGCTGGCGTCAGGGTGAGGCTGGTGCCGTTTGGCAAGACGGCCCGGATCTCCAAAACGTGCTCGCCGATCGTGCCTGAGTGGAAGGCGTTCTTGCCGTGAATATTCATCGCGAGCGCACCCGCGAGCGTGGGGAACATGGTTCCGCTGACCACGGGGGGCCACCAGCCATCACCCAACGAGGTTCGCCAAAGTTGCTCGATTGTGACCCCCGCCTCGGCATGCAGCACTCCGGTTTCTGGGTTCCAGTCAAGGATGCGGTTCATGCGCCGAATGTCGAGGACGATGGCTTCTTCGGCGATATTGGCGTCGCCGTAGCTTCGTCCGTTGCCCCGCAGCGCGACCTTGCGTCCCGACTCCCGCGCGACTTGAAAAACCCGAATTAGGTCGGCCTCCGTGCGCGGCTCGAAGACGAAGGCGTCGGCACCGCTGACCATTCCGAAGCCGGTGAGATGGCGCAGGCGCGAGGTCTCCAGCGCCGTCGACTTCACAGCTTGAGCCTCCGAAACACGCCGGACGGGATATTGCGGATGATCGCGAAGATGACGGCATGGCTCGGCTTAAGAAACTTCTCTTTGCCCGAATCCATGACGCGCAGAATGCGCTCGGCGGCCTCTTCGGCGCCCATCATCCCCGTCTGCTTCAGGTGCGCCGTCATCTCAGTGGCCGTGGGTCCCGGTTTGATGGTCGTTACGCGAATACCTCGTTTGCTCAGTCGGTTCCGGAGGGCTTCAAGATAGGTTTTGAGCGCTGCCTTGGTGGTGTTGTACATCGGCTGGCCCTGGCGGCCCCGCTCTCCGGCGACGCTGCCGATACCCACGATCGTGCCGTGCCCGACGTTCTGGAATCGGTCTGCGGCGGCATTGAGCCAAGCAACGGCCCCAGTCAGGTTCACGTCGATCATGGCTCGGTCCTTTTCGAACGAGTATTCGGTGGCACCGACCTCGGGCATCACCCCCGCGGCGTAGATGATCACATCGAGACCGCCCAGTTGACGGCAGATCTCCGCGAAAAGCTCCGGCACAGACGCTGGCTGAGTGACATCGTGGGGGAAGGGAAGGATCTGCTGCGGATGCTCTGCCGCAAGCTCGGCGAGTTTGTCCTCGCGCCGCGCTACGGCGGCGACCCGATCGCCTCGTGCGGCCAGCTGGCGCACAAGCTCGCGACCCATGCCGCTGGACGCACCGACCACGATTACCTTCCGTGATTTCATCGTTCGATCAAGGGCAGCCTCATACCCGAGACGGCGGCAATCGCCGACGCCATGAAGAGCACAACGCTCGCGAGCAACTGAACGTCCCCGAAAAGGAGATCGGCAGGTTCGCCGCCTTCGTCCATGGTGAACGTGATCAAGACGTATCGGGCGATACCATAGAAGACGAACAGCGACGTGATCACAATGGCTGGGTAGCGCGTTGCGGTTGCGCTGTCGAGCGTGTAGATGCCGTAGCTCATCGCGGCGCCGGTGGCGGTCATGATGACCAGCGCATCGAGGCTCTTCAAGTTATAGCCGCCCAGGCTCTCGCGGCTCGCGGTACGAGCGTCACCTTGGTGGATGAACTCGTGTCGCCGCTTAGCGAAGCCGATCATGAGTGCCAGCGCACCGGTGCAGAAGAGCAGCCAGCCGGAGATGGGCACGCTGATCGCTGCTGCGCCGAGCATTGCGCGGATGATGAACCCTAGCGAGATCGTAAACACGTCGGCAATCGGTGCACGCTTCAGCGTCATGTTGTAGAGCAGCTGCAACGCGAAGTACGTGACGATCAGCGTGAATGAGCTCGTGTTGAGCCAGAATCCGATTCCCAGCGAACCTAAGCCAAGGACCAAGGCCAAGACGGTGGCGACGGGAGCGGAGACGGCACCAGAGGCGATCGGTCGATGCTTCTTCTTCTCGTGTTGGCGATCCCGTTCCGCGTCCCGCAGGTCGTTGACGATATACGTCGCCGAACTGGCGAGGCACATCGCTAAGAACGCGAGCCCGACAATCGGCCAGGTCGCCGAGTCGGTGATTCGGGCGGCGAAGATCGGAGCGGCGAGCACCAAAAGATTCTTGCTCCACTGCTTGGGCCGGAGTAGCTTGATCACCGCGCGCATGAAGGTTATTATGGTTTGTTGGGCCTCGGGACTTACTTGGGCGTTCAGTATCCACGGGCAAGATCGACCCGATTGGGCATCGGATCGGTGTTCAACAACTCGGCCAGAGCTTGAACCCGAGCGAGTTCGACGTCGATCGACGCACCGCCCCGATGCGGACTCATGACCACGTTCGGCAACTCGTGGAAGGGCCGCGTGCTCGGGAAGGTGTTCGAGGCAGATTCGGGCATGTTGCTGTCCGACCCGCCCTCGGGATACCGGTACCACACGTCGAGTCCGGCGGCGCGGAGCTTTCCGCTCGCCAGCGCCTCGTAAAGTGCGTCCTCGTCGACGAGCTTTCCCCGGGCGATGTTCACGAGGATCGCCCCATCTTTCATCATCGCAAGTTCACTCGAAGCGATAAGTCCGGTGGTTTCGTCGGTCTGAGGCATGGCCAAGATGAGGACGTCGGCCTCGATCAACGATCGGTCGAGGTCGGCAGGCCCGCGCACTTCAACGCCGTCGGCCGGGACCTCGGCATGACTCGGATTGCGGCGATGGGCGATCACCTTCATACCAAGTCCACGGCACGCTCGGGCGATGCGCTGCCCGATGGCTCCGAAACCAAGCACCACGGCCGTCTTGCCCGCGAGGCGAATCGAGTGACGGTCGTCGTAACCGGGCGTCCAGTCGCCTCGACGCATAGCCTGATCGATCGGCACTACGCTCTTGGCGCACGTAAGGAGAAGCGCCATCGCCACTTCGGCGGTTTCTGGCGCGTTGTGGTGCAGGTTGTGGACGGCCACATTGGGAAACTCGCGGATCACATCGCGCACGGGGATGGGCACTCCGGCAAAGGGAATGATGATCGCGCGAAGGTTGGGTGCCCCCACGACTTCCTCTTGGGTGACTCGGCCCGAAATCAGCACGTCGGTCTCTTCGTCGGGATTCCCCTCCTCGATGCGCCACTCAGGGGCGAGCTCGCGCAAGGTATCCAGCATGGCGGCGTTGTGCGGGTTTCGATAGTGCGCGACAGGCATCAGCGCCACTATACCGGCAGCAAACTAGCTGCGCGGGGGCCGGACGTTGAACCCCTTCGTCATCCAGCGGTCGGTTTCGGCCGAGGTCTCAAAGCCAAACTGCTCGTAGAGTGTGTGGGCATCGCGCGTGCCCAGCATCCAACGGACGGTGGCGAGATCTTCGCGAGCCAGAATCGCCGCAACCATCGTCTTGCCAATGCCTTGGCCGCGACGGTCCGGGGCGACGATCACGTCGCAGAGCCAGGCAAAGGTGGCGTAATCGGTGACGACCCGGGCAAACCCCACCATCTCGTCGCCGTCCCAGGCGCTGAGGCAGAGGGAGTCCTCTAAAGAGCGATCGATGGAGTCCTGGGGCCGTCCCGCCGACCAATAGGCTTCGCGGAGCCAGGCATACAGCCGATGACGGTCGAGGATCGCAGGATCGAACGAGAGGGTCATCTCGGAAGGGAGTTGGTAGCGGCGAGTGGATTTGAACCACCGACCTAACGGGTATGAACCGTGTGCTCTACCACTGAGCTACGCCGCCACGCTCCCAAGATTTTACCCGAGGTGCTAGTCCCCGACAAGTCCGATGTTCGGCAGGGAGATGATATAGTCGGTGAGCGTCACCGATCCATCCCCGTCGACATCGAGATCGTCGACCCGCATTTCTCCGTGCCCGGGAATGAGGTCGTAGTAGGCCGAGTCAGGATACTGCGTGCCGATGTACTCCAAGATCAAGCCGACTTCCGAGGCCGTGATCTGATTGTCCTGGTTTGCGTCGCCGTACTTGAAATCGACGTACACCCCGTCCAGACCTGTCTGCGGATCGACCGTTAGGACGAGCATCTTGTTCAGCGCACCTTTCCTTCGGAACGTGACCTTGTACGTCGAAGGCCCCGTTTGGGCCGGGACGGCCATCTGCCCAAGGTCGAACGAGAAGCTGTTGCTGGCCGGGCATAGGCTTGTGGCCGCGTCCAGGAACACGTTGTTCATCGTTCTGACTTCGCAGGACATCCACGGATTGGCATGGGTGCCGTTGTACGTGCCTTCGATCCATCGATTCCGCCCGGCGACGGCTCCGAACGTGAGGGTCGACGGTTTGTACTTGACCCTGCCCCCGCTGAGTGCGTTTGCCGCCATCTGGTTGCTGCCGCTACCTGTGGGTACGGAGACGTTCGAGTCGCCAAAGATCCGTTCGAGCGGCATGCTGAGGTTAAGCCAGTATTGACCGTTCGACTGGTTCCAGTTGGCGCCTTGCCACCGCATCATGACCTTGTCTTGCGCGGCGACCTTGGTGCGCTCGTCCGAGCCGGGACCATTTTGCTGAGCAGGGGGAGAGGTTTCCCATGTATCTCGGCCCCCGCCAACGCGACCGAGCGCATAGGCAGCCGCATTGGGCATCTCCACGGTGGCTACCGCGGTTGCGACTCGTTCCCTCAAGAAGGAGACTCGGAAGTTCGACTGGGGAGTTCGGGTCGTTGAGACGGTCAGAAATGCGGTGGGATCACCGTACTGTCGACGGCGATGGCTGCCTGGCTCGTTGTAGCGCTTGCTGAGTTCGCAAGCGAGATTCACATCCGCCCATGAGTTCACGATTTGTTTGAGCCATCCGTTGCCTGCGGCCTGATGCGTCTCGTATACGGTCATCCCGTTATCATTGCCCAGGTAGGTAATGAGACGGATGCCCGTAAAGGTCATCGTGTCCGCGGCTAGTCCAGCCGTGGCCATGCCGAGAATGAGGAGGGAAAGTCGTGTCTTCATAACGGTTTCCTGGACACCTTGCAAAGTTGATGCCAGAAAACCGTTTTTTGAAACTACGACATATGCTGGATGATGTTGTCGCCGAACTCTGAACATCGAACTTCGACAGCTCCCGCCATTAATCGAGCGAAGTCGTACGTGACGCGCTTCGAGGCGATAGCGCCTTCGACACCCTTGATGATCAGGTCGGCGGCTTCAGTCCAGCCGAGGTGGCGGAACATCATCTCGCCGCTCAGAATCACCGAGCAGGGATTGACTTTGTCTTGGCCGGCGTACTTCGGCGCGGTGCCGTGGGTGGCTTCGAAGATGGCGTGGCCGGTCACCGTGTTCACGTTTCCGCCCGGGGCGATGCCGATGCCGCCAACCTGAGCCGCCAAGGCGTCGCTCAAGTAGTCGCCGTTCAGATTCAGAGTTGCAATCACGTCAAAGTCCTTGGGGCGCGTCAGCACCTGCTGGAGCGTGATGTCGGCGATCGCATCCTTGATGATGAGCCCTGCGCCGCGCTTGCCGTCGGGAATCTGGCACCAAGGTCCGCCGTCGATCTCTTCGGCTCCGAACGCTTCCTTGGCAAGTTCGTAGCCCCAATCGCGGAACGAGCCCTCGGTGAACTTCATGATGTTCCCCTTGTGGACGAGCGTCACGCTCTTGCGGTTGTTCTGGATTGCGTACTCGATCGCGCCGTAGATCAGCCGCTGCGAGCCCATCTTTGACACGGGCTTGATGCCGATACCGACTTCGACCGGAGTCTCACCCTCCATGTAGACCGCCTTGGCAAAGGCCTCGGTCTTTTCGGCGGTGCCGAATCGGATCTTGTCGAACATCTTCGGGAAGGTCGACTGAAGAAAGTCGAGCATCTGGGCCGCTTCCGGGGTACCGGCCGCAAACTCGATGCCCGCGTAGATGTCCTCCGTGTTCTCACGGTAGATCACCATGTCGACGTCTTCTGGGCGATGGACGGGCGAGGGCACCCCCGTGAACCAGCGTACAGGGCGGAGACAAATGTAGAGATCGAGGATCTGACGGAGGGCGACGTTCAGCGAACGGATGCCGCCGCCGACCGGCGTGGTGAGCGGGCCCTTAATGCCCACGAGGTAGGTCTTGAACGCGTCGAGCGTGGCGTCGGGGAGCCAGTTACCGGTCTCGTTGAACGCCTTCTCGCCAGCGAGGACTTCCATCCACTCGACTTTCTTCGTGCCCACGTAAGCCTTCTCGACCGCCGCGTCGAGGACCCGCACGGAGGCCGCCCATATGTCGGGGCCGGTGCCGTCGCCTTCAATAAAAGGAATGATCGGATCATTCGGAACGTTGAGCCCCTGCGGGGTCATCGTGATCGGTGTTCCCATTTCGCTCGAAGCATACCGAGGGAGGGATGTGGGATGTGGGATGTGGGAGCGGCAATCTAGAGTACGAGGACGTGGCTGGCTCCTGCCGGCCTCTAGAACCGCGCCAACCCGAGTTGGTCCGAGCAAACCCGAGCAAACCCGAACCAACCCGCGCGGATCGCTACGGCCGATGCGGGAACTCGACGCGAAACGTCGCGCCCTTACCGGGCGAACTGTCGATGGAGACCAACCCCTCGTGGGTCGTCGCCAACTCGAGCACGATCTTCGTGCCCCAACCCGAGCCGCTGCCCTTATCCCACTGGCTTCGGGCGTTGCCCGCGAGGATGCGCTCGGCGACATCCACCGGCATGCCGGGGCCGCTGTCCTTGACCTCGATCACGTGCTTGCCGTCGACGAAATGATAGGACACAACGACTTCGCCGAAGATCGCTTCGTCCTCCTCGGCAAACTGGTCTTGCCAGTCCTCGGGGAGCGTCTCCTTGACCGCCTTGATGGCGTTGCCGACCAGGTTCTGCACGATGCGGAAGATGTAGAGTTCGTCGTGGTGGGTCGCGGGGGCGTCCTTGTCGATCTCGTACCGGAGGGCGACGCAGTTCTTGCGCCCCTCGCTCTCGAGATAGGCGGCGGCGGTCTGGATGGTCTCGGCCATCGGCGCCAACTGCATATTCGGGCGCAACTCGCGGCCCGCGGAGAGATCGCTGATCAGCCGCGAGTATCCGACAATACGGTCCACCGAGGCTTGAAGTTCGGTGAGCATGGAGGCCAAGGATTCCACGTAGCCGAGCGCCATCTCGTTCTCGAGGAACTCATCCTTCATACCGCTCAGCGTGATCTCGACAAAGGAGATGTTCGCGAACAGACTGGCGGCGAGATTGCCGATGTCGTGGCCAACCTTGCCCATTCCAAGCAGCGAAGAAGCTCGCGCAGATTCTTCCACGAGTCGGGAGTTCAAATAGGCGAGCGTGGAAACTGAGGCGACCGTATCCAAGACCGCGGCATCCGAGTCGTTGAAGACGCCCTCTTTCTTGTTGATCAACTGGACAACGCCGATCGGCGGCTCATCCGCCATCATGAGCGGAACGGTGATCATGGTGGTCACGACGACGCCGGTCGCGTCGGAGATTTGCCGGCGGGTCTCTTCGCTGTTCTCGTCGAACTTGCTGATGATCGTCTGTCGGGTTTGCCAGGCTTGGCCGGCGACGCCGGCATCATCGGGAATTTCGCGGAAGGGAAGCCGCTCCCAAACGGTCTCGGGGAACACGTGATGGAACAGCAGGCGCTTCTTCGAGGGGTCGTGCAAATAGATGGTGCCGCCGTACGCCCCGACCGCCTCGATGCAGATCGCGAGAACATCGCGGAGAACCTGATCGAAGTTGCCGGCGCTGGCCAGTTTCCGGGCGGCAAGTTGGGTGGCGTGCAGAAGCCGCTCGTTGGTGTCCATGCTTTCATGTAGTTTACCGAGGGAACTTGCGTTGTCGGCCCAGGGTTGCCCCATAATGAGAATGATGCATCGGCGTCACCGCTTCGGACTCGTCGGCTTGCTGGCACTCCTGATGGGGATCCTGCCGACGTCGGTGTTGAGTTCCTACTTTGCGTCCGAGTGCGGCATGCCGTGCTGCGAAGCCCCCGAGCCCGAGGATTCCTGCTGTGCGAGTAGTTCAGCTGAGCCTGCTTTTGCGCCGGCCACGGACACCGCAGCTTGCCCCTGCGAGATTGCGCCGACGCCGACTCCCGATTTTCACGGCGTCGCTTCGGCCAAAGCCGAGAAGCCGGCCTCGTGGGTAGCGGTCCTGGTGACCGCCCCTACCTGGGGACTTGTTCCGAGTTTTGAAGCCAAGGTGCTTCCCGCCACTGGGTTGCGTGGTCCGCCTCTCGCCGCGCTGCGCGCGACTTCGCCCACCCGGGCCCCTCCGTTCTCCACGTTCGCTTAGACCTCGTCTTCTGGGTTGCTTATGGCATCCCCCCGAGCGATACGATAGGAGAAATCTCATGTTTAAAACGATCCTGTTGGCCTCGATGGCCCTCGGTCTCTCGTCCACTTGGCTCGTTGCCTCGCGTAGCGAAGCTCCCGCCCCGACCACTCAATCTGCCATGGCCGCCAAGGCGTGCTGCGCAGATGGTTGCGAAAACTGCGCGAACTGCGCCGGTGGAAACTGCGCGGACTGCTGTGGCACCTCGTGCTGCGAGGGCAAGGAAGCCAAAGCTGACGCCAAGGAAGCCTGTTGCGCAAATGGTTGCGAGAACTGCGGCAACTGCGCGAACGGCAACTGTGCCGATTGCTGCGGCGATAACTGCGGCAACTGTGCCATGAAGGACAAGGCGAACTGCGCCACCTGTCCGAGCGAAGCAATGGCCGCTTGCGCCAGCTGTGAAACCTGCACGGATGGCAACTGTGCGACCTGCTGCGGTGACAACTGCGCGGGATGTTGCGAAGAGAAGGCGGCGGTGAAGTCCTGCTGCGATGAGAAGGAGGCCGGCAAGTAAATGATCAAGGGACTGACGGCCTTTCTGGCGGTCGTCCCGGCGCTTGTCGCCGCCCAAGAAACCACCAACACCGAGACACCGGGCCAAGCCCGGTGTCCGCTGTGAGTGGCGGGCGGTTATGGCGCCGGTTCGGCGACCAACTCAAAGTGGATCATCAATACGGTCTATGCCCCCACTACGGTGACCAAGGCAGAGACCTTCGTGTGGTACCAAGCAACCCCGCAGCTTCAAGTGGGCGTTGCGTATCTCTGGAAACAAAGTGCGTTTCGGGCGTTGGCGTCCGTACAGTTCCTGTCCGAGACTCCGACTCGGCCCTCGATCAGCGGGTCGGTGGGAGTCCAGGGGATCGGAACCGGGAACCCCGGCTATTCGATCACCGCGGAAAAGAACTGGCAGGTGCCCGAGGGAACGTTCAACATGTTCGCCGGGATTGGCCTGCGGTCCAACGAAAAGCACGGCCACCCTTTGGGTGGTGCAAAGTTCACGACGAAGGAGGGAATCACGCTGGGCTACCAGCATGACGGCCACGACGGCCATCCGTTCCTCACCTACGGCCGTGGAATGTACTTCGGCGGCGTGTATCTCATCGCTGGCCAACGGCCGGCTCTGATGTTCGGCGTCAGGTTCTAGCCCAAACCCACCCCGGTCTCCCTCGGGGTGGGAAAACTTCTCCATTCCTGGTATGTCTTGATACCGCAGACACGGCAAACTTGCTATAGAATGTAGGAATAGGGGCGATTTCGTCGCCCCTTCAAGGTTGGGAAGGAGAGTCAATGATTACTACGCTGTTAGCCTCCGTTGTCATGGGTGGGGTCGCGGTCGACACACCAGAAGTCATCGTTAAACGCACGGGGGCGCGAACGTCGCTCACGCTCGAATCGGGTGGGTTGTTCCATCAGACGCCGAATCGAGTTGCTAATGTCAGGATCATTCCCGTTCCGGGCTCGGAAGCCTTGGTGATCACGTGGAATGAGCTTCAGGGTCGTTCCAACGTTCCGCACTACGCCGTCTCGCTGGATGGGCGCGAAGTGCTTCGAGTGTCGCAAGGAGACACCTCGCTGGATCTGAAGTACGCGAAGTTCGATCCGCTGGTGGCCGTGCCGGCCGTTCCGCAGGATTTGGCTTCGGACGCGACGAACCGGATGTTCATTGTGCAGTTCGAGGGTCAGCCGCTTGATGAGTTCCGCCCCTTGATCGAGGCCGCCGGTGGCGAGATCACGCAGTATCTGCCCAACAATGCGTTCCTTGTCACGCTTCCTCTCGGGGCTGAGTCCAAGGTGCGTGCCCTTGAGTTCGTCCGCTGGGTAGGACCTTATGAGCCCGCCTACCGAATCGAACCTGAAACGCTGTCGCGGCTCAACCGCGGTGAACTGGGGATCAACGACTACTACCTGCAGGTCGCCAAGCCGACCGCGGAACTGAAGAACTCGATCGCGACTGAGATTCGCCGTTTCGGTGGACGCGTGATCGATAATCCCGCGGCGGGCTCGCTGATGCTGGTCGAACTGACGCCTGACCAGGTCCGCCAGACGGCCAAGATCAACGGTGTTGTCTACTTCGACCGTCGCGGCGAAATCGGCACGGACATGGACATCGTGCGCAATACGAGCGGGGCCAACTACATCGAGAGCGTTGCTGGCTACACCGGCCAGGGCGTCGTCGCCCACGTGATCGACAGCGGCATCCGCGCGACCCACGACGCATTCGATACGCCGACCAACCGGGTGACCGTCCGACTGAACAGCACGGACACCAGCCATGGCACTTCGTGTTCCGGAATCGTCTTCGGCAATGGTACAGGGTCTATAGGCCTCGCCGGTCGAGGCATGCTGCCGAACGCGGCCGGAGTGTTCACTCGATACCAAACGGGTTGGACCACACGGCTTGCCTGGACGCAAGACACCGTCAACACCTACAATGCGGTCGTTGAGTCGAACTCATGGGGTGATGCGTTGACTGGCGCCTACACCACGATTTCGGCCCAGATGGACGAGATCATCTTCAACACCGATCTACTGATCTGCCAATCGATGTCGAATGCGGGGACCAACACCGGTGTCCGACCCCAAGCGTGGGCAAAGAACATCATGTCGGTCGGTGGTATTCGCCACTACAATACGGCTTCGCTTGCCGATGACCGGTGGCTCAACGGAGCCAGCGTGGGACCTGCCGCTGACGGACGGATCAAGCCGGATCTTGCCTTCTTCTACGACAGCATCACGACGACCTCGAACGGCAGCGACACCTCTTACACGACAAGCTTCGGAGGAACCAGTGCCGCCACGCCGATGACGGCGGGCTCGTTCGGCATTCTGTTCCAGATGTGGTCGAACGGCATTTTTGGCAACCCGGCCGTGGGTAACACGGTGTTTGCGAATCGACCGAAGTCGACCTTGGCCAAGGCATTGATGATCAACCAGGCGCGCCAATATGTGCCGGGTGAGAATGGCAACGACATCACGCGGATGCGGCAAGGTTGGGGCCTTCCGTGGCTGCAGCCGATCTACGACAACCGTAATGACTTGTTCTTGATCAATGAGCGGGATGTTCTGACGAACCTCCAGACGAAGACCTACCGGATCTTCGTGCCGGCGGGATCGCCCGCACTCAAGTCGACGATGATCTACACCGATCCGGCGGCGGCGGCCAGCGCAAATCCGACTAGGATCAACAATCTTAACCTGAAGGTCACTTCGCCCACCAACGTCGTCTACCACGGCAACGTGGGGCTCGCCGCGGGGGTCTGGTCGACGAGCGGAGGCACACCCGATAACCTGAATCCGACGGAGAACATCTTCATCCAGAACCCCGCGTCGGGCGTGTGGACGATCGAGGTCTCGGCGGCGAGCGTCGTTGCCGATGCCCGTCTGGAGACTCCGGGCGTGAACGACGTGGACTATGCATTGGTGGTTTACGGAGGCGATGCCCAGGCGCCCATGGAGAGCTTCTCGGTATTGAACGCTTCGCCCTTCACCGGAACGCTGGACAGCCTGCACCGGAGTGACAACGGCGGGATGACGATTCAGGAGGCAACGAGCGCAGACTTCGAAGGTGGACTTCGCTCGCTGGTGGGCATTACAACGGTTGGGGCGACAACGTCCTCCGAGTTGAGGATCGGATTCGAAGCCCGAACGTCCGTCATCACGACCGGTGTGGCGAAGATCAGCATGCTGAACTTCACGACGAACCAGTGGGAGGCGGTCACCGGAGACCTCGCGCTCACGACCTCGGATCGTACGTTCGATGTCGTGGTTCCGAACGGATCCCGATTCATCAATGGATCGCGGCAGGTTCGTATTCGGGTCGACATCCGAGATACCTCCACGGCATCCGATGCCGACTGGAATCCGACGATCGATCAGCTGCGGATCACTCAGTTCCAGCCGTAAAAGTCGGTTGGATCGACGGGCCGGGCAGAAATGCCCGGCCCGTTTTAGTTTGAGGCTAAGCATTAGGACCCATAATCAAACCAGACAACGAATCGTTGCGTCAGCATAGTGTGCGGGCATGAAGAAGACTGCGTTAATCATTGCGGGCCTGTTGGTCTTGGTTTGTGGGGGTGGCTACATGGGCTCGCGGATGATGGCCGCGCGGGCCGCGGCCAACAAGAAGGACGAGGGGCTCATGGCGGTTGCCCGCGAGACGTTGGTCAACCGCGTCGTCGAGACCGGGACCATCGATGCGGTGAAGACCGTCGAGGTCAAGAGCCGCGCCTCCGGAAGGCTGAAGAAGCTGTACGTTCAGGAAGGGGACATCGTCAAGGCTGGTCAGCTGATTGCCGAGATCGATCCTCAGGAGACGGAGCTCAAGGTTCGCCAAGACCGCGCCCAGCTCCGCGGAGCATCGAGCAACGTGGCGAGAACGGGTATCGAGATCGAGCAGCGGCGCGTCACGGCTCAAGCTAATCTGAAGCAGGCCGAGATTCGAGTGGCCCAACTCCAGCAAGAGCTTAGGATCCAGCCGACCCTCACGAACGCATCGATTCGCGTCGCGGAGGCTGCGCTCGACAGCGCCCGCAAGGAACTTGAGCGGCTGGACAAGACCGCTCATCCCAACCAGCGCGTGGCCAGCGAGACCTCCGTCCGCGAGGCCCAAGCCAACTACGACAACGCAAAGTCCGAGGCCGAGCGGCAGGCCGAGCTCCTTCGGCAAGGCTACGTTTCGCAGAAGATCGTCGAGAACACCAAGCTCTCTTTGGAGTTGGCGCGCGTGAGGCTCCAGCAGGCCAACGAAAACGCTTCCCGCCTGGAGACCCAGCTGCGGATTGAACGACAGCGAGCAGAGGACGATTTGCGGCGTGCTCAGGCAGAGCTCGACCGGGCGAAGGCCAACGGCATCCAAGACACGCTGAAACGCAAGGAGTATGAGAACGCGCTTGCCGACCTGAGCAAGGCCCGCGCAGCGCTGCGCGACGTGGATGTGCTGGCCCAGAGCCGAATCGCCGGTCAGTCGTCGGTCGATCAACTGCAGAGCGTCCTCGACGACACGCTTCGCCAGCTTTCCGAGACTCAGATTCGCTCGCCCCTCGACGGCGTCGTCACCAAGCGGCTCGTGCAGGAAGGCGAACTGGTGGCGAGCCTCAGCGCGTTCAGCTCGGGAACACCGATCTTGCGCATCGAGGATCGGACCGCCCTTCGCGTCATGCTATCGATCAACGAAATCGACACCGCGAAGCTGACGCTAGGAATGGGGGCTGAGATCACGGTAGATGCCTTCCCGGCGGACACGTTCAAGGGCCAAGTGAGGAAGATCGCCCCCGCATCGGTTGCGATCGGCAGTTCGGCCACGGGTGCGCCGATTTCGACCGACGCCGTTGTGAAGTACGAGGTCGAGATATGGTTGGATCAAGCGGATCCCAGGCTCCGGAGCGGCATGTCGGCGAAGTGCACGCTCGAGGTGGCTAAGCGAGCAAACGCGCTGGTGTTGCCCGTGGAGTACGTCGGAAAGGACGACAAAGGTCGGTTCGTCGAGTTCCCGCCCAAGGATCCGAAGGGCAAACCCGAACAGCGTCGCGTCAAAGTTGGGCTTGAGACGGGCGCAAAGGTCGAGATTCTCGAAGGCGTGAAAGAAGGCGACAAAGTTGCCCGGCCGAAGTTCAGCGGCCCGGCGCGTCAGGGCCTCATGCAGGCGGGACGTCAAGAATAATGCAGATTGGCCAGTCGATTCTCGTCGCGCTTGAGATGCTCCGGCTGCACAAGCTGAGAGCGTTCCTCACAATGCTCGGCGTCATCATCGGGGTCATGAGCGTGACGATCATCGTCATGGTTGGCAACGGCTTCCAAGCGTACATGAGCGACCAGTTCAAAGGCTTCGGAGCCGACACGATCTACGTGTTCTTCGATCCCGGCCGGCGAATGCGCGAGTCAATGGGTTCGGTCGAGGGGCTCACGATGAACGACGTCGAGTTCCTACGGGAGCGGGTGGCTGGACTTGAGTTTGTTTCTCCGCTGGCTCAGGGAGGCACGGAGAAGGTGTCGTTCGGGGATCAGACGGTCGACAACGCCAGCACCCGGGGCGTCGACGAGTCCTTCTTCATTCTCAACAGCTTCAAGCTTCACGAGGGTCGCAATGTCGCCGAAAAGGACATCGATGAACTCGCTAATGTGTGCGTCATTGGGGAAGAACTGCGGGATCGGCTCTTTCCCGACAAGCAGGCGCTTGGCAAGTGGATTTCGATGCGGGGCATCACACTCGAGGTTATTGGGGTCCTGAAGAAGTCGGACGCCTTTGGCGACAGCAACGCGCGGCACATTTACATGCCGCTCTCGACCTTCCACAAAAAGTATATGGGCGGCAACAAGCTGATGATGATCAGCATGAAGCCGAAGGCTGGGGTCGTGGTCGAAGATGCCATGAACCGGGTTTGGGAGGCGATGATGTTGCGCTCGGGCAATAAGCGCCTCTACCGGGTGGACTCCAACGAGTCAATCCTCGCGACGATCAACGGAGTGCTCGACGGGGCGAAGGTGCTGCTCGCGGCGATCGCCGCGCTTTCGCTCTTGGTGGGCGGTATCGGCATCATGAACATCATGCTGGTTTCCGTGACTGAGCGCACGAAGGAGATTGGTTTGCGTAAGGCCGTCGGCGCGCCGGCGAAGTCGGTCCTGACCCAGTTCCTCGTCGAAAGCGGCACCCTCAGCTTGGTCGGTGGGCTCATCGGCATGGGGATCGCCTGGTCTTTGGGCCTGGTCGTCACGGCGTTGACCGCAGCCAGCAACTGGCCCGCCGCGGGGGGACTCGCGACGCCGTTTCCGCTCTATTCGGCCCTCGCGGCAGCCGGTTTCTCGGCGTTGATCGGTATGGTCTTCGGGCTTTATCCGGCGCTGAGTGCGGCCAAGCTGGATCCGATCGTCGCGCTTCGCCGTGAGTAAGGGACTGCGGTAGCATGCACCCATCATGATCGGGTGGCTCCTGCTTTGTGCGTTCGACGACACGGTCCGCGTGTCCTCCATGATCGACCTGCAGCGCAGCCTACGATCGGCCAAGCCGGGAGCGACGATCCTGATCGCCCCGGGCACCTATGAGGGCGGCGTCTACGCCGAGAACCTCCGCGGCACCAAGGATAGGAAGATCATCATTCGTGGGGCCGATCCGGCAAATCCGCCGGTGTTCACCTCGTGGCAGCTCAGCCGGGTCAGCGATCTTGAGATCGGCCACCTCCGGCTGAAGGGCTCTAAGAGCAACGGCCTCAACATCGATGACGGCGGGGGCAAGGGATCAGGCACCTACAACATCCGCATGCACAACGTCCACGTGAGCGATCTCCCGCGGGGCAATCACGATGGCATCAAGCTGTCGGGCGTTGAGAGCTTCGTTGTGGAAGACTGCCTCATCGAGCGGTGGGGCGGTTCGGGCATCGACATGGTGGGTTGCCATCTCGGGCGCATCGAGAAGGTTGTGCTTCGCGGCGGTGGCGACAACGGCATCCAGGCTAAGGGCGGTTCCTCAGACATCACGATTCGCCGATGTGGGTTCTTTGGGGCAGGGCAGAGGGGCGTGAATCTGGGCGGCAGCACGGGTCTGGAGTTCTTCCGGCCGCTAGGGGCGACGTACGAAGCGAAGAACCTAACTGTCGAGGGTTGCGTGTTCGACGGTGGAGTGGCGGCGGTGGCTTTCGTCGGCGTCGATGGCGCGACGGTTCGGTTCAACACGATCCATCGCCCCGAGCGGTGGGCGTTCCGCATCTTGCAGGAGACCACCGCGCCTGGCTTCGTGCCCTGCCGGAACGGTCGGTTCGAAGACAACTTGATCATCTTCTCGTCCGACCGTTGGGCGAGCGGCGGCGTGAACGTCGGCGGCAACACGGCTCCGGAGACCTTCAGATTCGCGCGCAACCATTGGTTCTGCTCCGACCGGCCGTCGGCGAGCCGCCCGCAGTTGCCTGTGGCCGAAGCCGACGGGGTGTACGGCGCCGATCCTCAGTTCGATTTGCCGTCTGGAAAGAGCCGGTCCAAAGCCGGAGCAGGAGCGTTCAAGCATTGATCTGCCGCTTGATGCTACGAAGGGCTAGGGTTGGTTCGCACCAGAGCCAATTCTGCCCGAGAGATGGCACCTCGCGGGAAGGATCCAGAATCATGCAGGCACAAGGCTCCTGTCCCGCGTGATGCCCACGATGTGCAAAGTCGCAGGATGGCTCGTGTTTGCGAGCGAGGGCACGACACATCCCTCGCCCAACAAGGGATCGTAACGGACTACCCCTGAACCAGGATCCAGACCGTCTG
>JANJUB010000189.1 GCA_024710805.1 Fimbriimonadaceae bacterium | reverse complement strand
GATCGGCGGTCGGAATCAGGCTGGCGAACTCCTCACTGTTCGTCGCGAGTCCCTCTTTTCGGGCCAGGCGCAGCTCGTCTTCGTACTCCCGCGCAATCTGGACATTGCGATAGGCGACCATCGCGGCCGGTCCTCCAATGACGACGGCGAGCGTTCCGAACACTAGCAGAGTGATGCGCCGCCTAGCCATAGAGCACCGGGTTCTTGCGCCAATCCTTGTCCTTGTCCCAACCCATCTCCTTCACCCGCGGGCGACGCTCACGCAGCCGCACGGATTCCAGCCCCAAGAAGTAGCCCTGCGAGCGCCCATTCTTCCCCACGCACTCCAGCCGCAACGTGTACCTACCGGGCTCGGGCCAGAAATCGAGCAGGTGGAACTCGCGGTTCGCAATATCGTCCGAGAAGAAGTCGAGAGCCCCGCCGATCTTCACGGGCGGCTGGCCCTCTTGAAGCACGTAGGCTTGATAGATGCCGAAGTCGTAGCTCGTGGTCATGTTGAGCAAGAGCCGTAGCGGCTCGCGCTCCCTCACCTCGAATGGAACTTCGATCCACGCTCCCTCCTGCTTTTCCGGCATGTAAAGCCGCTGGGGTAAGTCGTACAGAGCGAGTTGCTGGTCGCGGATTGGGCCGATGCCATGCGCCGAGACCTGGCTCGCCGAAACGCGTTCCAGGCTGGGCAGACGGCGATCAGCCGGCGCGCGCGCGGTGAACGTCGACGGCCCCTGCTGATACCAGAACGCGACGCTGCTGAAGTCGTCCTCCCGCTCGTTCCAGCTCATCGCGCGGTTCTCGGCGTTCTCGTCGGGCGAGATCCAGCCCCAGTGCTCGAACGAGAACTTGATGCTCTTCTGGAACACGATCGGATCGTTCAGGTGCCAGCGATAGGCGCTGGTGTGCCCGCCCACGATGCCCCACTGGTCGAAGTAGGGCGTGCCCGCGTAGGGTGTCGAGGTCGTCTTGAGGCCCCATGCGCTGAGGAAGTAGTCCTCGGTTCCCGTGCCCCAGAGGGTTTCCCCACCATCCACGATGACCTTCTCATCCCCTTCGCCGAACCAGCTTGGCGAGCGGGATCGAACCCCGAGCACGACTCCGACGAGGTGCCCCTTGCCCGTAGTTTCCAGCACGGTGTAGTCTTTGCCCTTCTGGACCGGATACTCCTGCCGATACTGCGCGTGGAAGTACGGCGTGTCGCGGGGGAGGGAATCGACTTTGATCCAGTCGATGTTGTAGTACAAGAGATTGATCGACTTCTGGCTCTGGTTCACGATCTCGACCCGCGCGGACTTGCGGAACGGCATGCGCCAAAAGCTGTTGTAGCTGTCGCCATCCTCGACCACGACCGGGAGGCTGATGACTTGGCTGCGCTTGCCAAAGCAGTTGGCGAAGAAGTCGCCGACCGGGGCCTCGACGGCAGGCTTCTCTTGCCCATCCCAGTAGATTCGAAGCAGCATCTCCTGGTGGTTGGCGCTGCCTTGCTTGGCCCAATCCTGCGGCTCGGGGCCGAGGAAGGTCATCCAAATGTGGGTGATCACGCCGGGGCCCTGACGGTCCATCAGCACGTGGGTTGCGCCCGGAGCCACGCGGAAGTTGTCCCAGTTGCTATGCTCCTTGAGGTCACCGGTTGGCGGGGCGGTGCGCAGATACTTGCCGTCGGGGCCGACGCGGAAGGTGCTGGTCTCCCGCATGCTGCGACCCTGTAGCGGGCGGGCCAGGCCTCCGAGTAACGGATCGTTGATCGTTTGGCCAAGTGCGACAATAGCGACAAGCGCGGTCAGCATGCCGCAAGCATAACCGACCGCGCTCGTCTTGGCGACGTTATCGCAGCAAATCGCGGAGATACAGATCGGTCACCGGGCGAACCATGTAGTTGTTGCCCAGGAGCTGCCGCAGCTTCGCGATGGCGACCGTACGTCGCGTTCCCGTGTTGGCTTCGTAATCCCGCCAGAAACGCTCCCACCAATCCCTCGGCTGCACTTTGCTGCCCCAGTACTCGGTGGGTCGCCCCGTGTGCCCACCGGTTACGAGGCTCCCGACGTTCGAGGCGTGGGCGTAAACCTGGTCGAGGTCGTGCTTGATCGACTGCACGTCTTGCTCGCTGACTACGCCGGTCGACGTGGCCTTGTAGAACTGAACGGTGACGCGCACCGGGAATCGCGGATCGCGCTCGATCGACAGGTTGTCGATCTCGGTGAACGGCCCTTCGACTCTTCCGTGGCCGATAACCGCGTTCTCGGTGTCTGACTTGCGCTTCATTTCGGCTCCACCCCCACCGAACCCAGCCGAAGCCGGCATTTCGGCGGCGTACATCCGCGCCGGACGCTTCTGTTTCAGAGGAACCTGGATCATGAGCACCATGTTCATGCCCGTAAACGCCGGCTCTTCTTGGCCGGGGCGCACTCCACCTCCGCCGGTCGGACGGAAGTCGGACTCCCGCTCGCCGGTGAGCGAAGCGCGCTGGCCATTCTTGTTGAAGAACAAACGCTGCCCCCAGACCGAACCGCTCGAGAACGCATCGCGTTTGTTGTCGATGATGGTCACGCTCGTACCTTGACGGGTGGCGAGAATCGTCAGCACCGCCGGATCTCCGGCGACGGATTGGTAGTTGAACAGCACCGGGTTGAAGGTGGCTTTGCCCTCCTTGGGGATGGGCAGGAAGCAGGCTTGGGCGCTGACGAGGACATCTTCATCCCGCGGTGCCCACAGGGACTTGACCGGTGACTTCCACGAGTTGGGGTTGCTCAGGAAGAGTGTGGGGTGCTGCAGAAACTCGCGCAATGAGACGCGCTGCAATCGGCGCCCCTTTTCGTTGCCGACGAGCAGCGTGAACTGAGAAGGGTCCATATCGCCGGTCAAGTCAGAGAAGTTCGGGTGGCGGATCACCGGCATGGCGGCGATCCGTTGGTCCCGCCCTTCGCCGTGCGCGACCTGGATGGTCATATCGCTGATGTTCGGGCCTACGGATGAGCCCTTGTAGCGGCCGGTGTCTTCCCAAGTCAGGTTGATCAGGTTCAGACCGTACTTCCGCACAAGGCGCTGAGCTTCGTTATCTCCGACCATGTTCGCGACGCGGTTCAGGACGGCGAAGGGATCTTCCCGATCAGCTCGCTGTAGGGTGGTTGGCGGCTTGGCCTTGATGGGGTTCCACATGGGGTTTTGGGCGATGATGCTCGCGCTCGGTAAGAACACGGTGGCGAGTAAGGCGGCGTTGCGCATCGAGGTCTTCATGAGAATCTCCGTTCGTTTCTGCAAGTACGACGACCCCCGGAAGGTGTCGTTTCGGGAATGAAGTCGATGAGGCGGCTATAATGACCCACGCTTCAAGCGGAGGAGCAACTTGGCGGGAGTCGCGTTTAAGAAAGTATCGAAGGTGTACGGTAAGGATGTCCGAGCCGTCAACGACCTCAACTTGGATATCAAGGACGGCGAGTTCATGGTGCTTGTCGGCCCCTCAGGTTGCGGCAAGACCACCGCGTTGCGGATGATTGCCGGTCTAGAGGAAGTCACTGAGGGTGACATCCTCATTGGGGATCGTCGCGTCAACGACGTCCCGCCCAAGGATCGCGACATCGCGATGGTGTTCCAGAACTACGCGCTGTATCCGCACATGAACGTGTACGACAACATCGCGTTCGGCCTGAGGCTGCGCGAGTTGAAGGGGCTGGCGTGGCAGCTCAGCCATCCGGGCGATGCCAAGAAGATCAAAGAGGACATCGACCGTCGGGTGCGCGAGGTCGCCGAGATGCTCGGAATCGAGCCATACCTCATGCGCAAGCCGAAGGAGCTTTCCGGTGGACAGCGCCAGCGCGTCGCCCTTGGCCGCGCTATTGTTCGCAAGCCCAAAGTCTTCTTGATGGACGAGCCGCTGTCGAACCTCGACGCCAAGCTCCGCATCCAGACCCGCGCCGAACTTATCCGGCTGCATCGCGCACTGGGCATCACCACGGTCTACGTGACTCACGACCAGGTCGAGGCCATGACGATGGGCCACCGCATCGCGATCATGAAGGACGGCGTGCTTCAGCAGTGCGATCAGCCCGAGGTGGTGTACCGCCACCCCGCGAATCGGTTCGTTGCCGGCTTTATCGGCTCGCCGCCCATGAACTTTATCGAAGCGAAGATCACCGGCGGCAAGGTTGTCGGTGGAGAACTCAGCTTCCCGCTGCCGGCCGGGCATCCGGGGCTATTGAAGGAGGGTGAATCGGTCACCCTAGGCATGCGTCCCGAAGCGATCTTCGATGCTCGCCTCGCGGGTTCGGTGCCGGTGACTCCTGCGAACACCTTCAAAGCCACTGTCGACGTGTTGGAGCCGCTCGGCCACGAATATGTGGCTTACTTGAAGGTGGGTGACCACCCGATTCTGGCCACGCTCGATACCGCAACCGGGGTCAAGGTTGGTGATGTGGCTGACTTCGTGGTTCGGCTGGAGGATCTCCATCTCTTCGATGCGAACACGGAAGCGGCGATCCGTTGAGCATGCGCGGGTAACCTTGCCGCGCGATGACGCTCAGGGTTAGCCTCGAGGACTTTCCGGAAGCCGTCCACCGCTACGGTGGCGGCACGGAGGTGTATGTCTCGGGGCCGCTCGACGCACTGACCGTCACCTCGCACAACGACGAGACCGGGGTCATCATCACCACGATCGCGGAGGAGGGGCTTGAATCCCTCAAGCACTATCTGGGCGCGGCGGGGCTCGAACTCAGGGATGGTGCCTGGGAGGGCGAAACCAAGTTGCACGAGGTACACGTAGCTGGGGTTGCCTACATCAGCAAGGAGCCCCTGCCCGGGCTTTGGATAGATGCCTTTCCGTACCCGCCTTCGACCCAGGATGTCATGCGCGCCTTCTACGACGACATGATCGAGGGCGGAGAAATCAGCGGGATCACCTTTGAACAGTTCCGCAAGCTCGTGCAGCCGAACATTGTTGTGTTGTCCCCGGCGGAACTCTATGGCTTCGCCTCGCGAAAGCGGGCGTTGCCTAAGCCTGGAACGTAAGGCCAAGCACCCGACGAGCGACTTCGAAGTAGATGACCAGTCCGGTGGCATCGACGAAAGTCGTGATGAATGGCGCGCTCATGACTGCGGGATCGAACCCCATCCGCTTCGCGGCGAGCGGGAGCAGGCTGCCTACCGCCGCCGCCCACAGCACGATCATCGGTAGGGCGATGCCCACGACCAACGAAATCTCGAAGCCCGACCGCCACGACAAGGCCCTAAGAAAGCCCGCCGTCCCGAGAGCGAGGCCGATGACCAAAGCCACGCCAAACTCGCGACGGAGCACTCGAAGCCCGTCACTGGTGCGAACGTCGCCCACCGCAAGCGCGCGGGTGATCGTCGTCGTTACTTGCGATCCCGAGTTGCCCCCCGCCCCGATGAGGAGGGGAATGAACAGCGTAAGACTCGCGATGATCGTCAGTTGGCCCACGGCCGTGCCCTGCGCTTCGGTAGGGATGTAGTAACGCAGAACGAGGCCCGTAAAGGTCTCGGCCAAGAACAGCATGAACAGCCACGGCAGGCGCCGTCGAACGAGCTGGCCCACTGAAAGCGACAGGTACGACTCCGCGTCGCCCGAAACCGCGCCGAGCTTCAGCACGTCCTCGGTGTCGGCATCAGAGAGGATCTCTTGGGCGTCGTCCGCGGTGAAGATGCCGAGCATTCGCCCTCGGGCGTCGAGAACCGGGAGCGCCGAAAAGCCGTACCGCGCAAGCAGACGTGCCGCTTCTTCCTCGCCGACTGTTCCCTCGACCGTGATCGGGTCGGGGTTCATGACGTCGCGGGCGACCGCGGCTGGATCCGATCGCAGCACCCGACGCAGGGTGAGCAACCCGAGCAGGTGCCGGTTGTCGCTGAGGACGTACAGGTAGTTGATCGTCTCGAACGCTTCCGTACTGGCGTCCCGGAGAAGCGCGAGCACCTCGTCCATCGTCGTGTCCGGGCCGATCGCCACGAAGTCCTCGGTGAGAAGCCGCCCAACCGAGTTATCGGGGAAGGCGAGGAGGCGACGAATCTCCTCGGCGTCCTCTTCCGGAATCACGTTGAGCAGGGCCTCGAATCGTTCCGGCTCGATCTCCTCGCGGAGATCGAGGGCGTCGTCCATCGGGAGGACGTCGAGGTAGTGCGCGAGGATCTCGTCAGGCAGCTCGTCGGCCAAGCGGCGGGCGGTTTCGGTGGGCAACTCGACAAGCAAGTCGCCCGCGACTTCGGCATCGAGCCGACGCATCAGGCCAAGTTGCTCTTCGATCTCGAGGCGCACGAATGCCTCGGCGAGATCTTCGGTGCGAACGCCTTCGAGATCGCTGCGAAGATCGACCTCTTCTAGCGTGGCCAAGGCACGCAGGCGGTCGAGCAGAGTTTGTTCGTCAGTACGCATAACGGCTTACTCCGGATGAGGAGCCGCCATGCGGGAACACGGCGGCAGATCAGTTACTGCTAGGTTCCATAAGTGGTAGGCCGACGACAATGTCGGCAACACTCCTATTATAGGCAAAGAATGACGATTCTGTCAAGCCTTAGCCACTGGAGGGCATAAAGATAAATCCAGCTCATGATTGCTATGCTAATCAGCGAAAATCTACGTTTTTCGCTGAACGGTGAATTCGGCAAGACCCATGAGGAACTCGCGTTGGTTCAGGGATTCGGGCAGGGCGTCGATCGCGCGTTGGGCGGCCGCGGCGGCCGCTTCGCGGGCTCCATCGAGCCCGTGTAGGTGGGGATAGGTGGCCTTGCCTCGGGAGCGATCGGACCCAGCCGCTTTGCCGAGTTCGTCCGAGGTTCCGGTCTCGTTCAAGATGTCGTCGGCGATTTGAAACGCAAGTCCCAGGTGTCGGCCGTAGGCTTCGAGTGCCTCGACCTGGGACGGATTCCCGCCCCCGAGAAGAGCCCCCATTTCGCAGCTGGCGGCGATCAGCGCTCCAGTCTTGCGCGAGTGGATGTACTCGAGCGTGTCGGGGTCGTAGGGCTTGCCTTCGGTGAGCACGTCGACAATCTCACCGGCGACAAGACCATCCGCTCCGCTCGCGCGAGCGAGGATCTGCACCGCGCGTACGACGCGGTCCGCGGGAACGGGCATCCCGGCGACCAACTCAAACGCCAACGCAAAAAGCGCATCGCCGGCGAGAATCGCAGTTGCCTCGCCGAACTGCACATGGCACGTCGGTCGACCTCGGCGCAGTTCGTCATTGTCGATCGCGGGCAAATCGTCATGGATCAAAGAGAACGCATGGACTAGTTCGAGCGCGCACGCCGCATCCAGGACATGGTCGGCGGCTCCTCCTACCGCATCGGCGCTCGCCATGCACAGCACGGGGCGAAGGCGCTTACCGGGAGCGAGGACGGAGTAGCGCATTGCCGCCACCAGCGGTTCGGCGCGGCCCTGAACCGAGGGTAGCCGCGACTCCAGATGCTGGTCAAACCTCTCTGCGTAGGCCTTTAGTCGGGCTTGCCACTCCACGCCGCGAGTTTACCGAAGGGGTTTAGCTCACCAGCGGTAGACTCTCCGCTATGGCAACGATTCGACCCTTCCGCGGGTTGCGCTTCACGCACGCAGCCGGCCCGCTGGCCGATCTGGTGGCCCCGCCTTACGATGTCATTTCGCCCGACGAACGCGAAGTTTTGGCGGCGAAGAATCCGCATAACGTCGTCGAACTGACGCTCCCCCAGGGTGCGCCCGACGACCGCAGCAAGTTTGTGAAGTATGCCAAGAGCGCAGCCCTGTTGGCCGAGTGGCGCCGCGAGGGCGTTATGCAGGTCGAAGAGGTGCCTTCGTTCTACCGCTACACGCAGTGGTTTACGATTCCGGGGTCGAGTGAGACGATCGTCCGCCGAAGCATCATTTCGCTGATCAAGACCGAGCCGTACGAGAAGGGCGTGGTCTTGCCTCACGAGCAGACCTTCCCGAAGCATAAGGAAGACCGCCTGCGGATTCTCGAAGCGACGCGTTCCCACCTCGAGTGTATCTTTGGCCTCTTCGAGGATGAAGGTGGCAGCCTTTTTCAGCAGATCGACCGGGCTCACGGCGACGTGGTCGCGGATGTAACGACCGACGACGGCGTGCGCCATCTGCTGGAGACCATCGACGATACCGCCACCGTGAACGCCTTGATTCACGGCATGGCCGACAAGAAGGTGTGGATCGCCGATGGCCACCACCGCTACGAGACGGCGTGCACGTTCCGCGAGATGCAGGGCCCGAAGCCCGACCTCATTGCGGAGGACTTCATGATGATGGCGTTGAGTTCGATGTCCGATCCCGGACTCGTGCTGCTGCCTACCCACCGGATCGTGAAGAACATGCCCATCACCGGGCGGGTGCTCGAGGCCGAACTGAAGCGGTACTTCAATGTTCGCGAACTGCCGAACGGCCGTTTGCTCGAGGAAATGGAAGAGCTCAACCGCCCCGACACCCGCGTTTTCGGCGTCGCGTTGCCGGGCGGGATGGGTCTGCTGCTCACGCTTGACCAACCGGAAGACGTGCTGAACTGGATCGAGAACGACGACAGCCCTCGCCTGAAGATGCTCGACGTGTCGATCCTGCACCACGTGATCTTCGACAAGATCCTTGGGCTCAAGGGACTGGACTTCTTCTCCTACACCCGCGACCCCGAAGAGGCCCTCTTTGCGGTGGGTGATGGCGCGGGGGCGAGTTTCCTGATGAATCCGCCGACGGTCGAGGATATGCGGACCATCGCCCTAGGCGGCGAGAAGATGCCGCAAAAGAGCACGTACTACTATCCTAAGATCTTGAGTGGATTGGTTGTATGGTCGCTGAACGATTTTATCTAGCATGAGAATCCGCCTGATGGGCACCGGGGCGGCGGAGGGAATCCCCGCCTTTTACTCATCCACCCGGGTGAGCGAAATCGCCCGTCGGGAGGGTGGGCGCGAGGTGCGCACGCGTTCCGCAGCGGTCATCGACGATTGCCTCAAAATCGACTTTGGCCCGGACACCCTGCATCAGATCCATCGCGACGGACTGGATGCTCGTGATTGGTGCGCTCTGCTGTTCACCCACAGCCACGACGACCACTTCTGCCGCAGCGAACTGCAGTACATGTTGCATCCGTTCAGCACGTGCGAGTGCATGCCGTTCTCGATCTTCGGCAACGCCACGATCGTCTCGCGCATCCGCGAGCGTTACCCCGAGTGGCCGCTGGAGCTTGTCGAGACCACGAGCTTCAAGTCGTTCTCGCTTGGGTCGTACGAGGTTACGCCGATCCACGCGTACCACCTGCTCGAAGAGGACGCCCACAACTTCATCATTCGCCGCGACGGACGGACGCTGATTTATGCGACGGATACCGGGGTCTGGCAGGAGGACACATGGGCGTTCTTGCCGGGCACCCAGGCCAACCTGCTGGTGATCGAATGCGGCCACGGGCGGGTGGACTCGGACTACTTTGGGCACCTTACGCTCGATGATATGTATGCGGTGATCGCCCGCATGCGCGAGATCGGAGCACTCGCCCTCGATGCCCAAGTCGTGACGACCCACCATGGCCACAATGGCGATATGACGTATGCCGAACTGGTCGAGGAACTTGCCCCCCACGGCATCATCGCGGGCTACGACGGGCTTGTGCTCGAGGTGTGAGGTTGAGCCGTTTGGTCATGGAATGAGTGACCCGTAGCGTGGCGAGGTGCGAACCTCCCTTGCGCCTCGTGATTCACCGTCGCCATATGACGAACTCACATGTCCCGAGCCGACCCGAGCCATTCCGCGCAACCCGAGCTAGCCCGAGCCCTGCGCCGCCGTCTCGCCCGCAACGTACCCCGTCGCGAATGCCGCCTGCAGGTTGTAGCCCCCGACCGGCCCGGCGATGTCGAGCACCTCGCCGCACAGGTACAGCCCTTCCACCAGCTTCGATCGCATGGTTTGCGGATCGACTTCATCCAGCGCGACCCCGCCCGCGACGACCTCGCCCTTCTCCAGCACCACCAGGCGAACCGGGGGGAGCGGAAACGCCTTCAGAACCTCGACCAACCGATTGCGCTGCTTTTGGGTGAACTGCGCGGCGGCCGTCGTGGCGGGCACCTCGGCGGCGGCCAGGGCGAGCGGCGCAAATCGGTCGGGCAGGCGGCGCTCGAGCTCGGTGAGCACCATCTGCCGGGGGTGTTCCCGAGCCCAAGCGAGCCAATGGTCGCGCAGGGATTCGAACGAGAGGTCGGGGAACAGATCGACTTCCAGCGCGGCGCCGGGATGCTCCCCGACCTCGCGGCTGATGCCGAGCACGGTGGGCCCGCTGATGCCGCGGTGGGTATAGAGCAGATCGTCTCGCCACCGAGCGATCTCACGTCCGCCGGCTCTGGCCTTGAGCACGACGTCGCGCAGTGCCAATCCGGCGAGTTCGGGATCGGTGCCTTCCAGGTAGATCGGCGCGAGTGCCGCGCGTACCGGGACGATGGTGTGGCCGAGTTCGCGCAGCCAGCGAAAGCCGTCGCCCGTCGTGCCGGTCGTTGGGTAGCTGCTGCCGCCCACCGACACCACGACGTGCCGAGACGCCCACTCCCGCCCTCCGGCTCGAACGCCCACGACATGACCGTCCTCGACGAGAATGCGGTCGACGGGCGTTTCCAGGCAGACCTTGACCTTGGCCTCGTTCAATCGCTCGCGGAGAATGCCCACGACGTCCTTCGCGGTGCCGTGGGTGGGGAAGATGCGGCCGTTCGGGCGCGTATACACCTCGAGCCCCTGGTCGGTGAAAAGCCGGACGATCTCGCGATTGGGGAACCGGTAGCAGGCGGGTCGGATGAAACGGGCCTCATTGGGACGGAACGCGCGGAGCACCTCCTCCATCGGACCGTCGTGGCAGATGTTGCACTTCCCGCCGCCCGAGATCAGGATCTTGGTGCCGATGCGGCTGGTCTTTTCGAGCAGGGTGACGGAGGCACCGAGCTCGGCCGCGCGCAACGCGGCCAAAATGCCTGCAGCACCGGCTCCGACGACGACCACGTTCCCCATCAGTCGTCAGGGTACCGGACGACGACTTCCTCACCCCGCTTGAGGTTATGCGGAACTCAGTGCGAACACGTCCGGATCGGTGAACCAAAACATGCTGGCGGCGGCGGCCAGAAGACGCGCTTGCCGCTGGTCCATCGGTTGCCGCAATCGAAACCCTCCGACCATCTTACGAGCCGTTTCGGAGTCTCGCCACGCCGGATGAGCGGTCAGCACCATCTGCCCATCGTGGTCAAAAAGCGCCCACGACGCCTGATGGATCCAGAGTCGCAGATGCAGCGGGGCATCGGAACTCCGCGGTGTAACGCCCGCCTTGGCGACTTCGATCGTCACGGCCGGCTTGCCGGAACCGAGAATCTCCCCATAGATCGGCCAAACATGGTGTCGCTCGCCATCGTAGACCGTTCGAACCGTTGTCCGGCCGACCCGCACGTCGCCAAGAACTGGCTCAGACTGGATGGAGATGCGGTTCTCCACGCCGAGCCGAACCCGCGTTGTCGCAAGCCATGAGTCACCCTCGAACAGCCGGACACTTTCCCACGTGCCGTTCCGCAACTCGAAATCGTACGGGCGAAGATCGGGCTGCGCATCCCCGAAGCTCATCGGCCGAGGCACGCCTTACTTCACCATCTGGTAGACGCGCTGGACTAGCGCGCCGATCGGGATGTTGCCCGAGGTGTTGCACAGCGCGACGACCGTAGTCTTGGTCGCGGGATCGAGCAGCCACGCGGCGCGGCAACCGGGTTGGGCGCCATTGTGGTTCACCGTTCCGTCGGCGCCCACGATGAAGCCGAGTGCGTATCGGATCCCGCCACTCTGGCGGCTGGGCGTCCAGAGCTCCCGGCGGCCGCGCTCGCTGAGCAACCTGCCCGCGAGAAGCGCATCGCCAACCTGAGCGAGTCCGCGCACGTTGGCTTCCATTCCGCCTCCGGCGAACTTCCACGAGTTGTCATCGCGCCGTTCGATCAAGCTGGATTCCTTGCCCGTGGCCCAGTTGTACAGGGCGGTGCGCTGAGGCTTGGCATTGCGGATCCACTCGACATCTAGCTGTCCGGGCGACGCCTCGCCGAACACATGGGTCCGCAATACGCTGTCGATCGGGCGCTTGGCGACCCCCTCCATAAAGCGAGCCATGTACGTGTAGCCGTGGGTGGAGTAGCTGAACTTGCTGCCCGGCTCGGCGATCAACTCGTCACCCTTCAGCAACTTCATCGCCTCGGCAGCGGTCTTGTAGCTCGTGTAAACGCTGCCGGTGGGGTCGCCCAGCGGACGATAGTGGCGGATACCGGCAGTGTGCGACAGCAACTGTCGCGGGGTGATCATGGGATGGTCTCTTGCGAGCTCGGGGATGAACTTGCGGGCGTCGTCGTCCAGCCGGAACTCGCTTCGCTCTACCATCCGAACCGCTGCGATGGCGGTGATCGACTTGCTGACCGAACCTAGCCGGTAGAGGTCGTCGATCCGGCTCAGTTCCTTGGCCTCGCGGTTCCGGTGCCCGAACGCACCCTGATAGATGACCTTGCCGTCGCGCATCGCCAGCACCGACATGCCGACGATCCGGTTGTCGTCTCGGAACTTCTCGATGTGGGCGGTGATGTCGGCTTGGTTGGGAGCCTGGCCGAGGATGGCGAACGCGATCGCGGTCAACATGTTCCTTTGGACGTTCGCAGGTGGATACGGGTTGCGCTCAGTGCGTTCCGAGAACGAGAGGCCGTCGCGGTGTTTGCTCGGAAGTGATTTCAAGCGCAGTTGTCAGGCTCAGAGCTGCCGATTCGGCTTGAGCATCGCTGTTAGCGTGAATTCGGAACACCGGCTGACCCGCGCCGATCTGGTCGCCGACCTCGACGAGCACCTCGATCCCGACGACGGGGTCAATGATGTCCTCCTTTCGCTGACGTCCTCCGCCCAAGTCCACCACAGTCTGGCCGACGATGCGGGCATCGACCCGACGCGCCCAGCCGCCGAATGGAGCCTTGAGGTCGCGAACTACCGGCGCGGTCGGCAACGCCTTGGCATCGAATATCCCGCCTTGGGCTTCGATCCACAGCCGGGCCTTGTCGAGGGCCGAGCCGTCTTGCAGCCGCGCTTCGGCGGTTGCTTGGCCATCGGCTTGGCTCTTCGACCACCCGACCGCGACGAGCGTTTCGGCGGCGAGATAGACACACAGCTCTCGGAATCGGCTTGGTGGGGCATCGGGCATCAGGGTGGCCCAAGCCTCCCGGACCTCGAGCGCATTGCCTACCGCACGGCCGAGCGGCTGATCCATGTCGGTAATCGTGGCATGGGTGGGTAGTCCGCAACGGGTGGCGACTTCGACCAGCATCTCGGCGAGCTGGGTTGCTTGGTCGAGCGTCTTCATGAACGCCCCCGAACCGCACTTCACATCGAGCCCGAGGACTTCGGCGCCGCCCGCGAGTTTCTTGCTCAGGATGCTGGCTACGATGAGGGGCATCGAGGCGATGGTCTCGGTGGTGTCTCGGAGCGCGTACAGGGTGCCGTCGGCGGGGGCGAGGCGCGGGGTTTGGCCCGTGAGCGCTAGCCCAATGCTCTTCGCCTGCGAGACCATCTCTTCAGGCGAAAGATCGGTGCGGAAGCCGGGGATGCAGCTGAGCTTGTCGATGGTTCCGCCGGTGATCCCGAGCCCCTTGCCCGACATCTTGACCCCGGTCAGGCCGCAGGCGGCGAGGAGGGGAAGCAGCGCGAGGGTGGTCTTGTCGCCGACGCCGCCCGTACTGTGCTTGTCGACCCACGGGTGGGGGAGCCCCTCGAGGTTCAGCCGGTCGCCGCTTTGGGCCATTGCGAGGGTCAGATCGGCGGCCTCGTCGAGATCGAGCCCATTCAGATAGGCGGCCATGAGCCACGCGCTGAGCTGGTAATCCTCCACCTCATGCGCTTGCGGGTCGGCCGCGCATTGGGCGAGGAAGGTCAGCTCCTCGCGGGTGTGTTTTCGACGGTCCCGCTTGGCGGCGATAAGGTCACGGAAGGTCATGGGTTTCTCCTAACTCCCCCTCTCCTCGAAGTGCATTTCCTTCGAGGGGAGGGGGCTGGGGGGTGGGGAAAGAAATCAACGTTGCACCTTGCGTCCAGTCCTCGCTTCACATGAGGCGATGATCTGCTCGATCCAATCCGTGCGCGGATGATCGCTTGGATCCAGCATAAAGAAGTCGCGGTTGGGAATGCGCAACGTCGCTACACCCAACTCCAAGAGGGCTGCGTCACGCCTTGCATCTCGCTTCGGATCATGTTGCTCGGCATCGAACTCGATGGCCAAGGCTGCCTCGTGGCAATAGAAATCGAGTACGAAGCCTCCGATGGGGTGTTGCCGGCGAAACTTGAACCCGAGTCTTCCGCCTCGCAGAATCCTCCAGACGATTTCCTCGGCTACTGAAGCCGATTCGCGCACTCCTCTAGCGCGATCCACGCTTGGGCGATCGACGTGACGCCGAGTCGTTCTAGATCGGGGCTCCAATCTCCCCACCCCCCGGCCCCCACCCCGCCCGACCAACACTCGCCGAGAGGGGGGGGCCACGCTTAGTCAGATACACGTTTGCGTGCAGGTTGAAGG
>JANJUB010000185.1 GCA_024710805.1 Fimbriimonadaceae bacterium | reverse complement strand
GCGAAAAACGTCCTCGAAACGCTTGGCGATCCTCTCGATGTCGAAGGTGGCCTCGGCGTAGCGACGTCCGTTTGCACCGCATACTTTGCGGAACTCGTGATCCTCGAAGAGGCGCCGGGCGTGCTGGATAAAGTCCGCAGGGTCGGACGGATTCGCGACGAGGCCGGCGTGATTAGACTCCACGATCCGCGCCGCGAGGTTCACCTTCGGGATGGCTCCGAGGACCGGGCGAGCGGCGCAGAGGTACGCCAGCACTTTGGAGGGAACCGAGAACACCCCGGCGGCTGGCTCTAGAACCGCGACCAACACGTCGGCGGTGGCAAGGACCTCGGGCATGCGGCCAAACGGTTGGAAGTCGAGGAGGAGCAGATTGCTTAAGTTGAGCGTGGCTTTCTGCTCTTCAAGCCAGCAGCGGCCGATGCCTTCGGAGATGACCACCACGCGCACCGATGGCTCGTCGGCAAACGACTGAGCGAGTCGCACGAGCAGGGAAGGGTCGTGCTTCATGCCGAGCGTGCCCGAGTAGATGAAGTTGAATGTCTCGCAGAGCCCGTACCCCTTCGACCAGTCGTTTGCCCGCGGCATGAGCGCGACCTCGTCGAGCGGACCCCAGTTCTCGATGACGAACACTCTGTCCTCCGGAACGCCAGCCGCCTCCAGGGCGGGGACAAAGTCGTCAGCAATGGCGACGACTGCAGAACTCTGGCGCAGCAGACGCTCTTCCATCCGGGTGTAGTACTTGCCGATCGGCGCGCCGACGATCGGGAGCTTCTCCCGGAGAACCGCCTCCGTCGCGAAGCCAGTGAGGTCTTGGAGCCAGAACACGGTCTTGCAGCCGACTTCTTGGGCGACTTTCCAGAGCCCGTTCTGTGTGTCGAGGGGGGCACTCCCGGAGATGATCACGTCGGGACGAAAGTCGCGGACGACCTTCCCTGCGCGCCGAGCATGCTCGATCTCCTGGGCGCGCCGCTTGACGAACTTCGCCTTTTGGATCGTCTCGCCCAGGTGGATGGGGCGAACGTCAAAGGTGTCGGGATCGCTGGTTTGGCGCGCGAGCGAGCCTTGGGGCATAGGGTTTGACGCGCAATATACGTGCAACACATTGTGGTGCAACTTTGCGAGCGCCCGGCTGAGCTGCACCGCGTACGGATGACCGGCGTAATCGTGGACCAGAATTCTCATGTCGAGGTCAGTTTTGAACCTGAATCGGCGAGTACCACGGTCGGACTGTTTTAATCATTTTGGTGACCACGCCCTTGTCAGAATCGGCCCGAACAGTGTATCCTTGTTGCAGGGACGAAGCAACGACGTCTCAAGCGGATTTCAACCTGGCAATGTTGCGAGATTTGCGGTCATTTTGCGAAGATTCGGTGAATGGCAGGCAAGTTGAAGGGGTTTGTGGTGTACAACGTACTTGCGTCAACGTCAGGTTGAGTGTCGTATGGGGAGAGTTTGATTATGATTACGTCGCGGCTGAATGACGCCGCTTTGGGTGAGGCGGAGCCGGTCAGAGCCGCCGCGTTTGTAGACGCGGTTCCGGCGATCGCTCATCAGGTTGCACCGCGCAGGGTTTCCTACGCGTTCGCCAAGCGGTTTCTCGACATCATTTTTGCTTCGGTTTTCCTTGCCATTTTTGCCCTCCCGCTCCTGCTGGTGGCCCTGTTGGTCAAGCTCACGAGCCGCGGTCCCGCATTTTACGTGTCCGAGCGAGTCGGACTCGGCGGTCAGCGTTTCAAGTTCTATAAGTTTCGGACGATGCGCGTCGATGCTGAAGAGCGGTTGCACGAGTTGCTGGCCCATAACGAGAAAGACGGGCCCATTTTCAAAATGGAGCAAGACCCCCGGGTGACTCCCATCGGGGCTTTCCTGCGCAAGTCGAGCCTCGACGAAATGCCCCAGATGATCCACGTGTTGACCGGCAAGATGACCCTTGTCGGCCCCCGGCCGCCGGTGCCCCGCGAAGTGGAGTTCTACTCCTGCGAAGAGTGGCGGCGGTTGTCCGTGAAGCCTGGCCTCACCTGCTATTGGCAGATCCAGGGACGCAGCGATCTCGACTTTGAGACGTGGATGGAGCTCGACCGTAAGTACATCGAGGAGATGTCCTTCTGGACAGATCTGAAGATCCTTGCGAAGACCCCGATCGCCGTTCTCAGCGGTCGCGGCGCTTACTGAGGACCGCGCTACCAACGGTGGTAGCCAGGGATCGGCACGAAGTCCTCAAGGTGCTTGTCGGCGATCAGATCGACCCCGGCCATCGACTTCACATAGTAAAGGCCATAAAGCGCCACGATCGCGAGAGCGCAAAGACTGAGCGCCCCCGACAGGGCGGATAGGGAACGACGCGCCTCCTCGATGAAGGCGCCAGCGCGTGACCGGTGTTTCGTGGGTGCGGTTTGAGGGATCACCAAGTAGATGATCTCGGCGGTGCAGACCTCATCCTTGCGCTGAGCGTAGCCCATGCCTACGAGTGTCGGTGGCATCTGAGATGCAGACAAGGGAACCCACCCAATCCCAGCAGTACTGCCGGCACCGATGACGGATGATCCCACACCGATTACCTTGCGACGAAGCAACATCGCTTGATCGACGTTACCCTAACCACCCCGTAAGAATTGCCGACTTTGTGAGATTGGTGGAGAAATGTGGACGCAGTCGAGCGAAAAAGCACGCTCAGGCTTGCGTGAACCTGACGGAACCGACTAGAATAGCGAGAAGGAGAGTACGGATGAGCTTGAATGCCGCCTGCTGCCGAGACGCGATCCGGTAGATATGGAAATCACCTCGCAGCCACTGACCCTGAGGAACCTGCTGGACGTCTTTCGTCGGCATTGGTTCGGCATGTCGTTGGTGTTCATCCTTTGCGTGAGTGCAGGCGTCGTCGCGTATTACGTGACGCCGGCGGTCTACCGCTCTCGGACGATGATTCTCGTGGATTCGCCGGTCGCGAACGTCAACGACCCGGTCAGCGAAGTCACGTTGCCCAATCTGGCGACGGATCTCGTCACGCAATCCGGGGTCATCCAAAGCGAGCGCATTCTCTATGAAACCTTCCGGACGGCTGGAGTCTCAATTCCAGAGGGCTTGACCCCCGAGTTGTTGCAGCGGCTGCTGCCTCGAGTGAACGCCGAACCCGTGCCAGGGACGAGCATCATCGACATCAGCGTGGACACCGGGGACCCCGCCACGGCGATGCGCGTCGCGCAGATCATTCCCGAGGTGTATCTCAGCTACCAGAGGTCCTCGCGTCAGGCTGAAGTCGTCAAGGCGATGAACTTCGTAGAGCAGCGGCTGAAAGAACAGACCGACGCCTACAAGAAGGCCCAAGCCGATCTGAACGATTTCAAGAAGAAGCGCGCGCTGGTGCCCCTTGAGCAAGAAGGTCAGGCGCGCAGCATGATGGTCAGCGAGGCCCAGCAGCTCCTCGTGGAAGCGCAGGCGACGCTGGTTGGGGCGAAGGAGCGATTGGCGAACCTCTTGAAGGAGTTGGACAAGATTCCGGATAGTCGTCGGATCGCTTCACGCTCGGCCAACATGGAGATGATCGAGGCGCAGAAGTCGCAGATCGCCCAACTCAACGCGAAGCGAGAAGAGCTCCTCAAGGTTTACCTTCCGGATCGTCCAGAAGTTCTGCAAGTCGACGCGCAGATCGAGGTCGCCATGAAGCGGCTTACCGAGATCCCTAAGGAGGCTGACACCACCACCGACACGCGTCCTGAGTCCTTCTTCCAACTTGAGCAGAACATTATCAGCGCGCGGACCGATCTCAAGGCCGCGGAAGCTCGGGAGTTGGAAGTTCGCAACTGGATGTCCGGTCTCGAGCGGGATTTGAAGACGTATAACGACATTGCGCTGCGTCAGGATGAGCTTGAGCGCACGGTCGAAGAGAACCGGGTTCTCCTCGAGTCGATCACGAAAGCCTACGAAGAGTTGCGGTTGCGCCAAAACTCGGCGCGCGAACCGGTCAGCGTGCTCATGCAAGCGTCGAACCCGTCGAAGATCGCGCCCCAAACCACGCGGCCGATGGGCGCGGCGGTGCTGGTTGGATTGTTTTTGGCCGTGGCTTTTGCATTGCTGAAGGACGGACTCGACGAGAAGGTCGTGTCCACTTCCGAAGCCGGACATATTGCCGGTCTGCCGTTGTTGGGCGAGGCGCGGATTCTGCCGAAACGGATGCCGCCGCGTGCCGCAGAGAAGTTGCGGACAGCGATGCGCGAGTCTTATCGGGTGTTGCTCTTCAACTTACGCTACGTTTCCGGTGAGGACCCCCTGCGGACGGTTGCGGTTACGGCGAGCCGAGATGGAGAGAACTCGTCCGACGTCGCCTTCAACCTTGCCGCCGTGGCAGCAACGCCGGAGCACCGCGTGATCCTGGTCGACGCCAATCTGCGGAGCCCTTCCATTCACCGCCGAATCGATCGTTTGCGCGAGATTCCGGGTTTGGTGGATGTCGTGAACGGCAAAGCTTCTCTTGAGGAGTGCTTACAAGACAGCGCCATCCCGGGACTGCGTATTCTGACGTGCGGATCTCCGGTCGAGAATCCCGCCGATCTGTTCTCTTCGGCAGGCTTCGAATCGGCGCTTCGTGCGATGCAGGATTCGTCGGAAATGGTGGTCCTCGACGCCGCACCTACGTTGGATCTGGCCGACGTCCCCGCACTTGCGTCCAGTGTCGATGCCTTGGTCTACGTCGCCCGTCCAGGCACGACGCGGAGGCCCGAGTTGCGCAGAGGGTTGGAAACGCTAAGACAGGCTGGAGGAAGAGTCTTCGGTATTGTGTCGACCAGACAATCGAAGAGGGTGTCCTAAGACATGGGTCCGACGTCTTCGGACAATAGGACCACGGAATCAAACCGCAGTGCTGCAAGAAGCAAACGCGTGGGAGTCACCGCTCTTGCGGCTACGAGCGCACGTGCAACGTCAGCTCTCCTCATGCTCGTGTCTGTGCCGCTCACAAGCGGATATCTGGGCGAAGAGCGCTATGCAGTCTGGCTCTCCGTCAGCTCGTTCGTGGCCCTGCTTACGTTCGCAGACTTGGGAATTGGGGTAGGTCTCCTTAATGCGGTATCTCATGCATTTGGAAAGGACGACGTTGCTGCCGCACGTAGGCATATTGCCACGGCATTGGCTCTCCTCATGTCGATTTGCATCGTGCTGATCAGCGTCGCCCTCTTGCTGATGCAGACCGACATTTGGGCTGAGGTGTTTAACGTCAAGACCCCTATTGCCCGATCAGAAGTGAACACCGCGGCCACGTTGTTCATGATCATGACCGCCCTCAATCTGCCACTCGGAGTTGTGCAGCGAGTACAACTTGGTTTTCAGGAAGGGGCTCCTTCGTATATCTGGCAAGCTTTCGGCTCGCTACTGGGTCTGGCTTTGCTAGTCCTCGCTGTTCGTTTCAGGCTGGGATTGCCCTGGCTGATCCTCGCGTATATGGGGGGGCCCGCTCTTGCCAGCTTGGCGAATGGCATCCTCTACTTTGGGATGCGTCGGCCGGAACTTCGCTTTTCCAAGAGATGGATTCACCGTGAATCCGCGCGCATCCTCCTGAGGACCGGGGTTGGCTTTGTCATTCTGCAGATCCTTGTCGCCGTCACCAACAGCATGGATTACATCATCATCGCCCAGCGGCTGACGTCCGGCGATCTTGCCGGTTATTCGCTTACCGTCCGCCTCTTTAGCGTGATCATGCTCTTGATCGGGACCGTTACCGCCGCGCTATGGCCCGCATTCTCGGAGGCACATTCGAGAGGCGACCATGGCTGGCTATCTTCCACTTTTGAAAAGGCAGTCAGGATCAGCTTTGCCACCATGGCGATCGGCTCAGTTGTCGTGATGGTCACCGGACAATGGCTCGTCGATAAGTGGAGTGTCGGCTCGGTGAGCATAGGCTTGACACTGCTCGCCGCGAGGGCGTGCTACTCTCTGGTGGACTCGGTTGTTGGAGTCACGGGGACTTTGTTGTCGTCGATGAACATGATCTGGATTCAGGTAATCGCAATCGGATCGTACGTTGCCGTTTCCCTGATTGCCAAGCCGTGGGCAGCGGATGTTGCGGGCGTTACTGGTGTCGCAGGAGTTGGCGCATTGGCCATGGGGTTGTTTGTGCTTTGGCCCCTTTGGAGAAGTGCGGCGGGAACACTATCAAAGGTGTCTTAATGCAATGAATCCATTACCGCTTTATCGAGTCTCGCACTGGCTGTATACCCACCGCCTGAAGCGGTTGGCGAGGGCAATCTACAGGATTAATGTTCTCTTGTCGGGTTGTAGCATTCCGCCGCAGGTGGTAATGGGCGAGGACTGTAAGTTTCCAGATTATGGGATCGGAGTCGTTCTCAACGGCAATGTTCGGCTTGGGTCAAGAGTCACAGTATTGCCCAACGTGGTCATCGGCCAGAACGTACGTCGCTTAGGTGAAGTATCTACCGTCATGGTGTGCATAGACGATGATGTCGTGATTGGGACGGGGGCGAAGATTATTGCATCTGGGGATCTTGTGATCGGCGCTCGATCAGTTATTGGGGCAAATGCGGTCGTTCGAAAGTCCATCCCGGCCGACTGTACGGCTGTCGGGATTCCTGCTCGCATTATCCCGCACGAGGGAGATATCAGTGGTTGACGTTGAGAAGAACGTGGAGGAGCAACGTTGCTAGGTCAAGCGGTGAGGTTGGCATCCATAGGGTCTGACAGGAAGGCTCGTCTTGATTTACGTCCCGTTCTCGCGACAGCACTGGTAGCGGGCATCGGAATCTGCACAGCTTTTGAGATTCAACTCATCGGCAGGCTCTTTGTGAGCGAAGTGCTACTCCTGGCAATATTACCTATACTTCTCGTTCGTTCACAACCTCATCCAGGATCGGAAAGATTTCACAAGGCGATTCTGATTGCGGGGTTACTTTGGCTTTGGTCTCAGGGATTGACTGACTTCGCCAGGGTCACACCGTATGAGGACTGGACACGCGGTGTAGCGAAGATTGCATTTCTGTTGCTGAACTACATCGCACTGCGGAGGCTGCTCAACACGGAAGGACGAGTGTTAGCGTTTGCAGTGGGACTGGCGATCGGTACGGCGATCACCATACAAGGTCAGGGGTACGAGGATGAGACCGCCTGGAAGTTTGGAGTTGGCGCTCTCTACGCCGTTCTCATCGGCGTAGCTTGCGCCTGGAAACCTCTTCGGAACCTGAGTCTGCTGCCCACCATTGCATTTGTTGGCTTGGCCGCGACCTCCGCATTCATGGGCACCAGGAACCTTGCGGGCACGGCCATGTTAGCGGCCGGAGTGCTGATTGTGGGTCGAGTGCTGGCCGGGTTGAATGCCCAGTCAGTCCGTGGAAGGACGGTTGGTGTGCTTGCGGTCGGTCTGATTGGTATGGCGACCTACTCCGTTTTCGGCATACTCTCCGACGAAGGCGTCTTCGGAGAGAAGGTTCAACGCAAGTATCGCGAGCAGGTCCAGCGTGGAGGAGGAAGCCTGTTGTTGGGTGGCCGCACGGAGTCTCGGATTGCCCTTGTCGCCATCGCTGATTCGCCGATTCTGGGCCATGGATCTTGGGCGAAGAATCGAGATTACCGTCTCCAGTATGAGGCAATGATCGCCAAGAGCACGGGAAAGCCGGTAGTGGACACAGGATACTATCTCATCCCCTCCCACTCGTTTTTCTTTTCAGGTTGGGTGGAGGCGGGCCTGTTGGGCGCGGTCTGGTGGGGACTCGTGATCTTCATCGTGCTACACTCGCTGTTCCGACTTCTGAACTGGACTTACCCGCTTGGGCCACTGGCGGCTTTTACCGCTTGTCAGCTTCTGTGGGACATCCCCTTCTCTCCATTCGGCGCGGACCGACGGTTGACGGTCGCGTTCGCGCTCGTTCTCCTTCCGGTTGCCGCCAGCCAAGCGACACGAGTTTATGTACGCCGAGATCCCAAGGGTGGTGAGGTGATCGTTGGGCAAAGCTAGGAACCAAGGCTAGACTCGGACGACCTCATGACCAGTCCCAAGAACATCAGGATCATCATCAACGCGGATGATTTTGGTCGGAGCGAGGCCGTCAATGACGCGATTATTATGTGCTTGGAGGAGGGTCTAATCTCAAGCGCGACGATCATGGCGAATGGAGAGGGCTGGCAAGCAGCGTGCCGTGCTACCGCGCAGTTTCCGACTGCGAGTTTTGGTGTTCACTTGAACCTCACCGACTATCGACCCGTCTCCGACGCAACGGGGCTCGACCGGTACTTGGGTTCAGATGGTGAGTTCGACGGCCGATTCCGACACCAGGCTCGTATGAGCGACTCGGAGAGCATTGCGATGGAGTGGAGTGCGCAGATCCAGCGAGTCCTTGATGCAGGAGTCAAGGTGAGCCACCTGGATTCGCACCACCACGCCCACACCGGGCTTGGCGCATTTTGGGCATTGAAGTCTGTGCAGCGCCGGTTCGGGATCCGGCGTGTCCGGCTCACGAGGAACTTGATTCCGGATGATGACGAGGTGCGCGCGCGAAGTCTGAAACTCGTCGCCAAGACGGTGTGGAACTCAGCCTTGAGGTTCGTGCCTCCGTGTACCAAGACCGCAGACTACTTTGGCAGCGTCACCGACCTTCATCAGGTTCTGCAACAATGCGGTTCAATACGATCGGGTTCCATTGTCGAGCTCATGTGCCATCCGGGACTTGGTTCGCCCGACTATGATAGGGAGGTTGAGCTTTTGCGGGAAAGGGCCCTCCAGGCGCTTGGCCTCGACTTCGTAACGATTTCCTATAACGATTTGTAAGGTAACAGATGAAGATCCGAACTCCAGAGAGGAAGTCAGGCTTGTGATCCTAGCTCGGACGTCTCCTCCGCAACACCACTTTTTCGGGTTCCACGACATCGTCGCATGGAATCCGAGAGGGGATCGGATGGCGGCGCTGCGCGTGCAGGTCATCGATCGACCCCCAGTGCTGGGCGATGTCGTCGAAGCGGGGTTTGTCGATGAATCCACCGGTGAGTTCAAGCCGCTGATCGAGACGGGCGCCTTCAACTTTCCCCAAGGTGCCCGGCAGCTCTGGGCTGATGATGAGTCTTTCTGGGTCAACATTCGCCTGGGCGACGATTGGGGAGCCGTGCGGATCGATGCCTCGGGAACGAGGATCGCTGAGATTCACCAAGCGCTTTATGCGCTGGACCCGGGTCGCAGGCACGGCTACGGACTGAACTTCGCCCGCCTCCATCGGCTCGGCGGATATGGCTACGTCGGCTATCCCGACCCAACCCGCGACCAACCTAGACCCGAGCGCGACGGCATCACGAGAGTCGACCTTGAGACCGGCAAGGTCGAACTCCTGGTGTCGATCGCCGACGTGGCGGCGCGAGTGGAATCACCGGTCGAGACTCACCACTACCTGACCCATCTGGTTCCTTCGCCTTCGGGAGCCCGGATTCTGTTCTTGCACCGATGGTGGCTCCCGGACGGAGGGATCGGCCATCGGCTGCTGTCCGCCAAATCCGACGGGACCGACTTGGTTTGCCATGCCGAAGGATTCCTCAGCCACTTCGACTGGTGGGACGACGACCGGCTGATGATCTGGGGCCGGGTGGCGACGGCGAGCGACCGTCTGCGGCGCATGTCCGCTGCGCAACGGCTTGGCGGTGTGCTCAAGCTGGCGAAGCGCGCGGTTCGAGCCGTAATGCCGGCGAAGAAGGGCGGGGGGATGTCCTTCCTGCTGGTCGATATTCGAGACGGCTCGGTGCGGCCCTTCTGGCCGGACCTCCTGCCCGAAGACGGACACCCAATGTTTTGCCCCGCAAAACGAGATTGGCTTTCGGTGGATACCTATCCCGACGAGCACCGGGTGCGAGAGCTGAAGCTGCTCAATGCGGTGACCGGCCAGGTCGTCGATTTGGGTCGGTACCAGTTTGCCAACCTGTCTTTAGACACTTCGTTGCTTGATCGTGCGTACGAACACCTCGATCCTGTCGTCTTAAGAAGCGTGGACGGGGAGAAGTTTGCCTGGGCTCGGAGTGGCCTACACTGCGACCTGCATCCGCGCTGGAAAGCGGATGGCACGGCTCTTGCATTTGACTCTACTCACGAGGGGAGTCGGCAAGTGTATGTGGTCGACACCTCGCAGATGATGTGAGCAGTTCAACCATGAGTCAGCCCGTACGAATCAGCGTGGTCATGCCCAGCTTCAATCAAGCCGCCTACCTAAAGGAGGCGATTGAGTCGGTACTGGCCCAGGGGCCCAACCTCCACGAGTTCATCATCCTAGATGGCGGGTCGACCGACGGCTCAGCCGACGTGATTCGGTCCTACGAGCATCAGGTGACCTACTGGCGGAGCGCGCCGGATGGCGGCCAAACCCATGCGATCAAGGAAGGGTTCGAGATGGCTACGGGCGATGTGCTTTGCTGGCTGAACTCCGATGACCTTTTCCTGCCCGGAGCGCTCGCTCGGGTCGGTGAGGCTTTCCAACAGTTTCCCGATGCGGGCGTAGTTTCGGGCTACCTGTATTACATCGACGAACACAGTTGCGTGAGGGAGTGTCCCCAAGTGCTAACCGGGAACCCGTTGCTTGCGAAGTTGGGCGTCGTGAACGTCAACCAGCAGGCGACGTTCTTCCGTCGAGACTTGTACCACGAGGTTGGGGGAGTCGATGCCTCCTTGCACTGCGCCATGGACATGGATCTCTGGTGCCGACTCCATCTCTCTGGACGCCGATGGGTTCCGATCCCCGCGTATCTGGCCGCATTTAGAAAGCACTCGGAGCAGAAGGGAAGTGGCGGGGCTTGGTGGGACCGGTATCAAGAGGAGAAAGCGAAGGTTCGCGCTCGATATCCGTCAATCTACGGGAGCCCGATCAAGCAGAAGTTTGGCCTCGCGTGCTACCGACTCGTCCAGTTCGCAAGTGGACGCCACTTGCGAGCCATCAAGCTCTCTCGCGAGCGGGCGGGCCATGCACTTCGGGAGGCGCTTCCGAGTTGACGACCCTTGCGCACGCGCCTGTCGCCACGAAGCGGCTTGAGGTTCTCATTCAGAACCCGATGTTGCCGCCCTACCGGCTGGACTTGTTCAAGGCGCTGAGCCGTTCGAATGTGATCGCCCCAACGTTCAGTTATGGAAAGGCGCACCCGAGCACCTCGCTTGTGGATGTTACGGGAGACCATGGACTGGAGCTTCTCCCGGTCGAGAACGTCTTTGTTCGTGGTCACACGGTGACTGTTCAGAGAGGTCTGCTGGATCACGTGCGGTCGCGCAAGTGGGACGCGATGGTCGCAAGTTTCGATCCTCGCATGGTGGTAAATCTCTTTGCTCAGCGGATCGCGCAGCGTAGAGGCATCAAGTTCATTTGGTGGGGGCACGGCGTAAGGCCCAGCCAGAAGTATCAGGCGATTTACCGCAAGCTTGCCTTGTCGGCTGATGCAGTGATCCTGTACAGCGGTGAGGGTAAGCGTCGTCTCGAAGAACTCGGGGTCCCCTCGGAGAAGATGTTCGTTGCATGGAACTCGATAGACACCGATATCATCTCCAACCTGAGCGGGCATACAGAGAAGCGATACCGAATCCTCACCATCGGGCGGCTGATTCCCAGCAAGAAGATCGACCTACTTCTCGAGGCATTTAGTGGGGCTATGCCGCATCTAGACTCCTCCGTGAAAGTGGCTATAGTCGGCGAGGGACCCGAAGCTGGACGTCTGCAGAAGCTAGTAGATCAGTTGCGGATTGCCGATCGCGTTGAGTGGTTAGGAGCGACCTACAGCGAAGAGGCGCTAGCACCCATCTTTAACACTGCTCTGTTTACGGTGACGGGAGGTGCTGCCGGACTTTCGGTGATTCACTCGCTTGCTTACGGAGTGCCGACCGTGGTTGGCAGTGACGAACCCCATGGACCTGAGGTCGGAATCCTGACGTCTGAGAACTCCGCCATCTTCAAGTCCGATGACCGGCAGAGCCTGACAACTCAGCTTGTCTACATGTGTTCTGATGCGGACCGACTTGCCGCTATGGGCAAAGCCGGGGCCGAGAAGGTACTCAATCAGTTCAGCGTTGAACGGATGGTGAAGACTTTTGAGGATGCCGTCACCTTCGCGTGCGACGGGGGGAAGCACCGCTAACGATGTGTGCCATCAATGGAGCCCTGGCCTACGGCGTCTCGGCAGCACGCGTTGATGAGGCCGTCATCGTTCGGACGCGAGACCACATGGCCTCGCGAGGGCCCCAGGCGGCCGGCCTTTGGATCGACGAGCAACGGCGCATCGGTTTCGGACACCGACGGCTCGCCATCATCGATCTGAGTCCGGATGGCAACCAGCCGATGTCGCTGCCTGACGGGTCGCTGACGATCTGCTTTAATGGCGAGATCTACAACTTCCGAGACCTTCGGCACCGGCTTGAGGCGAAGGGGCGAGTCTTCCGCACAGAGTCCGATACCGAGGTTCTGCTGCACCTCTATGCGGAGTATGGGCCGGCGATGCTGGGCATGCTCCGTGGCATGTTTGCCTTCGCCCTTTGGGATGCAACGACGGAGATGCTCCTTCTTGCCCGCGATCCGTTCGGAATCAAGCCCTTGTACTATGCCGATGACGGCCAGACGCTTCAGTTCGCATCCCAAGTGAAGGGTCTGCTTGCGGGCGGTAGGGTCGACACGTCACCCGAGCCGGCCGGGCATGCGGGCTTCTTCCTTTGGGGCAGCGTCCCCGAGCCCTACACCCTTTACCGCGGGATCCGGCAACTGCCGGCCGGGAGCTACCTCGAGGTCAGAGACGGAACGTGCGGTACCCACGTCGTCTATAGTAGTGCACGATCCTGGTTCGAAGGGGCGGCAGAGGGTGCTCTGGACTTACGGTCCGCACTGCTGGATTCGGTCGACCACCACTTCATCGCGGACGTGCCCGTCAGCCTGTTTCTCTCGGCCGGTCGCGACTCGACGACGCTGCTTGCCCTAGCCTCCGAGATCCGGCCGGAGCCGATTCGGGCGGTTACCTTATCCTTTGAGGAGTATGCGGGTCGGCACGACGATGAGACTCCGCTTGCCGCCGAGGTGGCCCGGCAGTACGGAGCCGAGCATCATATCTCTCTACTGACGCGTGCGCGGTTCGACGCCGAACTGGATCGAGCCCTCGACGCGATGGATCAGCCAAGCATCGATGGGTTGAACACCTATTTCGTCAGTCAGGCGGCGGCGGAAGGCGATCACCGGGTGGCTCTCTCGGGTCTCGGTGCGGACGAGCTCTTTGGGGGCTATCCTTCGTTCCAACAGGTGCCCAAGTTGGCGAAGTCGCTGGCATTTACCCGACTCGCTCCGAGTGTGTTCGGAGGCGCGAACCGACTCGCCGCCCGTCTTGGCGTCCTTGGCAACTCGCCCAAGGCCTCGGCACTCGTCGAGCTGGGCCGTAGTATTGAGGGTGCTTATCTTCTGCGTCGGGGTCTATTCTTGCCCTCGGAGATCGAGGAGATTCTCGACCCCGATCTTGCCCGAGCCGGACTCATGGAACTTGCCACCCTGGATCGTCTGCGCGAGATTACGGCGGGAATCCCTACGGAGCACGCAAAGATTTCCGCGCTCGAGATGTCGATGTACATGCGCAACCAGTTGCTTCGCGACAGTGACTGGGCGGGGATGGCGCATTCGCTGGAGATCCGCGTACCTTTTACCGATATCGAACTGATGCATCGCTTGGGACCGTGGATTGCCTCGGCTCAACCTCCGACAAAGGTGGACATGGCGGGAGCGCCTCGGCAGGCCTTACCCGATGCCGTACGCCTTCGGGCGAAGACCGGGTTCACCATCCCGATCCGCGATTGGATTCTGGAAGGTGGGGAGTCGAAAGGCGGCGGGGAGCCGTACCGGGCGCTGGCTCGCCTTGTTTATCGGCGACTTGTCGGCGGGGAAGGACTCGCTCGGGAGGTTGCCGCGTGAGGATTCTGCACGTTATTGCCTCGACGAACCCGGAAGGCGGTGGCCCGATCGAAGGTGTCAAGCAACGCGGTCGCTTGCTGCGAGAGATGGGTCATCCGATCGAGATCGCGTGTTTCGATGCTCCGGATGCACCTTGGCTCGCGGACGTCGGATTCCCGGTGCACGCTTTGGGTCCGGGCCGTGGAGGCTATGGCTATGCGCCGCGCATGCTCCCTTGGCTGAAGTCGCATGGGAATGAGTACGATGCGGTAGTCGTGAACGGGATCTGGCAGTATCATGCGCTGGCGGCTCGCCAGGCAATGACTACACTGGGTCGACCCTACGTGCTTTTCACCCACGGAATGCTCGATCCTTGGTTCAAGCACACCTTTCCCCTCAAGCACCTCAAGAAGATGGGCTATTGGCTGGTTGCCGAACACCGGAACCTCCGCCACGCCGCGGCGGTCCTGTTTACTACAGAAGAGGAGCGTGTACTTGCTCGACAATCCTTCGCGTTCTATCGAGCAGAAGAACGGGTCGTGAGCTACGGGACGGCAGGGCCACCCGGGGAACTTGACCCGTGTCGCAAGGCTTTTCTCAAGCGGTTTTCGGAGCTTGATGGAAAGCAGTTTCTGCTGTTCCTGAGTCGGATCCATCCGAAGAAGGGCTGCGACCTGCTGATTCGTGCCTTTGCCGACGTGTTTGCCGATCATCCTGACATGCGACTAGTCATGGCGGGTCCGGATCAGACTGGGTGGCGTTCCGAGCTGGAGCAGCTTGCCGAGAGTCTCGGAGTCGCCGAGCGGATCATCTGGCCGGGCATGCTTTCGGGCGATCTAAAGTGGGGAGCGTACGCGGCGTGCGAAGCGTTCGTCTTGCCTTCCCATCAGGAAAACTTTGGGATCGTGGTGGCCGAGGCACTCGCCTGTGGCAAGCCGGTCCTGATCTCCAACAAAGTAAACATCTGGCGTGAGGTGGACGCGGCTGGTGCAGGCTTGGTGGCTGACGATTCGCTTGAAGGAACTTGCGGACTCCTGCAGCGGTGGCAGTCCAGTTCATCTGAAGAG
>JANJUB010000154.1 GCA_024710805.1 Fimbriimonadaceae bacterium | reverse complement strand
TCCGATTGGGGCGGTTGATCCTAATGGTTTTTGGCGGTCGACTCCGTCTCCCTTCCCGCCACAGTCGCACTGTGGCGGGCCAAATGGACAAGCACTCTTCACGATCTCAGCATACACCGACGCGGGCAGAAACTAGACACTCATCCACGCACAAGTCCCGTATCTTGATTCCAGGGACCCGCCTCGTACTGCCGAGCCGAACTCCATGCATAGTCGATCTCGCGTTCACAGAGTCCAGCCCGGATGGGATTGAGGCGGAACCTGCATTGAACTGCTGATCGTACCTTCGAGCGGCGCGCATGAGGCGGTGGGTCACCGGTCAATCCTCGCTGAACCTTGACATCAAAGATACGAAGATGTATGATTGTCGTAGGACTGGCCCGCCCACAGGACAACGGTGGCCGGAAGGGAGCGGAGTCTCCCGTAAGGTGGATCGATTGATACCGTTCGTTTTGGTGATGAGTCAGATATCGCCGCTGCCGGACTATGTTCGATACGTTCACGGTGACCTCGACGCCGACAAGAGGGACGAGGTAGGCTCACTGCCGATCGAGATGTTCTCGACAGCCCGTCAACGAACGGAGTCACCTTCACAACCCTACTTTGCAATTCACAAGACGAGCACGGCCACCATCGCCTCCCTCAAGGCGGGTGATGCGAGCTACGTCGCCACGAGAGGGAGCCAGCGTCACACCCTCAACCTTGCCCAGGCTCGCAAAATGAGCAAGGATGTAGGCAACAACAGCATCAAGTTGAAGTACTGCTTGGTTTCACGGAACCAAGGCGACTACCTGATTGCCTTACCGAGCAAGCGAGAATGGCAAAATGGCCTTTACGCGTATGAGGGGACCTTCCGGTGGAATCCCGAAAGGCGCACTCTCAAGTTCTTGGGCTATGGTGCGCCCTACGGCGAAATCGGCAAATCTACCCGACCCGCGCTGATTCGATACGAGTATCCTGATGGTTGGAGTCGGCGGCTTGGCATGTCGGTAGTGCTTCCGGACCGGGTGGTTGATGTGGCAGTACCCAAGGAGATTGATGGCCACAAGGCGACCATTCTTTGGGCGGTGTTGTCTAAGGACCGTGCAGGGCTCGTGGTAGACGCCGGGCCGCCACGTTGGATCTTCAGTATCGACGAGCTGGGCCGTCAACATCTAGAGAAGTAGACACTTTGAAGTCGCGCGTGGCGGGCTAGTAGTCTGGCAACTTGCGCCCGGCAGTCGCGAGGCACGAGCCACCCTCGCGCCTCGTGGTTGGGTGAAGGCACCCCGATTCATCGCGTGAGCGCAACTCCCCAGTCTTCCGACAAGGCGGAGCCCTCCCCGGTGGAGCCCCACCCAGTACACTGGCCCCATGATCACCGTAAAGGCCGACCGACGCGAGCGGCTCGACAAACTGCTGGCCCGCTTGGTCCCGGAAATCAGCCGCACGCGATTGACGAAGTGGATCGAGCTGGGCAAGGTCCGCGTCAACGGCAACCCCGCGCAACCGAAGACGATCGTCGATCCGGGCGCGAACATCCAGGTCGAAGAAATCGAAGCCACTCCCGCCCACGACCTCACCCCCGCCGATATCCCCCTCGAGGTCGTTTACGAGGACGAGTATCTGATGGCGGTCTGCAAGCCGCGCGGCCTGGCGACGCACCCGTCCCCCTCGCTGTACGAGCCGACGCTCGTCAATGCCCTGCTAGGGCGCGGTACGGCCCTAAGTGAGGGCCTGGCCCCCTTCCGACCGGGGATCGTGCATCGGTTGGACAAAGAGACGACGGGCGTGATCGTGGTGGCAAAGACCGACGAGGCCCACGCCGCCCTGGCCCGGCAGATCGAACGCAAGGACGCGCTGCGGCTCTATGTGGCGATCGTGCGGGGCGAGTTCGCCCACGACAAGTTTGTGATCTCGGCTCCGTTAGCGCGCGATCCACGCGATCGGCTGCGCATGGCGGTGATCGCCAGCGGGCGTCGAGCAGTGACCCACGTGCAGGTGTTGCGCCGGGTCGATGCGGGCACGCTGATCGCATGTCGGCTTGAGACGGGCCGGACGCACCAGATCCGCGTTCACCTGCGGGCCATCGGATGTCCCATCGTTGGCGATCCGCTGTATGCGCCCATCGAGATGCAGACCGCACCCATGCAGCTGCATGCCGCGGCGTTGCAGGTGGAACACCCGGTGAGCGGGGAAGTGCTGACGTTCGTGGCTCCGCCCCCGGCCGACTTCCTCACCGAGGTCACCGCCGAGGAGATTCTCGAGCTGGTTACTGCGATCCGCGATCGAACTGAAGAACGCCTCGTCCAACTTGACTGACATTCCAGCCGCGCACCTGGGCGAGGAACAGATTCGCCTTGACGACCGGGTCCTGGTCGGCGATGTCCTGCGCTTCGGCATCGTTCTCGCAGTTGAGCACCATCATTCCACCTGGGCCGCTCGTCCACGGGCCGGAGTAGAGCAGCTTGCCGCGCTCTTCTTGGCGTCGCCAGTAGACGGACTGATCTTCCCAAATCGCCCGCGAAGCCGTATCGGGCGAGCCGATCGGGTTGGGTGAGTAAACGATCACGTGGGTGGGGCGAGTGATCTTGACGTTTTCGGGAAGGGCGGGAAGAGTCTTCCCCGATTCGGAAAGATGGGCCTTGCCGCCCTTGGCGACGGTACCGTTCTTCGTGCTTACGTCGGGGCGCACTTTCGGCGGGATTTGCGACTGCGCCACAGCGAATCCGACGACCGCCAGGGCCGTAACAAGGGGAATCCAGCGGATGGCTTTCATAGTTCTGATTCTACTGACTCCGAGGGGCTGATTCGAGTTCAACTCATCGCGGTCTCGGGGTCCCGGTTGGAGTGGAATCCGTCCGATTCGACATCGGTCTGGTAAGGCAGGAGTGGAATGCCCTCGCGGTAGCTCGCTTGAACCCATCCTTCTTCGATGAGCGACTCCAAAATGTGCAGGCACAAGTGGAACATGGTGAGAGGCTCGGGGTTCACCTGCAAGGCTCCGGTAAGGGCCCGGTCGATGCCGTCCGAGCGCGTCTCCACGTGGAGAACGCGCACCATCAGCTCGTAGAGCCCGAAGATTGGGAGGATCTTGCCGTTCCGGGTGTAGCACTCTTGCTCGTAGATGCGGCCGTCCATCATGATCGGCACCTTCTCGCGCTTCGCCCCCTCGAGGTTCAGGCGGAAGATGTTGTTCTTGCCGATCGCCCACGACACTTCGTTGCCCGTGAACTTCTGGGCGATCCACTTGAGGGCGGACACGTTGTACTCGCCGACCTGCGGAATCAGTAAGTTGTCGTTCGCGAAGCCGCCGGTGCCGATCCACTGGAAGGCTTCGTCGGCAGTCAACTCGAGTCCGATGTCCGCCGCGATCTTCGACACGTTCTCCTTGAGTTCGGTGAAGTGTTTGTTCTGCGTGTACCAGAAGTCGGCGAACCGGATGTGTTGGCGGATGCGGGTGCGCTGTGTGTCGTTGTAGAACTGCTTGAGCCATTCGGGATCGTGGCTCTTGCGATCCATCCCAATCAGCACGTAGGCGAGTTGTCTTGCCCCGCTGTGGGCCAGTGTGAGTCCGGCGGACAAGATCGGGTCGGCAAATCCCGCGCACTCGCCGCAGAGGGCCCAGTTCTCGCCCGTCAGGCGGTCGGCCAGAAACGACCAATCCTTGGTGGTGGTGAACTTGTGTTCGCGGGTCGCGGTTCTGAGGAATCCGGCGATACGCGGCTCCTCGTAGATCGCTTTGAGGAACAGCTCCTCGGGGCTCATGCCGCTCGCCTTGTAATACTCGACTGGAACGACCAGGCCGCAACTCGTTCGGGTCTCGCTGATGGGAATGAACCAGACCCAGCCGTAACCGAGGGACATGATCTGGATGCGTGTGCCTCCGATGCCGAGGTGAACACCCCAGTCGGCATTTTGAAAGTAGTCGTAGAAGGCCACGTTCTGCAACTTGGTTGGGCACTCGATCGGTACCTCCATCGCTCGGCGCAGCAAGCCGACATTGCCGCTGCAGTCCACATAGAAGTCAGCAGTCTCGGTGGTCCCGTTGTCGAGACGCACGCCGGTGACCCGGTCGCCCTCGCGCATCACCTCGACGACCTTGGCCTCCTCGCGCACGCGGCAGCCGAGTTCGGCGGCGTGATCGAGCAGGATCTTGTCGTAAACCGAGCGATCGACTTGGAAAGCGGTCCGCGTGCGCTGTCCCGCAAACTTCGCTGGCCGCGGCTGTTCCTCGAACTGGCCGAAGGGCAGGAAGGAGAAGTCCCAAAGGTCGTCGGTGATCCCCCAGCGATAGGTTGCACCGATCTTAACGGGGAAGTTGGCCGCTTCCATCTTGTCCCAGCAACCCATCTCGTCGAGTACGGTGCATACGACGGGAAGCAAGCTCTCTCCGATGTGGTCGCGTGGGAAGCGTTCGCGCTCTAAGATGAGCACGTCGATCGAGGGGCGATATCGCTTGATGATGGATCCCAGCGTGGTTGCTGCCGGTCCACCGCCGATGGTGAGGACTTTCATGGCACGTCCTCATCATAACGCGGGAGGCCCATTTTTCCAAGAGGCCGCGCGAAAAATGCAATGAGGCCGGTGTCCGCCAAGGGGAGAGCAAGCGCGGATCCGTGCCTCGTTTGTATTTTTACGCAGAGAACTCTAAACTATGCGTTGAAAGCGTTAAAGTTGCGCCGATCTGCGCAAGAAACTGGGACGGGTATCCTTGCGCACATGAGTGAGACGCCGCCAGGAGGCGAGCGGACCTGCGTTTACGATCCGCTGATCGAACTCATGGCCCGCTTTGAGAACGTCAAAGCGGCGGCGACGACCGGCGACCCGTTCGAGGGTCTGTCGATCGCCCAAGCCCTGCAAAAGCACATTGTCGACGGCGTCAAGAAGAACTTGGAGCGCCGGCTCGACGAGGCTCTGGCTCAGCACGACGCCCTGACGATCATCAACGAGATTCTGCTCGAGGGCATGAAGACCGTGGGTGAGTTGTTCGGGGCGGGCAAGATGCAGCTTCCATTCGTGCTGCAGAGCGCCGAGGTGATGAAGGCCTCGGTTCGCTATCTTGAACCCCATCTCGACCGGGTGGAGGGTTCCGATAAGGGCAGCATCCTTCTCGCCACCGTCGCGGGCGACGTTCACGATATCGGCAAGAATCTCGTCGACATCATCCTCTCGAACAATGGCTACCGGGTGGTGAACATCGGCATCAAGCAGCCGATCAACTCGATTCTCGACCAGGCGCAGCAGCACGGTTGTCAGGTCATTGGCATGAGCGGTCTTCTGGTCAAGAGCACGCTGATCATGCGCGACAACCTGCTCGAGATGAACGAGCGTGGGCTCCACACGTACCCGGTTATCCTGGGCGGCGCGGCCCTGACGCGAGGCTATGTCGAACAAGATCTGCGGGGCATCTACCGTGGCCGCGTGCACTACGCGCAGGACGCGTTCGAGGGCTTGAGGCTGATGGATCAGCTCACCAACCCCGAAACTGCGCCGGATTCTGAGGAAACCGAAGTACACCGGGTGCCGTCCCACCGCACTGATCCCCTCGATCCCTTACTGTTTCAGTTCGATGGAACCCGCAGCGAGATTGTCCCAGTGGAAGAGCCGCCTGCGCTGCCTTTCTACGGGGCCCGAAGTTTCGACAGATTCGATCTCTTCGAGATCTACAAGTACGTGAACCCGGTCGCCTTGTTCCGCGGACAGTGGCAGTTCCGCCGCGAAGAGGGTCAGGGCAATACGGAGTTCAACGCGTGGCTCGAAGAAAACGCCCGCCCGGTGTTCCAGCGCCTTCAGCGCGAACTGGCTCGGGTGCTGAAACCGAGGGTTGTCTGGGGCTACTATCCGTGTGCCAGCGAAGGCAACGACCTGATCATCTACCGCGACGACGAGCGCACCGAGCGGACAAGATTCACCTTCCCGCGGCAGCGCGATCAGCGCCGGCTCTGCCTGAGCGATTACTTCCTTCCGGTATCGGCAGGGAAGCGGGACACCGTGGCGTTCCATCTGGTCACCATCGGTAGCGAGGTCTCGGCCCTGGAGCGCAAGCTCTTCGATTCCGGGGACTACCAGGAGTACCTGTATGTTCACGGAATGGGTGTGGAGACCGCCGAGGCGCTCGCCGAATATTGGCACCTGCAGATTCGCCGCGAGATGGGCATCGACGATCAGGAACCGGAAGACGTCCGGCTCGTGTTCAGCGCCAAGTATCACGGCTCGCGCTACTCATTCGGCTACCCCGCGTGCCCCAACCTCGAGGATCAGTCGAAGCTGTTCGAGCTGTTGAATCCGGCGGCGATCGGGGTCTCGCTCAGCGAAGAGTTCATGCTCGTCCCCGAGCAGTCGACGAGCGCGATCATCGTCCACCACCCCGAGGCCAAGTACTTCAACATCCGCTAGCGGACGGCCCAGGCGCCGATGATGTCCGAACCTTCGCCCGCCATTCGTCGAAGGTTGGCGATCGTAGGAGGCAGGGTCTCAATGTGTGAATCCGCGTAAAGGATGTGGATGCCGCCCACGTGGCGCGCCAGTCCTTCCTTTTCGAACACACCCTTCCCCGTGCCGTAGAACGCCAGGCGCGTCGCAAACTTCGATCGCTCGAGGACGTCCATGCCGCCATCCACCGGGGTGAAGTTGGAGTTGTCGAATCCGATCACAAACCCGTCGTCTACCATCTGGCCGTCCTTGGACTTCAGCGGGAGCGGGTTGTAGGTGTCTCGGGCCCCTCGATTTGCGGTTTCGGCAACCATGGCCGTCGAGCTGGGATTCGGGATGTTGTCGATCGGCGCGGCTGCGACTGCGGCGAACATCCCGTACGTCGATCGCACCGTGGTGCCCCCGGGCCCTTCGTTGGATGCCGCCTCTTCGTCGTGGGCGGCCGGGCAGTTGAACGACTTCTGAGCATCCCGCACGCCCCCGGCGATCAGCGTGATCCAGGTGTTGGCTCCCGACTTGAACTGCCGCGGTTCGAAGTTATCGCCCTGGACGTAGAGCGGAGGCAAGCGTCCGAGATTGTCCTCGGCGTAGAGCAGCAGCGCCTTCGCAACCTGCCCCAGATGGTCCTTGCACAGGTGCTTGTCCCGCGCCGCGATCATCCTCATCACCGCTGGCCACAGCAGGAGTGAGGCGACCAAGAGGGCGATGATCACGACCTTGACGTCGCGCAAAGTGAGGTAGTTCGACTTTGGACGATCGTCCGGATCAGTCGGGTCGTAGGCTTCGGTGTGCAAGATCATGGTTCGGCGCGAGCGACGGACGGCGTGATGGGGACAAGGCCAAACTCCTCAAGCGTTTCTTGGAGCTTCGTGGAGTCGACCCGCAAATTGTAGCTTCCCGCGTCGACCGTCGGCAGGGTGCCGATCTTGATGGAATCGTCAGGCAGTTCCTTGGTGAACTCGGCGAGGGACAGAATCTCCTCGTTGTTGAGCGAGCCGTTGAGCACTTCGACGGCCTTGTTCGCGATGTCGGGAATCCGCAACGGGTTCGAGAACACGGCCTGCTTGAATGCGAGCATGAATTGCCGCTGTCGCTCCATCCGGTGCATATCGCTGTCGGTGTGGCGGTAGCGCACAAAGCCCATCGCATCGTAGCCGTTCAGCGTTTGGAGGCCCGGCTTGAGGTCGATCTTCAGCTTCGCCGCCTTGTCGGTCCATCGCATGCGCTTCTGGATGTCCACCTCGACGCCGCCAGCAATGTCCACCATTTCCTGGAAGGCATCGAAGTCGAGCACGATGACTCGATCGATTCGAACTCCGGGCAGAAGCGTCTCGACTGCCTCCTGGGCCAGTTCAGGACCACCGAACGAGTGATAGGCGTTGATCTTCTGCTCTCCGCGCCCGCCAGCGGAAGCCAGCGTGTCGCGGGGAATGCTCACCCCAGAGACCTTCTTGGTGACCAGGTCAAGGCGGACCACCATGATCATGTCGCTGCGGGCGTACTTGCGAACGATTCGCTTGCCACCGCGGGTGTAGTCCGCGTCGCACCCCAACACCAAGAGGGTCAGGTCGCTGGTCGTCTCAAAAGGGTTCTCCCGCTTTACGCCGACCGCATCTTTCACCGTGTTGGTGACGGCCGTTGCGATCAGCGGGCTACGCGAGAGCCAGCCACCCGCAGTTCCAATGGCAAGTGCCGCGAGACAGGCAAGCCCATAAAGCGTCCACGCCAACCAGGCGCGTCGAGGTCGAGGTGAATCGGACATGAAGGTCTATCTATCGAACGGTTGGTGTACTCACAGAGTTCCGCTCACCGCCAAACGTCCGATTCAACATGTCCGCCAGCCGGTAGCCCGCCATCACGATTCGACGCCCGCTGACGAACTGGGTCATCGCCAAATAAGACGATGAAGGTGCGGTCTTCTCGGGCGTCCCGTAGACCAGGGTTTGGGCGAGCATCACGCCCTCGCGAGCCCAGCGCTCGGGATCTTCGATCTTCAGTTCCGGCATGCTCTCCTTCGGGTGCTCGGCCATGAGCCGGTCGCGTAAGGCATCGATCGGCTCGCGGTCGACCAACGGGCGCGGAGTGTCGCCGTAGAGTCCTCCGCCAAGGTCCCAGAGAAAGTGCAGGTTTCGAACTTGGTACGAGCCGATGTTGAAGGGATCGAAGAGGAAATCATTGCCGCCGCGGTCGCCCTTCGGGAACTTCTCGGAATCGCAGGCCACCGTGTGTAGCGGTTGGTGGACGTCGCCGACGAAATGGAGCACATATCGGATGGCGTCCGCTCGCTGAGCGGCGGGAAGGTTGGGGTCGGCCATGGCATCTGCGAACTTGGAGATCGCCCAGACCACATTCTCCTCGAGCGGCTCATTTTCCGAAGGTTGGCCGTCGTGGCGGAAATGGAAGTTGATGTAGTGCCAGGGGCCGTTCTTGTCGGTCTTTGTGTCGTCAGCCCAGCACGCTGCGCCGAGCAGATCTCGCGTCTTCTCATCGCCCCCTTCCTGAAGAAGTTCGGCGATCGCCTGGCGCGCTGTTGTATTGAGTTGTGTCTCAGCGACCGCAGCAACCAGCATGTGCCCGGTGTCGGTCCACGCGGCTGCGTGGGCGGCGGTAAGAGCTGCAGGGATCAGGAAAGCAGAGCGCCAAGTCATGTTCAAAGATAGCCCAAACGACCCAGAAAATGTCATTGACGAATCGGAATTGATCGGTAACGCGTTGTATAGTGAGAGGACTTATGAAAATCGCACCCAAGATGTTGGCGGCTGTTGCCGCGTTGATGATCGCTTCGGTCTCCATGGCCCAGAACGTCACCGGGCTCTGGAAGGGCAAGATGGATTTGGATATGTCTGCCTTGCCGAAGACCCAGAACGCCGATCAGCAGAAGCAAATGATGGAGATGGTCAAGAAGATGATGGGCAACATGACCATGAAGCTCACTCTTAACGCCAACAAGACCTTCTCGATGGTCGTGACCGGGCTCCCGGCGAACCCTCAGACCCAGCAGAAGCCGAAGGACCAAACCGCCAAGGGTACATGGTCGATGGCTGGAAACAAGCTGACTCTCAAGGTGACGGAGGCCAACGGCGAGAAGCCGAAGGGCGACAACAATCAGCCTCAGGTTCTGACCGTGAGCAAGGACGGAAAGACGATGACGTTGGTTCCCAACACCCCCGGCGCTTCGATGGGCAAGTCGAAGATCGTTTTCACCCGCTAGACGCAAACTGAAGTATCAACGATGAGACGCTGGCGCAGTGATCTGCGCCAGCGTCTTTGGCTTGTTCAAGCAGACCTACTTCGCCACAAACTTTGGCAGAAACAAGGGGTGGAAGCAACGTTCCAGAAAATGTGTCGATAGGCCGTAACGCCTTCGGGCGCCGCCCGTCAATCCACCAGGAAACGCGCAGATTCGCCGGAACTTCGGTGAATATGCACAAATTGGGGTGAAAATGGGATCGAATCACGGAGGATTCGAAGTAGAACCGTCTACAATACAAGGAAGAGTGATGCATAGCCGCTACTTCAAATCGGCGTTGCTCCTCGGAGGGTTCTGGATTCTTTCGGGGGCAGCGGTTTCGCAGGCTCCGTTCAACATGAACGGAGATGAAACAGCAGCGCCCGCGGCAGTCATCGGCGGACAGCAGACTGTCGACCTCATCACCCTCCGCTCAAACCTTCCTGGCGTTCCGCTTCGATACGGTGGCGTCATCGCCAACTCCGAAATCGTCGAGTTTGATGGCCGCCGCCTGACCAAGGGCCGGGACTATCAGATCGACTACGAGGCCGGTGTCGTCTACCTGATGCGCGCTCAGAAGCCGGGTCAGATGGTTCGGGTCAGCTACCGGTACGAACCCACCAAGCAGGCCGCCGTGGTCGGCAAGACCCAGTTTTCAAGCCTTCCGACGTTCAAGTTCGACCTCGTGCCCGGTCGCGTGAACGCGGTCGTGGGCCTCGGCATGACCGAGCGCCAAGCCGATGGCAACGTGTTGCTGTCGAACGTATACGGCTGGAACAACTCATTTGGCAGCCTGAAAGGGTTGATGCTCGTTGGTGACCGCTCGTCCGTCGAGCAAGAGTCCGATTACGAATACCGCGGCCGCCCCGGCCAGACCGATACGGGACGCTCCAAGTTCGTTCTGCAGAACTTTGCGACGGGCCTCAACGGCGGCACGATCGAAGCCAGCTTCCAGGACATCTCGCACAACTTCGCGGGCTTTGGCGCGGTGGCTGACTCAGGTTATGAGCGCGCCTATGTCGATCAGCTGTCGAAGGAGAAGGGCCTCAAGCGGTTCTCGCTCGGCATGAAGGATGTCGGCCTTGGTGATGCCAAGCTGAGCAACGGTTTCCGCCAAATCCGCGACGGATCGGCCTCGATCGACTGGCGTCAGTTCAGCCTGAGCGGCAAGCAGTTTAGTCTCGACTACTCTTCGCAATCGGTCGATCTGGACTTCAAGCGCTTCAAGGACATCGCCGAGGGCGACCGTGAGCAGCTCAAGAAGGAAGTCGGCCTCAAGCGCCAGAACTTTGCCGCCAAGCTTGGCTCGATGTCCTACAAGCAGTCCGAAGTCGAGAATGCGAGCGGAGAAGGCATCTACCGGCGCGAACTGCAGCTCGATACAAGCAAGTTTGGATTCTCATTCGGCGAGCAGGTCGTCGACCGGGACTTCCGGCGATTCGACAGCCTGCACGAGCAAGAGCGGGGCCAGTGGGGTCGCGAAGCCGGCCTGAGCCGCCAGTGGCTGGCGCTCGACACCGCAGTGCTCGGCAAGGACAAGCAGCCGACCCTTCGGCGTTCGGTGCTCGCCTCGGCGACCGGAAAGTTCGATGCGACCGACGTCAACTTGCAGGGCAAGGGCTGGAGCCTTCAGCATTCGAGCCGAAACACGGACGCGACCTTTGGCAGCCTCGGCGCAATGTCCGAAGGTGAGATGGATGGCCATATCCGCTCGATCGCCAACATGTACGGCCCGGGCATCAACAACCGACCGGAGGACCGAGGGTTCTTCCTTCGCAGTGCGGGCATCGACCGATCGCTGACTCGCTTCGGCGCGACGCCCTTTAAGGGCTGGAATCTCGGATTTGACCATCTTAAGTTGAGTGGCCGCGAGGGTGGTGCCGATGTGCTCACGCTCAACGCCAAGAGCGACAAGGCGGATCTGTACTTCCGGCAGCAGCGGATGGGCGATCAGTTCAACGAACTGACTTCGCTGATGCAGTTTGAGCGACAGCAACTCGGCACCATCTCCGGGCTCGATCGCACCGACTTCGGGATGAACCTGAACTTCGGCAAGAGCAAATCGCTGAAGGTAGCTACGCTCAACGCGGAATCTCCGACCGGCGGCGCCAAGCGAACCGCGATTGCCTATCGCGACCCGAAGATCGAAGTCGATTTGAACACCCGTGAAGTCGATTCCGGGTTCAGCAACGTCGTGCAACTCATGGATCCTGAGAAGGATCTACTCGCCGCGCTTCGTGGATACAGTCAGCGTGACGCCAAGGTGAAGTGGCAGATCAACTCGCAGCTGCGGCTCGATGCCTTCCTCGCCGACGCGCAGAGTGATCCGCTCAGCCAGTCGAGCTACATCCGCAACTTCGTCGTTGATTGGAAGCCCGACGCTAAGACGAGCGTCAACGTGTTGCGCATGCAGAACAAGCAGTCGGACCCGCTCCAGACGCTGTTCGCCAATCTCACCGAGAAGATCACCCTCGCTCGCGACTTCGGCCGCTTCGGCAAGGTGATGTTCTTCAATGAGACGCAGAACTTCGAGGGGACCAATAACCAGTTCAGCGATTTCACCCGGCAGTATCTCGCGTATGAGACCAAAATCGACGCGAAGACCGGCCTGCGAAGCGAGCAGACTCGCACGCGCTACCAGAATGGCGAACAGGAGAACATCAGCGCCAACACGCTGACCACCGAGATTTCCAAGAAGGTCGGCGTCAGCGTTACCGACATGCGCGTCGATCGGACCGGCGAGAAAGCCGACGAGACGAAGCGGAACTATGGCTTCTGGTTCGACTTCGGCCGCGGCATGCGGCTGAACTACGGCTACGCTCGCGCAATCAATGGTCCGACGGGAACGATGAACTCGGTCGTCAACATGACGCCGGGCAGCCTCGGCTTCCTCAAGATCGACCAGGCCAGCTACGCTGAGAACCGCTGGGATGCGCAACACACGCAGGGCCTCAGCAACGTCGCTCTGTCGTCCTCGGCTCCCATGAACCTCGGGTTGATCAAGAACTTCACGTTCAACTTTGCGATGGACACCGCGACGGATTGGACGAACTGGGTTCGCGAGAACCGGATCGCCGGCATCGCGGGTTCGATCGGTTCCAACAAGATTGGTCTCGAGTATCGCAGCCAGATGAGCGCGAACGGCTTCCGTGGCATCGACCGAACGGTGACGTTCGAGACCGACCAAAGCGAGAAGCGCGCCATCGTGGGCAAGATGCGGTACACGGTCCGGGATCTGCCTCGAGACGATGCGGTCATGATCCGCGACTTCTCGGTCACCTTGCGACCGGTGAAGGGAGTTCAGCTGACCCACCAGATGCTCACGCATCCGGAAGATCCGCAACCGCGTCCCGACGTTCCCATGTTCCGGAACACGAACCCGTGGCGCGTGAACAAGTGGACGATCAACGTCGACCAAGGTCGCACCGGACTTGCCGGCAGTTGGGAAGAGCGCCTGAACTCGATTTCGAAGGAATCTTCGCGGATGGCCGGTTTGACCCTCGATCTCTTCAGGAACTCGGGTTCGCCGTTGCAGCTGTTCTACGGTGTTGAACAGCGCTGGGGCAACCAACTCCGCCAGACCGCGCATCGGTACTACCTCCGCTTCGATCAGCGGCCGGGGCCGAACCAACTCCTGTCCGTATTCGCTGGGAATCTCAGCTACGGTCATTCGCTTCCCAACGGCGCTAATCGGAACAACTGGACGGTCAACGTCAACTATCAGATTCGATTCTGATCGCCAGAAAACAGCATGGTTGCGACACTTGCGGCCTTGATATTGGGTCAATCGTCGTTACCGGCTAAGCCGGTGAAGTTAGAGATGCCTGATTCGGCCGGAGTCACGCAGGCGATACCGGCCCCCAAAGCGAAAGCCACGCTGGTCATCTTCGTGGGCGTAGATTGCCCGATCGCGAACCGGATGGCACCGGAGATTTCGCGCATCATCACAACGTATGCTGCTCGCGGCGTTCAGTCGTATTTGGTCTATCCCGATGGCTCGCTCACCAAGACCCAGGTCAATGACCACCGAGCGAGCTTTGAGCTGACCTGTCCGGGCATCATCGATGGTGATCACAAGCTGGTCAAGGCCCTCGGCGCGACCGTGACCCCGCAGGCGGCCATCGTCGATCCGAAGGGCAAGGTTCGCTACTTGGGGAGGATCAACGATCTCTACGAGGAGCATGGGAAGATTCGACCCAAGCCGGGGCGTAACGACCTGCGAATCGCGCTCGATGAGTTCCTCAATGGACGAGATATCACGCGCCCCGTTACCCAAACGGTCGGCTGCTTCATTGGGAGCTGAACATGTTAGCCGCCCTCGGTCTCGTGCTTGTTGGTCAGCAAGTTCAGGAGATTCCCGACGTCCGCTTCCTCAACCTGAAGCCCGATGAGTTGCTGTTGCCCGTGTTTGCCGGTGCCAAGGAGTTCGTGTTCGGGATCGCCAAGCAGAGTGCCCAGACCTACAGCCTCTATGTCAACGAACTTGAAGCGGGCCACTTCGATTCTCAGCCCGTCGCCTACAGTGACGTACTGATCGGCTTCACCGGTTGGTCGGTCACTCCAGCCGTGTTTGGAAGCACCCCTTGTCTGGCCCTTTCAACGAGGGCGCACCGGAACCAGACGGTCACCCGCGGCAAGAGCCTGATCGGCCTCAAGCATGAAGCTGAGCGCACCTGGTACGTCACCGAAGAAGGGCAGATCCTCGGCGAGGATTGCACCCTGAAGATGGCGACCGGTACCTGGAAGATGGAAGCGACCTACGGTGCCGAAGAGTACACCGCGACGCTGAGCGCTCCGAATCAAGCCCCCCGGAAGGTCGTTCGGTCTCCAGGTTGCGGCATGGACGAGCTGAGCAAGTCCGCGTTCGTGCCCATGTTGCGGGCTGATCCGGCGGGGAAGAAGTCCGAGATCCTCAAGGCCGACAAGACGTTTTGGTTGCTCGACCCCTTCACCGCCGTTCCTGTGCAGATCAAGGCTAAGGTGCGGGGCAGCTTCAATGCGACGCTCTTCCAGCGCTTCTGGACGGGGCCGCAGGTGGAGTTCAGCGGTTACCGCGAGCCGTACACAGCGTGGGTGTCGCACGAAGGCGTCCTCATGCGCGTCCAACTCCCAAAGGGAACCTTTTTGCAGATCGAGAACAAGCCGACCCAATTATGATTACATCCGTCTTACTCGCCCTCGTGGCCCAAGTGGCCGCACCGACTCCGGGACCCGCCAACTTCGATAGTTGGCTTGCCTACATCCGACCGAAGCCCGCCGAGTTGGGATTTGAGGAGGCGGCGTGGAAGTCGACCTTTTGGGAGGCCGTCGTCGAGTCTCAGAAGACCTCGAAGCCGATCCTCCTCTGGGCGATGAACGGCCACCCGATGGGCTGTACGTGAAACAACGGCGTCATCGCCAGGCAGGCTGTCTGGAATCACCCGCAAGTCAAAGACCTTCTTCGCCACTTCATCCCCGCGGCGGACGAGGTGCATCGCCTTCAAGTCGGTAAGGATCCCGAGTGTCTGCTTGCCCAGAAGATCTTCGAGCAGGGCCACTACGCGGGCCGGACCCAGCCTTCGAACACCCGGCAAGGCATTTATGCCGCTGCGCCGAGCGGTTTCATGCTGGCGAGTATCAACACGAACGATCCGATCGCGATGGCGGGAATGCTCCGGCGTGCGCTTGACAAGTGGAACGCGATGACGCCGTTCGAGCGAACGTCGTCCGAGGATGTCGCCGCACAGGCGAAGCAGATCAACCGCCCCGAGGCGAAGTACCCTGAGGACGGACTTGTGTTGCGCGTGTTCTCGCGCGATCTACCGCGCGAGAACATGCCCAAGGATTGGCGTGGGTCTGCGTGGAATCAGGACTACGCATGGTTCCGCCGCGAAGAAGTCCGCTCGATGATGCCGGCGAAGATCGCCAAGGGTGAGCGGCAGTCGGTCCCGGCACCGCTTCTTAACCGGCTGGTGCGACTGAACTTCGTTGACAACGTTCGTGGACAGACCCCGGCATTCGCGGAGAAGGACATCGTGAAGGCGGATCTGACGATCGAGGTCGTTTCTATCAGTGGCGGAGTGGCCGATGTTGTTCTGCGGGGTAGTTCGCGCGTCGAGGCGGCGGGCCGCTGGGCGGTAGCGGGTTACCGCGACATGAACAATCCGAGCGAGCAGAAGGCATACATCGACCTGAAACTGTATGGTCGAGCAAAGTACCGCGTGGAGACCGAGCGGTTCACGTCGTGGGAGATGGTCGCGCTAGGCACGCGATACGGAGCGACGCAATACAACGGTCGAACCGACGACGTTGGCCCGGCTCCGATCGGCTACGCGCTGGTGAAGGCGGGGAACACCTCTGCCGAGCGCGTGGCCCCGGCGAACTACTGGAACTACCACTGGCGGTAAGGCTGCACCGCATACGGAGAAGGCCCGCATCAGAACTAGGAGCCGGGATGGCGCTTGCTCGCGCGTGGCTCACTCGGACTCAAACTCGGTTCGCGGCAGGCCCGACTGCCTGATGATCGCAGATAGGGTCCCAAGGGTCAGGTTGCCGTGCATCGGAACGGGCACCGTCGTTGTGCCGTCGGCCGTGCGGTGTTGGTAGACCGCGTGGCTACCGCGCTGTCGCACCAACTGAAAGCCATGACGCCCGAGAATATCGCAGACTTCCTTGCCAGAAAGCCTACGCAACCTTCCCAATGGTGACCTCGACCGAAGTAATGAACACCTCGCTGTTGAGGCGCCGCGCCACTTCTGACGAGTCTGCCGTCTCAAAGAACAGCTCAACCGCTTCGATGAGATTCAGCCTGGCCTGCTCGACCGAACTGCCTTGACTCGCAATGTCAAGTTCAGGGCACAGTGCGTTGTAGTGTTCGCCTTCCCGTTCGATTAGAGCCGTCACTCTCAGCGTGTCCATCTCACTCACATTGTATCGCAGACTCACTTCCGACGCCGACGAATCATCGCCGCCAGCCCGACACCCACCGCGGCCAGCGTCGCTGGCTCCGGAACCGGCTGCGTCCACAGCAGCGCGTGGGTCATGCTCGACGTCGGGTCAGTTCCGTAGCCGGCGATGTACGTGAAGTTCGCATCGCTCCAGATGCTGTAGGCGCGGGTGTTCAGGTAGTTCTGATCATGCAGATCGACCCAGGAACCCGCTGAACCGTTCCAGAGGCTCGCTCGCTCCTGACCACCGATCGTCACATAACCAACCTGGAATCCACCGTACACGCCAAACGCCTCGCCATCGGTGGCCCCACCCGGAGTCAAGTCGACCCATGAGGCCGCTGAGCCCGTCCACAGACTGGCACGGTTAATGCTGTTGACGACCGCCTTGCCTACCTGTTGGGAGCCGTCTGTGAACCAACCGAAGGACTCGCTTGCCGCCCCCGGGTGCATATCGACCCAAGAGGCGGCGGTTCCGTTCCAGATGCTGGCGTGGTAGTCGCCGCCGATCCGGGCTTCGCCGACTTGCTGGTTACCCGATAACCCGTGAATCTGTGACTCGGTGGCCGCTCCCGGGTGCAGGCTCTGCCAAGACGCCGCCGTTCCCGTCCACAAGCCCGCCTGCAACAGTCCACCGAACTCGGAATAGCCGCCCTGCACTCCATTCTCGACCGCTCTTGCGTAGGAACGCGCCGCTCCGGTGGGGTGGAGGTCGACATACGACGCTGCCGAACCCGACCAGAGGCTTGCCCGATCCTGGGCAGGGTTGCTGATCGGTCGAATCTCGCCGACCTGCTGGAATCCGTCGGTGGCAGTCGCTCCCGAGACGAACGCAACACCTGGATTCAGACTGACCCAAGACGCCGCCGTGCCGCTCCACAGACTTGCTCTTGAAAGGCCGGTGTTGTTCTCGCGGATCACGCCCGCCTGCAGTCCGCCTCGGGTACTCCAGGCAATAGACGTCAGCGCGCCCGAAGGGTGAAGGTCGGTGACCGTCCACACCGCGTGGACTTGTGTAGCGGTGGCCATCAAAGCGATCAGAGCGAGAGGTCGCATCGTGCCTTCCATTGTAGCGGGCCTTTTGGGCATGGACCCTGGTACTTGTGCGGGACGGTGTCACAATCCGGGGCCATGAATCTCCAACAGGTCAGCAGGGAAGATGCCGCACCCGTGATGGCGCGGCAGTTCACGGAGTCGTATCCCGGATATCCGCAATCGCCGGCTGAGATTCTCGCGTACGAGGGGCACGCACTCGAAGGCGCGCACGAAGAGCACTGGACCAACGACGAGGGCACCGTCGCGATCGCATTGTTTGCTCCCGATGAGACGCGGCCTCCTCTCCGGATCGAAGGCGAGGTCCATACCTCGGATGATGCCAACTACCCACATGCGGTGCAATTTGCCGAAGAACGGACCCGTGCAGTTGGGACCCGCGACCTCTCGATCTGGACGCGGAGCGACAAGTCGTTGCGCCGCATGACTCTAGAATCGCGCGGGTATACGTTGATCCAGACCGCGCCGAGCTCAAAGCTCGATATTGAAGCGTTCGATGAGTCGCGACTCGAGGCAAAGATCACCTCATGCCGATATCCAGTGTTGACTATCGCCGAGTTAGCGGTGAGAGGCTTCGACTGGTTGCCCGCGCTCTACGAGGCGACCGATGAAATGGCGCGCGACGTTCCGGACCCGCACGACTACGTTCAAATCCCCTATGAGCAGTACGCGGAACGCCTCAAGAACCCAATGGTCTATGATCACCGCCTCATGTTTGTCGCCATGGATGGCGAGCAGATCATCGGCTACACGCGCGTAACGCCGTATCAGCTCGACCCGACCTTGGTAGCCACGGGCCTGAGCGGCGTCCTGCGTGCGTATCGCCGCCAAGGCGTGGTTACCGCCCTTAAGGTCCGAGCGATTTTGGCGCTGCGCGATCTGGGATTCAAGTGGCTTCGCACTGAGAACGATGTGACGAACCCGATGTACCAGCTGAACCTCGATCTTGGGTTCGAGTGGGAATGGGATTGGCTGCAGTTTGGCAAGTCGCTACAAGCGGATTAGGTCGAGTCTTCGGAACTCGACCTCGACCCCTTCCGCCTGCAGCGCGATCTGCCCTTGAGTTGCCGTCGCGCCGGTGCCATCGTTGACCAAGTCCCCATTGACCCACACGGTGACCCGATCGCGCACACACTCAATGCGCATGGTGTTCCACTCCCCGAGGGGTTTTTCCGAGTTATCCGTGAGGTTCGCGATGCGCCGAGCCTTGTCACCGTCGACGCCCCACTTTTCCTTGGGACCGCGTCTCGCGACCATGTCTGGCACGGTGATGTCTTCGCCGATGCACCAGAAGTCGCCCGCGTGGCCGGATTGGAGTTGAACCTCGATGCTTTGCGGAAACATGTCATACAGCCGGCGAGGTTTCGAGGCGTGCACCAGCACTCCGCAGTTGCCGGGTTTACCTGCGAACCGATACTCGACATCGAGTCGGTAGTCGCGATACGCCTTGTCCGTGATCAAGTGTCCACCTGGGTTGCCCAGACTCACCAGCAGCCCGCCGCGCACGATGAACGGCTTCGTGCCCTCGGGGTTCTTATCGAGGGCGGGAACATCCATGTGCCAGCCGGCAAGGTCGCGTCCGTTGAAGAGCGGAGTCGGTTCTGCGGCCAGGATCAGCAATGCGCACAGCATGCCCCAGCATGGCACACCGGCCAAGATCCCGACAAACCGCCGATGCTGTCACGATCGCCGCGAGGGTGGGCGATTCAAGAACAAGATCGCAGCCTGTCCGTTCCGAGTGTTATCGATTCGGAGCTTCGACGACCTGGGCATCGATTAACATAGCGACGCTGGAAATCGCCCGCGACGTGTCCGATCCGCACGACTTCGAGCCCATGTCGTTCGACGAGTATCGCGAGATGCTCAAGAACCCGGTCATCTATGGACAAGCGCGTGGAAACAGATCGAAAGCCCGCACAATTGCTGGGTCAATTCTGCATCAGGTTTGTTATCCTGAAGGGAGCGGTCTTGACAAACCGTGTTTGGAGGATATCAGTTTTATGAAACGATACTTAGCGATCATGGTGCCGCTTTCTTTGGCATCGCTTGGACTTGCTGATGGCGTGGTGCCTAACGCGTTTGCCGCGACCGAAGCAGGTGGCAGCTTTTCTCTGACCTCTACGGGTACCGCTGGCCGCACCTACCAGATGACGATCGCGGCCTCGCAGCTGACGGGCATGATCAACCACAACATCAGCGGCATGACCTTCCGTCTCAACAATGCTTCGACCGCTGCTTGGCCGCCAGTAGCAGCGAACTTTGCAAGTTGGGACATCTATATGGGTCAGGGCGTAGCACCCAGCGCGATGAGCAACACGTTTGCCGCGAACTATCTGGGACCGGTGACGCAAGTTCGTTCCGGGGCTCTTTCATTTGCGGCGGGCTCATTCACCGCGGGCGGAAGCGGAAGCACGCCCAATGTGTTTGGCCCCATGATCACGTTCAACACGTCATACCTCTACACCGGTGGCGATCTCGCACTCGAGATGCGGTTCAGCCAGCAGTTGGGGGCGACCACTCAATCGCCATTTGATGCTGTGGCGGCCACCGATACGGCGAACGGATGGGGATCGTTGTTCGCTGGCCGTTGGACGTCCAGCGCGGCCGGCGTAACGGGCGGCAACGGCAACTTCCTGGTGACCAACTTCCAGTCGGCACCGGTTCCCGAACCGGCGACCATGGCGGTCCTGGGCCTTGGCGCCCTGAGCATGCTTCGCCGCCGCCGCAAGTAAGTATCCGTGAGCCCCTCCTTTCCATATGGGGAGGAGGGGTGGGGTACCCACGAGGTCTTTGGCTGATTGGTGCCAACGCGTGGTACGCAGGGCCTCGTCACTCGCATGACTCGTGACTTCGAAACCTGCGCCTACAAGCGAACATTGGAACAGAGTGTAGGCGCGGGTTTCGATCGAAGCGAGGCCCGCGGAATGAACTCCCCCTCGCCTCGGTGATTGTCCGGGGAGAGGGGGCTGGGGGGTGGAGGGCCTCTGACCGACATGCACGGGCGCAAGGCGCCTGTTTTGCTCTCCCTCCCAACCCTCCCTCTCACCGGAGTGAAAGGGAGGGCTCAAACCCTTACAATCGACCCAAGAACGCGTCCAATGGCATCGCGCCGAGGTCACCCTCTTCGCGTGAGCGCACCCCGACCGTGCCGTTCTCGATGTCCCGATCGCCCAAGATCAGCATGAACGGCACCTTCGAAAGCTGCGCGTCGCGGATCTTCTGCCTAGGTTCGAAGTGGTTTGTCAATAGCTGGCGAAAGAGACCGCCAGAATCGGCAATGCAACCTAGTATTTATACGGGAACTGCGAATTTTCCGGGGGGGGGGGGTAGTTTGACCAAAGACCACATATAATACTTGTATGTTACGAAGGGTACCGGTATTTAGTCTATTCTGCGTTGCCGCCGCGATCTTCATCTTCGCAGCAACGTCGGAGCCGACCTACCGCGGGCTGTTTGCGAAGAAGAAGGCAGTGGCTGGGAGTGATGGATGTACCGCTCAAAAGGTTTCACGCTAACCGAGGTGCTCGTCGTCATCGGCATCATTTGTGTTCTGGCCTCGCTAGGATTCTTCGCGAGCGCGCCCAGTCGCGAGGCGGCACGCCAGACCAACTGTGCGAACCAACTTAAGCAGTTCTATGTGATTGCCCAACTCTATGCCGCAGACAACGATCACGGTAACGGATACCCGGAACTGCACGGCCTCGCCTACATGCCTTCCGATGGACGCAATCCAGTTGACCAACTGAAGGACTACGGCATGACCCGAGAACTCCTCTTCTGCCCATCTTCGTCAACCGTGATGCGACGCCACTTAGGTTCAAGCTACTTGTGGCCAATATCATCCCGTCCTGTCAATCCTGACGGAACGATGAGCAAGGCTCGCGAGATGATGATCGCGCGGGAGCAACAGCAAGGCTCTAAGCTGTCCATCGTCGAGTGCCATATTCATGACGAGCTCTACTACAGTTTTCGTGAAGACACTGACCCTCTGATAACCCCCCCGTTCCGAATCAGGCTGTTTGTCGACGGTGGGATTGGCCGGGGACGCGTGTCACCACCCAGGACGTTCATCTTTACCGATATGGCCTACCAGTAGGCAGGAGACAACAATGAAGAGAAGGTGATGTACATCTCAGGCATAGCACTTGTACTCGCGAGTCTGGCCAACGCCGCTCACATCGAACACGTTGTTCTCGGGAGCAACGTCTGTACTCAGCAGTTCTGGAGGCTCGTTTGTGATGACGGATGCGCACCGAGGGTGACCGCGACCTACAAATGCTGCAGCACGATGAGCGGGAATGAGCCGAACTGCTGCCAGAGGCTGTGTTACAACGTGATCTGCGAGCCGGAAATCGGCGGCCCTCCAAGTTGTTCGGGGTCGGCCAGTGGAAACGTTAACAGCCTAGGCAATCTGTTTACGAGTCCCTGCCAAAGCAATGGACTTTGCTCTGGAACGCCTCCAGGCTGGCAGGGGCCGGGGTCGCCGCAGTAGGCGGACATGATACGCCGTCTTCCGATTACATACCGGCTGCTCATCGTCGCTGCGCTGACCTCACTTGCTGGCTGGGTTGCGTGGCATTACTGGACGGCTGCCGCTTACGAGCGGCAGGCAAAGCAGGCGCTTGAGGACACGGTCCGGGCGATAATAAGGGGAGATCTGCAGGCGGCCAAACAGTACGCGTATGGCAATGAAATGGAGCTGCTGGGAATCTCGGAGGAAGCGTATGCGAGATATGTACAGGGGGTTCTTGAGGGATACGTCGCACCAGACGCTGCTGTCCAGGTTCTGAGGGAGACGCTTGACTTGGTGCCTCCGAAGAACGACGAGATCAAGCGCCTTCAGGATCGACTTAGAGAGGATGATCGAAGGCGGCCATCCTTCCGTGTGCGCATCTCGAGATCAGACGGGAAGCCCCCGATTGAGTGCCCCACCTTTGCCATCAAGGGCCCCGAGGGTTGGATAGTATCGACCAGAGCCATGGTGGCTTGGCTTGAAGGCGCATACTCCAATGACCCTAGAGAGCGCTATGGGCGCGTTCTCAAAGCCATGCAGAGTGCTGGCATCGAGAAACTGTGTTCACCTTCCGGCAGTTGGGTGAAGCAAGAGCGCCTTAAGATGTATCTTGATGGCCAACTGCCGGAGAAGGAAATTTTTGAGTTGAGCATCGTCGCGAACTAGTCCCAGCAAACCTCACCTCACGCTACTCTTAGACTCTTTGCAAGAACATCTCAAGCGGCATGGCCCCAAGGTCGCCCTCTTCGCGTGAGCGCACCCCGACCGTGCCGTTCTCAATGTCCCGGTCGCCCAAGATGAGCATGTACGGCACCTTCGAAAGCTGCGCATCGCGGATCTTCTTGCCCAGCGTCTCCGAGCGGTGATCCACCGTCACTCGCAACGCCCGCGAGTCGAAAAGAACTTCCCGCAGCCGCGCCGCCAGCTTGTCGGCTTCCTCGATGTGCCGATCCGCGATAGGCAGCACCATGATCTGCACCGGCGACAACCAGAACGGGAACGCGCCCGTGTACTGCTCGGTCAGCAGGCCGATCATGCGCTCCAGCGATCCGAACGGCGCACGGTGGATCATGATCGGGCGGTGGGGCTTGCTGTCCTCGCCGATGTACTCCAGTTCGAACCGCTCGGGCAGGTTGTAGTCCACCTGCACGGTGCCCATCTGCCACTCGCGGCCCAGCGCATCGCGGATCATCAAGTCCAACTTCGGTCCGTAGAACGCGGCGTCGCCCGGTGAGATTTCGTAGTCGAGGCCCAGCTTGTCGCACGCGTCGGTGATCGCCTTCGTCGCCGCCACCCAGTTGTCGTCGTGGCCGACATACTTGTCGGAGGACGGGTCCTTGGTGCCCACGCGGACGCGATAATCCGTCAGGCCCAGCTTCACAAGCACCGCCTTCATCAGGTCGACGACGCCGATGAACTCGTCCTGGAGCTGGTCGGGCGTCACGAATAGGTGGGCGTCGTCTTGCGTGAATCCGCGGGCGCGCAGGATACCGGTGACTTCGCCGCTCTGCTCATAGCGATGCACCGTGCCGAACTCGGCGTACCGCACTGGGAGATCGCGATACGAGCGCATCTGCGACGCATAAATCTCGATGTGGAACGGGCAGTTCATCGGCTTGAGGATGTAGGTTTCCTTCTCCTCATCCTCCATGAACGGGAACATCTTATCGCGGTACGTGATGACGTGGCCCGACTTCTCATAGAGCTTGATGTTGCCGATGTGCGGCGTCACGACCGGCTCATAGCCCCGCGCGAGCTGCTCCTTCTTCATGAAGTCGATGAGGATGTCGCGCAGGATGGCACCCTTGGGCAGCCAGAGGGGAAGTCCCGTTCCGACGCGCGGCGAAAACATGAACAAGCCGAGATCGCGGCCGAGCACGCGGTGGTCGCGCTTCTTGGCCTCTTCGAGCATGTGCAGATGCTGCTCGAGGTCCTCGGCGGATTCAAACGCCGTACCGTAGATGCGGGTGAGCTGCTTGTTCTTCACGTCGCCGCGCCAGTAGGCACCGGCGATGCTCATCAGCTTGACGTGCTTGATCTCCTTGGTCGTATCCACGTGCGGTCCGCGGCACAAATCGAGGAACCGGTGGAGCGTGCCTTCGCGATCGGTGCGTTGCTGATCGTAGAAGCTGATCGTCTCGCCTTCGGGGATGGCGTCGAGGAGTTGGAGCTTGTACTCGGCGACGTCCTTGCCCATCGAGGGAATGCTCTCGTCTAGGATGAGCGCCTTGGCTTCCTCGCGGCTGACTTCCATGCGCTGAATCCTCTGATCCAGCTTCGAAAGCTCCTTCATGCGCTTCTCGATCGCGGTGAGGTCCTCCTCCTTGATCGGAGCGGGGAAGTCGATATCGTAGTAGAAGCCGTTCTCGATCGGGGGGCCGATGGAGAGCTTCGCGCCGGGGTAGAGCTCGGTCACGGCTTGGGCCATGAGGTGGGCGGCCGAGTGCCGGAGGCGATAGAGATAGGAGTCTTCGTAACGTTCTGCCATAGTGGGTCCCTCCCTGACAACGGGATTGGATTGTAAGGGAAGAGGATACCCGGCGAAACCTGGTAGGTCTCCGCGAACCTTGATCGAGCCGGCATCCGTCCAGAGGGCGTGTTCACGCGTTCTCTCTTCCTGGCCGCCCTTGGCACGCTGGCCGCAGTTGGCCACAGCATCGTCATTTGGGATGAGAACATCCAGGGCGACTTGACCGACGATCGGTTCAATCCGGAACCCCTCAGTCTGTCGATCGGATCCAATGTGCTGATCGGGAACACGGGCTTCTCGGACCGTGATTACTTCCGATTCTCGCTTGCCCCCGGTCAAGCGCTGACGAGTCTGTACCTGCGCGATTACGTCAGCGAAGACGATATCTCGTTCTTGGCTGTCCAGGAGGGGACGTTCATCACCGAAGACCCACTGAATGCCAATGTTGGCAACCTCCTCGGCTGGACATTCTTTGGCGGACCGGAGATCGGCGTCGATCTGCTGCCCCTCATGGGTTCGAACTGGGGCTCGATCGGGTTCACACCTCCGCTCACTGGCCCGGACTACGCGTGGTGGCTCCAGCAGACTGGCGACGAAACGTCATACGTGCTCGAGTTCAACGTCGTCCCCGAGCCGTCGACGCTCCTCGTGACCGCCGGACTGGCCCTGGGCTTGCGCCGACGGGCCAAGCGTCGAGCTTAAGGCAAGATCGTCAACGTTGCCGAGCGCGTCAACCCGATGTAGGTAGCGCTGATCGTCGCGGTTTGCGTGGTCGCTGGCCGAGTCGTCGTCACCGTGAAGTTGACGCGGTTCTGATTGATCGGCACGAGTGCCGTCGCGGGCACGACCGCGAACGCGTTCGATGACGCTAAGTTGAGCCTGATACCTCCGCTCGGCGCATTGCCGTTCATCGTGACCGTAGCGGTGCTGCTCGTATTGCCCTTCACGCTAGATGGAGACAGAACCAAGGACGTTGGCCGCGGGGCTTTC
>JANJUB010000137.1 GCA_024710805.1 Fimbriimonadaceae bacterium | reverse complement strand
GCGGCAGGCTCGCGCAAATATCTCACACGCTCAACCCCCCGATGGCGACCCACATTACCCCCCCCCCCCCCCCCCTGGGCGCAAGGTAGCCGGAAAAACCCAGTAAATATACGAGTGTCGTGATCAGGTGCTCGTTACTGCCGGACGGGGCCGCTCTAGCTCACTTCAAATGATGCTCAGCCCGCTCCTGCCCGCGGCCCCAATCCCCACGCAAGACCAAATCCACAATCTCGCAAGACAGCTTAACCGCGTCGTCGATCAGTGCTCGCTCATCGGGATTGAATGTCGAGAGGACGTGGTCCACCGTTGCGCCGTCCCCCTTCGAAATCCCCACCCTCAGGCGCGGATACTCTTGGGTTCCCAGACTCGAAATCAGCGACTTATGGCCGTTGTGGCCGCCTGCGCCGCCCTTCTCGCGAAGGCGTAGCTTGCCGGTCGGCAAGTCGAGGTCATCCGCGATCACGAGCACCCGTGCGGGCGGTACGCCAAGGGACTTGGCGAGCGGTCCGACCGCCTGACCGGAGAGGTTCATAAACGTGAGCGGCTTGACCAAGAGCACTTCGCACTCCGCGATGCGCCCGCGTCCGACCATGGCGCGACCCTTGCCGCGATCGAGCTTGATTCGGTTCTTCTCGGCGAGTCGCTCGATCACCTCGAAGCCGACGTTGTGGCGGGTCCCGCGGTATTCCGGTCCGGGGTTGCCGAGCCCGACGATGAGCCACTCGACGGGGAGTGACGGCTCAGGGGGCTTGCGTCGAAACAGCGGGTGCCTCCGTGGCGATGCCGGTGGTCGGCGTGAGCACGCCTTGCTGCAGCATCACAAGGAGCGCGATGCCGAGGGCGATGCGGTACACGATGAACCCGGCGGTCGACTTGGTCTGCAGCATCTTCATGAGGAACGCGATCGCTGCGTAACCGACGAAGAACGAGACGACGCTTGCGACCACGACCGGCACGACGCCCGCCGACATGAGCCCGTCGCGCTCTTGGACGACTTCGAGCATGCCCGCAGCGAGAATGCTGGGCACGCTCAACAGGAACGAGAATCGAGCGGCGGTCGGTCGGTCGAGCCCACCGAACAGGGCACCGGTGATCGTCGAACCGCTGCGGCTCGCGCCGGGAATGAGGGCCACTGCCTGCCAAAGCCCGACCCAGATGCCGTCCTTGACGGTCAAGTCTCCAAACGACCGCTGCCGCTTGCCGACGCGTTCGGCGATCGCGAGCACGACGCCCATGAAGATGAGCATGAAAGCGATGACGTACAGCGATCGAACCTCGGCGGACTTGATCTGATCTTTGAACGCGAAGCCGAAGATGACGATGGGGAGCGTGCCGATGACAATGCCCCAACCGATCTTCGCTTCCAGAGAGTTCCGTTTGCTCTTGTCGGTCAGGCTGCCGAGCCAACCCATGAAGGTCTTGCTGAGGTCCTTGCCGAAGTAGATCAGCACGGCGAGAAGCGTTCCCAGTTGGATGACCGCCGTGAACGAGGCACCGGGATCCTGCCAGCCCAACAGGCTCGGCACGATGCGGATGTGGGCGGTGCTGGAGATGGGTAGAAACTCGGTCGCGCCCTGGACGATCCCGTAGACGATCGCCTCTAGGATCCCCACATCGCCACCTCGGGAGTGTCGATTCCCAGCGACTTGAGCACCACGTAACGCGTGCGCTCGGCGGCGAGCCCATCACCGTACGGGCTGACGGCCTGCGCCATCCGGTCGTAGGCAGCGGGATCGTCGAGCAACCGGCAAGCCTCCGCGTAAAGCTTCTCTTCGACGGTGCCGACCAACGTCGCCGCGCCGGCGTCGACACCCTCCGGACGCTCGGTAGTGTCGCGTAGGACGAGCACCGGCTTGCCGAAGGCGGGAGCCTCTTCTTGAACGCCGCCCGAATCGGTGAGAATCAGCGTCGATCGTTGTATGAGCTTGACGAACGGCGCGTAGTCGGGCGGTTCGATGAGTTGGATGCGATCGTGTCCACCGAGTTCGGCGGTCAACACCTCGCGCACGGTTGGGTTGCGGTGCATGGCCACGACCATGACGGCGTCTTCATAGCGATCGACCAACCGTCGCGCGGCGCGGGCGATGTTGCGCTGGGGCTCGCCCCAGTTCTCGCGCCGGTGGGTGGTGAGCAGGATGACCCGTCCGGTGTGGTCGGGCAACCAAGTCTGTTTCTCTTGTTCGGCGATCGAAAGCACGGCGTCGATGCCGGTGTTGCCGGTGACGTAGACGGTGCTCGGGTCCTTGCCTTCGTCGAGCAGGTTCTTCGCCGCCCAGGTCGTCGGAGCCAAGTGATGCGCGGCGACCAGCCCAGCCGCCCGGCGGTTGAACTCTTCGGGAAACGGGTTGTGGATGGTGTCCGTGCGAAGACCGGCCTCGACGTGCCCGAAGGGAATCTGGCGGTAGAACGCGGTGAGCGCGGCAACGAAGGTGGTGGTGGTGTCGCCCTGAGCGATGACGTAGTTCGGCTTCAGTTCGTCGAAGAGCCGATCGAGGCCTTCCATCGCTCGGCAGGTGACCTGGGCGAGCGTTTGGCCGTGCTGCATGATCGCGAGGTCGTGGTCGGCGGCGAGATCGAAAGCGGCGAGCGCCTGGGCGAGCATCTCGCGGTGCTGACCGGTCGCGATCACGAGGGTCTCGACTTGGTCGGAGTACGCGCGAAGAGCACGAACCACCGGAGCGGTCTTGATGGTATCGGGCCGGGTTCCGACGACGCAGACGATTCTGGGCTTGGACACGGCTTCAGAGTGTACCGTGGGGTACCTTACGAGGCATGGAAGACATCGTCGTCCTCTCAGCGGTTCGCACCCCGATCGGTGCCTTCATGGGTTCACTTTC
>JANJUB010000042.1 GCA_024710805.1 Fimbriimonadaceae bacterium | reverse complement strand
CCGATGGGCGAGATGCAGTCGCCGATTTTGACGATACAGTCGTACTCGAAGACCTGTTTGGCCGCTTCGTAGAAGTGCTGCGAGAGCACGCCGAGGTGGGGCGTCATGAAGATCGAGTCGACGGTGAGCATGGTGACGCCTTCCGGTTGGTAGGCATCCATCATCATGAGGGCTGACTGGGCACGCTGCGGGGCGTGGGAGAGAACGCCCCCCGATCCGATGATCAAGTCAAGTTCCAACATCTTGATCAGCGACTCGCTGGCCGAGGTCTGGTCGAAGATCTGACCCACGTCGCGCTGCTGCTGAACGCCCGACAAGCCGCGCGCCAGCGTTTTGTGGTGCTCGAACGCAAGCCGCAGCGCTTCGCGCGCCACCGCATGCTCGATGAGGAGATCCTCATACGTGTGCGGGATCGTGGTCGGGCGAATCATCTTGTTCCGCAGCCGGTTGCGCACTTCGCTGGGATCGATCTCAAACGGCAGCCAGCGGACGATGTTCTCGATACCGGCTTCTTTCAGCACGTTGCAGATCGAGTAGCTCATGCCGAGGTTCGCCGAAACCGTTCGGTTATAAATGCGCTCGTCGCCGCTCTTGAACACCGAGAAAACGTCGGTGGTCGCGCCGCCGATGTCCACGCCGAGCAGGTTGATCTTCTCGTTCTCGGCGTACTCCTTGAGAAGTTTGCCGACCGCGTTCGGGGTCGCCATGATCTCTTCGCTCGTCCACTCGAGGAGCTTGGAGTAGCCGGGGGCCTGCTGCATGACGTGCTCGAGGAACATCTCGTGGATCTCCTCGCGAGCCGGGCCGAGGACTTCGCGGTCGAGCGTGGGTCTCAGATTGTCGACCGGCTTGAACTCGATGGTCTCACCCAGCACCTGGTCGACCTTCCCGCGCGCTTCCTTGTTGCCCGCGTAGATAACGGGTAGCTTCATGTCGCCGAATCGAGGCTTGGGGTCGGCGCGTCGCACGACTTCCGCCATCTCGACGAGGTGGGACTCGGTGCCGCCGTCCGTGCCGCCCGACATGAGAATGATGTCCGGACGAAGCTGGCGAAGCCGCTCTACTTTCTGATAATCCTTACGGCCATCATCGACGGCGAGCGTGTCCATGAGAATCGCGCCCGCGCCGAGTGCGGCGCGCTCGGCAGATTCCGCCGACATCGCCTTGACGACACCCGCGACCATCATCTGCAGACCGCCACCCGCCGAACTGGTGGACACGTAGATGTCCGAGCCCTCGCTGGGTGAAGACCTCTCGTCGGTCTTCTTGCCTTCTTTCTCAAGCCGCCAAACTCGACCATCCTTGATCAGGTTTCGACGCCCTGATTCAAAGCCTTCCTTGACGACGTTAGGGTCGAGCTTTTCGGAGACGTCTTCGAGTTCCGTAATGGCGTTGAGGACACCGATAGTTACGTCTTCGAACGGACGTTCGACGGTGGTCGGAGCCTCGCCGCGGGCAACCAAACGGTACTGCCCTTGCGGATTCCGCTCGATGAGAATGGCCTTGGTGGTGGTCGAACCGCAGTCGGTAGCGACGATGCGCAAATAGTCTTTCGACATCCCTTGATTATGGTCCAATCCGGGGTAAGTTCGACGTATGGCCGACGAAGCCCCAAAACCCGTTGAGATCCCCGCCGAGTTCACCGCCCCTGCAGTTGTTACCGAGCATCGAAGCGGAGACCTTGAATACACCGTCACGACCGGAATGCTCCCGATCAAGAACAAAGCCGGCGAAGTCGAAGCCGGAATGTTCTTTATGGCTTACACCAAGAAGGGCACCGAGCCCGGCACCCGACCGCTCATGTTCTCGTTCAACGGAGGCCCGGGGTCGTCCTCAGTCTGGCTCCACCTCGGTGCGCTCGGCCCCAAGCGGGTGCCGATGATGCCAGAAGGTCACCTTCCGCCGCCGCCGTATCGGCTCGAGGACAACCCTCACACGTGGCTGCACGAGACCGATCTGGTGTTCATCGACCCGGTCGGCACCGGTTACAGCCGCCCCGCCAAGCCCGAGCTGGGCGAAAAGTTCTGGAGCCTCAAGGGCGACATCGAATCGGTCGGCGAGTTCATCCGGCTGTATTTATCGCGGTACCAACGCTGGTCGTCGCCGCTGTATCTGGTGGGCGAGAGCTACGGCACGACCCGTGCCGCGGGTCTTTCCGGACACCTGATCGAGCATGGCATCGCGTTCAACGGCGTACTGCTCGTGTCCAGCATTCTCAACTTCCAGACCGCCGACTTCACGCCGGGCAACGACTCGCCGTACATCCTCTTTCTCCCGACCTACGCGGCGACCGCGCACTATCACGGCATGGCGGGACGACGACGGACCCTTCGCCCCTTCCTCGCCGAGGTCGAGAAGTTCGCGTCGACCGAGTACACGCTCGCGCTTCAGAAGGGCGATTCCTTGTCGTCGGCGGAGCGCAAGCGGATCATCCAAAAGCTCGCCCAGTACACCGGTCTGCGACCCGAATACATCGACTACGCTGACCTGAGGATTCACATCCACCAGTTCTGCAAGGAGTTGCTGCGCACCAAGAAGCAGACGGTCGGACGACTCGACTCCCGATTCACCGGCGTCGATCGACTCGCCACCGGACACACGCCCGATTACGACCCCAGCATGACGGCGATTCGGCCACCGTACACGGCAATGCTGAACGACTACGTCCGCCGCGAACTCGGCTACGAAACCGACTCTCCTTACTTCATTTTGGGGGGCGAAGAGAAGCTCTGGGAGAAGTGGGATTGGGGGTCTGCACGAAAGGGCCACCCGGACACCAGCGAGTCGCTACGGTCAGCGATGGCCAAGAACCCCTATCTCAAGGTGTTCGTGGCGTCGGGCTACTACGATCTCGCGACCCCTTATGCGGCGACGTACTACACCCTCGATCACATGGGGCTCACCCCCGAACAGCGGGCGAACTTCACGTGCGAGGAGTACAGCGCGGGGCACATGATGTACATCCACGAGGAGATGCTGGTGAAGCTGCATCGCGACGTGACCGCGTTCCTCGCCACGACGCGATGACCGTGGAGCCGCTGGGCGATCGTGCGTACATCGCCCGGCAGCTTTCGGCCCCGGCGTGGTTCATCGCTGATACCTGGCGCAAAGCCCGCCTGCCCGGGGTGCGGGAGGTCGTTGCCGCCTACGAGTCGGTGGCGGTTATTGTCGATCCCTGGGTCTTTGACGTCGCTTCGCTGGTAGAACCGCCCACGGAGGGCTGGCCCGTCCGTCCGGTCACCGAGGTTCCGGTTCGGTATGACGGTGCCGACTTGCAGGAAGTTGCCTTGCGCCTTGGGTGGACGGTGGGCCAATTGATCGAGGTCCACACCATGCCCGTCTACACCTGCTACGCCATCGGCTTTTGTCCGGGATTCCCCTATCTGGGCTACGTAGAGGGCGAGTTGGCCACGTTGGGAAGGCGGCCGGAGCCCCGGATTCGGGTTCCTGCTGGGTCCGTCGCCATCGCGGGGAGGCAAACCGGCATCTATCCGCTGGAGCGGCCGGGAGGCTGGTGGCTCCTGGGCACGACCGATTACCGCGTGGTTGACTTAGCCGAGGGCTTCTTCGCGTTCAGCCCCGGTGATCGCGTGAGGTTCCGGGCGATCTAGAAAGGAGCTGGCCCCGACGGACCGGGGCCAGTTGCATTGCATCCTCTTGGAGATCTGGTGCGCTACGCTGCGCCGCCGAGAGAGTTGTACCGCTCTCTACATGAGCTTAACGCCTGCTTAACGCTCCCTTGTCCGCAAGCTAAAGTCGATCGGGCCTATTGACCCATGAGCGAACCGCAGGGCGCGAACAGTCGTCTTATGAACGCGCCCTTCTCCAACGGGCCGCAGAGCCCCCACCCTTGACTCGCTGCTTCACTTGTGAATGTGAAGAAAAAAATATAGCGATATGGGAACTTCCTGTTAAATGGGCTTGTTTCAATGAGTGAATCGCAATGGCGCGTAGGCATCTCTTCATGGGAGGAAATATGAGCACAGTCGAACTTAGAACAGACGGACAGCAGGAGCGCTTCAACGCTCTGATGCAAAGCACCTACCGAAAGGTCTACAACATGGCCTTCCGCCTTGCGGGCAATCGTTCCGACGCCGAAGACCTGACGCAAGAAGCCTACTATCGCGCCTTTCGATCATTTCAGGATTACGAGGGTGACAAGCCGTTCGAGAACTGGATTTTTAGGATCGTCACCCGATTGTTCTTGGACTTGCTCCGCAATCGACGCCGACGCGTCCAGACCGTCAGCTACGATGCTCCCCTCAACGCGGGCAATGACGACGTTGTGCACTTCGAAGTCGCGGACAGCGCACCGATCGCCGACCAGATTCTCGTCAACCAGACGCTGAGCGAAGATATGCATGCGGTTATGGAATCGCTGACCGAGGAGCAAAGAACGCTCATCATCCTCGCCGATGTCGAGGGCATGCCCTACAAGGACATCTCCGAGATCATGGGCAAGCCGGTCGGAACGATCCGCTCGCGCCTCCACCGAACTCATAAGCTGATGAGGCAGCGCCTCGAGGCCCTCCGGAGCATCAAGGAGGGCAAGACGGCCGCGCCAACTCGCAAGTTCGGCAAGATGGGCTTGCTCGCTTCATCCTAGCCCCGTTTCGGCCCGCCGGCCCGGAGTAGAATTCCCCTATGGACCTCGATCCGAGGAAGCAGACGATTCTCCGGGCCGTCGTGGTCGAATATGTGCGTGGAGCCGAACCGGTCGGCAGCGAGATGATCGCCACGCGCTACGAGATGGGCGTCAAGTCGGCGACCATCCGCAACGAACTCGCCGACCTCTCCGATCTCGGCTTTCTTGAGCAACCTCATACCAGCGCGGGACGCATTCCGAGCGATCAGGGTTACCGCTACTATGTGGACCGCTTCATCGTCGAACCGCAGCTGAGCCCCGAACTGCGCCGGCAAGTGAAAAGCACCACCGAAGAGGGCGATGCCCTTCAGGAGCTTCTGAGCGAGACCACCCGTGCGCTCAGCCGCCTGACCCACCTGCTTAGTGCCGCCACGCTCGTCCGCAATCCAAATCTGATCGTCCGTTCGATCGTCGTCTCGGCGCTGGGTCCGAAGCAAGCCTTGCTGGTCGTCGTACTCAGCAACGGAGCGGTCGTTAATCGCATGCTCGAAGTGCCCGCCGAGCTCACGCTCACCGACTTGGGTCGAGTGAATGAACTGCTCACCAGCCAGGTTGTTGGGCAAGGGCTGCGCAACGTTGCCAAAGCGAAAGCGCCGGCCGTGGCCCCCAACGCCTCGGCTGGCGACCAACTCCTGTCCGGCATTCAATCCGCTCTCAAGTCAATCGCCAAGGAAGTGAACAAGGTGAGCGTGACGACCGAAGGCGAGGAGTTCTTGTTCGGGCAGCCCGAGTTCCAAAGAGATGCCGGCGCGCTGGCCGAACTGATCGACTCGTTGAAGGAATCGGACGTGCTGGCCGAGGCTCTCCAAGCTCCGAGCGATCAGCCGCAGACCGTCACGATCGGCCGAGAGCATCGCAGTTCAAAAATGCACCAGTTGTCGGTGGTCCGGCAGTCGTTCTACGTCGGGGAACACGAGGCCGGGATGATTGCCTTGGTTGGGCCGACGCGGATGGCTTATGATGTGAGCATTCCGCTCGTCAACTTCACCGCGCGGGCGCTCACCCACTCGCTCACCAAGTTCCTAGGTTAAGGCCTAGGTAAACTGCCCCCCCATGCGAAGGGACGACTTGCTCGATCTGAACGACGTCCTTCAGCACCCAGGGCGCAAGATTACGGTGGAAATCTCTACCGAGCTGCCTGAAGAAGCCGACCTCGACCTTGTCGCACCCCTCGAGGGCGAAATGGAAGTGGTCAGCACTGGCAATCTTCTGCTCGTCACCGGGAACTTCAAGACCCGGGTGGTGCTGGAATGCTCGCGCTGTACCAACCCGATCGAGGTCGATGTTGAGTTCGATATGGATGAGCAGTTCCCCGTCGAGGGCACGCCCAGCAGCTTCAGCAGCCAAGATATGGCCAAGGTCGTCGATGAGGAGCCGTACCCGCTTTTCGAGGGCAACCTGCTGAAGGTGGAGGACCTGCTCCGACAAAACCTGTTGCTGGCAATCCCGCTCACGGCGGACTGCCTTGAAGCTACGGGACAGCCCTGCCCGGATGATGCCGCAAACCGGCTCAAGGACGCGTCAACTGAGGGGCGGCTAGAGTTTCAGAGGCTGGCAAAACTCCTCGAACCGGAGGATCCGAAGGCTTGAAAATTGCCCTGGATGCGATGGGGGGCGACCACGCGCCAGACGAAATTGTCAAGGGCGCCGTCGAAGCCGCACCGCATCTGCACCACTCCGTTTTGCTCGTAGGAGATCCCGACCGTATCGCCGCCCTGTTGCCTACTCCTTGTCCCACGAATCTGTCCATTCACCCCGCATCTCAAGTCGTCGAGATGCACGAGAAGCCGCTCGAAGCCCTGCGAAAGAAGAAGGACTCGTCGATGGCGGTGGGGGTCGATCTCGTCAAGCGCGGCGAAGCCCACGTGTTCGTTTCAGCGGGAAACACCGGCGCGGCGTCGGCCGCATCGTTGCTCAGTTGGCGGCAGATGCATGGATTCCACCGACCCGCCATCGCGAGCGAAATCCCGAACTACCACGGCAAGTTCCTGCTGTTGGATGCGGGAGCCAGCCCCGACGTGGATCCCGAGCACTTGGTCGAGTTTGCGCTCATGGGCCGCGCCTATGCCACTCAGGTCATGGGGAAAGTCGAGCCCAAGGTTCATCTCCTCAACATCGGTGAAGAAGAGGGCAAGGGCAGTTCCTTCGCCAAACAAGCCTACGCGCTCCTTGCCCGACACTCCTGGTTTGCCGGCAACATCGAGGGCAAGGATATGTTCGCGAACCCATGCGACATCGTGGTTTGCGACGCTTTCGTCGGCAATATCGTCCTCAAGACGAGCGAGGGCGTTGCTGAACTGATCATGAAGCTGGTGAAGGAGCAAGTGCCCTCCAATCCAGTCGCGAAACTGCCGTACCTGCCTCTCAAGAAGGTCTTTGCCCCGCTCCGAAAGAGAATGGACTATGCCGAAGTCGGAGGTTCGCCGTTGCTTGGGCTGAATCATCTGTGCATCATCTGTCACGGAAGAAGCAGCAGTCGCGCGATCATGAACGCATTGCTCCTTGCGCAGCGAACCCTCGATCACGAGTTGCTAGAATCTTTGCGTACCAGTGTGGAACAGGAGCTGAACTTCATCTCATGACGAGAGCCGTAGTTGCGGGTATTGGGCATGCCGTGCCCCCGAAAATCGTCACCAACGACGACCTCAGCAAGATTGTTGAGACCAATGACGCATGGATCGTCCAACGAACGGGAATAAGAGAGCGTCGCGTCTGCGCCGATGACGAGACAAGCAGCACGCTCTCCATCGAAGCGAGCAAAGAGGCGCTCCAAGATGCAGGATGGGACCCCGCCAGTTTGGACTTGGTGATCGTGGGCACCGTGACCGGCGACAACATCTTTCCCGCAACTTCTTGTATGGTTCAAGATGCGATCGGGGCCCGAAACGCCGGGGCTTTCGATCTCGGAGCGGCATGCGCGGGCTTCATCTACGGAACTGCGGTCGCCGCCAGCATGATCGAATCCGGCCAATGTAAGCGCATTCTTGTGGTCGGCGTCGATGTGCTCAGCAAGTACGTGGACTGGACGGATCGCTCGACCTGCGTTCTCTTTGGCGACGGTGCCGGGGCAGTCGTGCTGGAGGGCCGCGAAGGGACAGACCGAGGCGTCTTGGAGACCGTCCTTCTCTCGGACGGCAGCGGAGCCCGCCACATCATTCTCGAGGCAGGTGGCTCGCGCTACCCCATCACGGGTGAGGAGTGGAAGTCTAAGAACCGCCACCTCTACATGGCAGGAGCCGAGGTCTACCGCTTTGCGGTCAACAACATGGGGGATGCGTGCCTTCGCGCTTTGGCCGAGATTGGCATGACCTCCGACGAAATCGACCTCTTTGTGCCTCATCAGGCGAATCTGCGCATCATCGACTCCGCCGCAGACAAGCTTGGGCTCCCTCCCGAGAAGGTGTTCAAGAACGTGGAGAAGTATGGCAATACCTCCGGCGGTTCGATTCCGCTGGCGCTTTACGAAGCGGTCAAAGAAGGGCGACTGCGCGAAGGCATGGTGGTGATGACGGTCGGATTTGGCGCGGGCCTCGTGTGGGGCGCGAACATCATCCGCTGGTAACACCCCCGCGAACCCGGCGACGTGTGTAAACTTGCACCATGGATAAGGTGTTTGCCAGCGCTTCTCAAGCCCTCGACGGACTGCTCTTCGACGGCATGACGATCATGTCCGGCGGATTCGGCTTGTGCGGCATCGCCGAGCACCTCATTCTTGCGCTTCGAGACAGCGGCGTCAAAGACTTGACGGTCATCTCGAACAACTGCGGCGTCGACGACTTTGGCCTCGGCTTGCTGCTGCAGACGCGCCAGATCCGTAAGATGGTCAGCAGCTACGTCGGCGAGAACGCCGAGTTTGAGCGGCAGTATCTCAGCGGAGAACTCGAACTCGAGTTCAACCCACAGGGCACGCTTGCCGAGCGCATCCGAGCCGGCGGCGCGGGTATTCCCGCATTCTTCACGAAGACTGGCTACGGAACGCTCATCGCGGAAGGCAAAGAGACGCGGCAGTTCGACGGCGAGTGGTACGTCATGGAGTCGGCGCTGCGCGCCGATGTGAGCATCGTCAAGGCGTGGAAGGGAGATCGGTCGGGGAACTTGATCTACCGCAAGACCGCCCGCAACTTCAACCCGATGATGGCGACCGCCGGAAAGGTGTGTGTCGCCGAGGTCGAGGAGTTGGTCGAAGTCGGCGAACTCGATGCGGACAACATTCACACGCCGGGCATCTTCGTCGATCGCCTGATCGTGGGGACCAACTACGAGAAGCGTATCGAGCGCCTCACCACCCGGCCCCGCGATTAGCTATCGCTCGACCAACATTCGGCAGAACAGGGCGTCCAATGCGGTCCGTGAGCTCACGTTGCCCAGCACCTGCCGATGGGCCTTGAGAATGCGCCGCGACCAATCCGGCCGCTCGGGGTAGCGGCGTGAAACGAGCATCGCAAACAGCTCGAGCGTAGCCACGAGGCCCTCACGCTCGGCGCTGTCACCGTCGAGCTCGCCGCTGATGGCCCGTAGTTCCTCCGCCATCCTCAACGCCGCACCAACCGGCTCACTGGCCAGACCGTCGACCAATCGATTCAGTTTGGCGAAAGCCTCATCCTGCCGCTGAAGCCGAGCAGCGGCGTGCGGGGCAAGTTGGTAGAGCGGCGCCGCGTCACCGTAGACGGCCCGAGCCTCCTCGTCGCCGGGAAGTTCGCAGGCCACGCCCAAACACCGGGAACGGATCGTGGGCATGACCTCCCCAATCTCCGACGTGGTCAGAATGAACCGCACGTAGGGGTGGGGCTCCTCGAGAGTCTTCAGCAGCGCATTGGCCGCCCGGTCGTTCAGCCGATGGACATCGGCGAGGATCACGACCTTGTGGGGGGCCATCAGAGGTGGAGTGCCGATGAAACGCTGGATCGGGGTGACGACCTCGGGAGGATCATCGACCTCGGTGATCTGATGAATACGAATCTGGTTGCCCGCACCCGCTGGCCGTACCCAAAGGAGATCGACGTGGACGTCGCGGCTTACCGCCCCGCACCCCGAGCACGTTCCGCAAGGCCCATCCTCGGTCGGAGCCGCGCACATCCAAGCCGCCGCGAGTGCGTGGGCGACCTCCAGTTGGCCGGCTCCCGCCGTTCCGTAGAGGAGCACGGCCGTAACATCTGCGGAACGAGATAGACGTTGGACGAGACGCTTGGCTCCCGCCAAGCCCGGAAGATCAGCAAGCGCCATCAGAACCGCCGGAACTGCTCTACCGGCAGCAGGAACACGACCGCACCACCGACCGGGACTTTGACCGGGCTCGCCATGAATCCGCCCTGCGGTCCCGTCTCGAACGGCATCACATTGACGACCTGTTCACGGGTCTGGCAGTTCTGCTCGACGACCGAGTGCAGCGCGTCGATCTCGTCATCTTCGATGCCGATAAGGAATGTCGTATTGCCTTCGCGCAGAAAGCCGCCGGTCGAACCGATCACCGTGAACTTGAAGCCAGCGCGAACCAACTCATCGGTGACTTTCCCCTTATCGCGGCTATGAACAATGCAGACGGCTAGCTTCACGACAAGTTCATTATAACGCCTTGCCCGGTAAACTCCAAGCCATGAGCCGCCGGGAACGTCACGACTGGTTCTGGCACGTGGGGAACGACTTCACCCAGTTGTCGGTGGAACTCATCCCACGTCAGGTCACCGCGGCCGCCCGAAGGTATTGGCAGCCTCGAGTTGACATGCTGGAGGATGAGCACGCGTTCATCATCAAGGCCGAGTTGGCGGGAGTCCGGATCGAAGACATCCACCTCACCTACGACGCCGTTCAGCACCAAGTCATCATCCGTGGCGTAAGACATGAGGAAGAGTTGGGGCACCAGGGCCGAGTCGGCATCCATCAACTCGAAGTTTTCTATGGCGAGTTCGAGCGGGAACTCCCTTTGCCGGAACGGGCGCGCGTGATGCCTGACCGCATTCAAGCCCACTTCAAGAATGGCTTCCTGCTCGTCGTCGTACCCAAAGCCTGAGTGGCTCATAAAAAGGCAGTTGAACCTTGGCAAGATCTAAACGAAAAGAAGCAACCCCGGAAGACGGCGGAAGCGTGGCCGTGATTCAGGAGATCGAGGATCTCGAGTCGAGTGGTGTCGTGCTCCCCACGGAGGACGATGACACCCCCCTGCAGATTCCGACCGAGTTGAATCTCCTTCCGTTGAGGGATTCCGTCATCTACCCGATGCTGATTGCCCCGCTCAGCGTGGGGCGCGAGGCGAGCGTCCAGTTGATCGACGATTCCGTCGTGGGCAACAATCGCATCATCGGCGTGGTGGCCCAGCGCAACGCAAGCCTGGACTCTCCCGGATTCGACGACGTGTACGAGGTCGGTTGCGCGGTCATCATTCGCACGCTCGTCAAGATGCCCGACGCGACCCGACTGATTGTTCAAGGGGTGTCGCGTTTCCGCATCGTCGAGCGGTTGCAGGAGCAGCCCTATCTGCGCGCCCGGATCGAAGTCCTCGAAGACGAGCCGGTGGCCGAAGACCGCCTAGAAGAAGCTGAAGCCCTGCGACGATCCGTCGCCGCGATGTTCGATCAGGCGATCCGCCTGACCCCCCACCTTCCCGACGAGCTGCGCGCGCTCACCCAAGCCGTCCAAGAAACGAACGTGATGGCGGACCTCGTGGCTGCCCACATGACCCTCGGCGTCGAGGACAAGCAGCGCGTCCTCGAGACCCTCAGCGTGATGGAGCGGCTGCGCATCCTCCTCGACGTGCTGTCTCGCGAGGTTCGGGTTCTCGAACTCACAACGAAGGTTCAAAGCGAGGTCAACACCGAACTCAGCCGGTCCCAGCGCGAGTACTACCTGCGCGAGCAGCTTAAGGCGATTCAACGAGAGCTCGGCGAGACCGACGATCGGGCCGAAGAGCTCGACGAACTCGCCGAGAAGATTGCCGACGCGGGCCTGAGCGACGAAGCCGCGCGTGAGGTGCATCGCGAGTTCGACCGCTTGCGCCGGATGTCTCCGGGCGCACCCGAGTACACCGTGGCGCGCACCTACATCGACTGGGTGGTCTCCCTTCCCTGGGAGAAGGCCACCGAGGACAACCTTGACCTGAAGACCGTCAAGGAGGTGCTCGACAACGACCACTCCGGGCTCGAGAAAATCAAGGAGCGCATTCTCGAGTTCTTGGCCGTCCGGCGATTCAAGAAGGACGGACGATTGCGCCAGCCGATTCTGTGCCTCGCTGGCCCTCCGGGTGTCGGCAAGACCTCGCTCGGACGCTCAATCGCCCACGCGATGGGCCGCAAGTTCGTCCGCATCTCGCTGGGCGGCATGCGCGACGAGGCTGAGATTCGGGGGCACCGCCGCACCTACATCGGGGCGCTGCCCGGCCAGATCATCCAGGGCCTCCGCCGTGCGGAAACGAACAACCCAGTGTTCATGTTGGACGAGATCGACAAGCTCGGTCAGGACTTCCGGGGCGATCCCTCGTCTGCTTTGCTCGAAGTTCTCGATCCCGAGCAAAACGGAACCTTCCGCGACCACTACATCGACGCTCCGTTCGACTTGAGTCGGGTGTTCTTCGTGACCACCGCAAACCGCCTGGACACGATCCCCGCGCCGTTGCGCGACCGCATGGAGATTATCGAACTCGGCGGCTACACCGAGGAAGAGAAGGCTGAGATCGCCGAGCGCCATCTCATCCCGAAGCAGATCGAAGAGCACGGCTTGCGCAAGTCGCAGATCGAGTTCCGCCGCGATGCGGTGATCAAGCTGATCCACAACTACACCCGCGAAGCCGGGGTGCGCAATCTTGAGCGTGAGATTGCCAGTGTGGTGCGTAAGGTCACGCGCCAGTTCGCTGAAGGTCGTAAAGCCAAGGTTCTCGTCACGCCGAAGTTCATCGAGACCGCACTGGGATCGCCTCGATTCCTCCACGACGAGGTTGCCGAGCGAGACATGACGCCGGGGACCGCCGTGGGTTTGGTTTGGACGCCGGTCGGCGGCGACATTGTCTTCATCGAGTCGGCCAAGATGCCCGGCTCGAAGGGCCTGATTCTCACGGGGCAGTTGGGCGACGTCATGAAGGAGAGCGTCACCGCGGCGCTGAGCTACATCCGATCCCACGCGGAGGCGCTGAAGATCGACTCTGCGATCTTCGAGAAGAGCGAACTGCACGTTCACGTGCCCGCCGGAGCGGTGCCGAAGGACGGGCCGAGCGCAGGCATCACGATGCTGACCGCACTGGTCTCGTTGCTGACCGGACGTCGTGTCAAGAACCGGCTCGCGATGACCGGTGAAGTCACGTTGAGCGGACAGGTGCTGCCCGTCGGTGGGATCAAGGAGAAGATCCTTGCCGCGCATCGAGCGGGAGTGCAAACCGTGATCCTCAGCCACGAAAACCGCAAGGACTACCTTGAAGAGGTTCCCGAGAAGATCCGCAAGGAGCTCACCGCGCACTTCGTCAAGGAAGCCGATGAGGTGCTGAAGCTGGCGTTGGAACCGCTGAGCTAAGCCTTCTGCGACTTTAGCCGGTCGAGCATGACCGCGGCCAAGAGCACGACGCCGCTGGCGACGAGTTGCCAGAACGCGTCGATGTTGAGCAGACTCATCGAGTTCTGCACCACGCCCATGATCAGGACGCCGACGATCATGCCGCTGATCGTGCCGATGCCGCCAGTGAGCGACACGCCGCCCAAGACGCAGCTGGAGATCACCTGAAGCTCGAGCCCCTTAGCCGTGTCGGGATTGCCCGACGATACGCGAGCTGCCAAGATCACGCCCGCGAAGGCCGCGACGGCACCCTGCAGCATGAAGATGAGCACCTTGGTGCGGACGACGGGCAGGCCGGCCAATCTCGCCGCTTCGGAGTTGCCGCCGATGGCAAGCGTGTTGCGGCCGAACACCGTGCGGTTCAACAAGAAGCCGAACGCGGCGAACAGCGCGATCATATAGTAAACCGAGGCCTGCAACCCGCCGAATGACCACGTCGCCATGCCGGTCAACCCCTTGTCGAACACGCCGATCGATGAGCCGTTCGAGATCAAGTAAGCCACCCCGCGCACGATCTGCATCATCGCCAACGTGGTGATCAGCGCGTTGATGCCGATCCGCGCGATCACAAAGCCGTTAACGGAGCCGATCAGCGCACCCGCCGCGATAGGGATCATCAGCGCCAGCGGGGCGTTGCCGTACTTGTTGATCACCAGTGCGGCGATCACCCCGGCCAACGCGACCGTCGAACCCACGGAGAGATCAAAGTCCCCACCCGCCAGGCAGAACAGCATGGTGCAGGAGATCATGCCGACCAAGGACACCGCGAGCAGAAGCCCCTTCACGTTCTCCCACTTCGTAAAGTTCGGCACAAACGCCGCGCTCAGGACCAGCAGGAGCGTCAAGACGAGCAACATGCCCGCCTGCTGCCAGAGCCGGCTCAAGCCGCCTCCTCGCCCACCGGAAGGGCCAAAGCGAGCACACTGGCTTCGCTCGCCTCCTCTCGGCGGACCTCGGCGACCAGCTTTCCTTGGCGCATGACCAAGATGCGGTCGCTGACGCCGAGCACTTCGGGCAGTTCGCTGCTCACCATGATGATGCCCACGCCCGTCTCGGCGAGCGCGTACATCAACTCGCAAATCTCACGCTTCGCGCCGACGTCGATGCCGCGGGTCGGCTCATCGAGGAGCAACACGCGTACGTCCTCGCTCAGCCAACGGCCGAGAATGACCTTCTGCTGATTGCCACCCGACAAGAGTCCGATGGGTTGCTGCAGGCTCGGCGTGCGCACGCGGAGCTTGTCGACCTGGGCTTGGGCGTTTGACCGCTCCCACCGCTCGTCGATCACGACCCCCGCCAGCGCATGGTTGCGACGGGCACTCAGGTTCGTGTTCTCAAGCACCGAGCGCAGTCCGACGATGCCCTCCTTCTTGCGGTCTTCTGGGCAGAGAGCGATTCCCGCCGCAATCGAATCTCGGGGCTGGCCAGCACGCACGGGTGTTCCGGCAATCTCGATCCGCCCGCCACATCCAGGAACGCCGCGGTAGAGCGCCTTCAGCAGTTCGGTCCGCCCTGCGCCTACCAAACCGAAAATCCCGACGATCTCCCCGGCGCGAACTTGGATATCCTGCGGCTCCGCCAGTCCCGGCCCGGTGATGCGCTGGGCGTTGAAAACAACTTCGCCGTGTGCCCGCGGTCGATAGCCCCAAATATCGTCGATGGTGCGGCCGACCATTCGCTCGACGATCACGCCCGGCAGAACACCCTCGAGCGACTTGAAGGTCTCGATGTGCCTACCGTCCCGGAGGACGGTCAGCGCATCGCACACCCGGAAGATCTCATCCATGCGGTGCGAGACATACAGAATGATCTTGCCTTGCGAACGCAAGTCAGCGATGATTTCGAACAGTCGTTCGACTTCACGTGCACTGAGGGCACTCGTGGGTTCGTCGAAAGCGATGACCTGCGCATTGCGCGAGAGGGCCTTGCCGATTTCGACCATTTGCCGCTGGGCGAGCGACAAGTTTCCGACCTTCATGTCGGGATCGATGGCTTCGCCGATTCGGCCGATGATCTCGACCGCTCGCTGACGGAGTTCGGCTCGCTTGATCCATCCCCCCGCCGCCGGGTAGTGGCCCAGGAAGAGATTCTCCGCGACCGTCATCTCGGGCACCAAGTGCAGCTCTTGATAGATGACCGCAACTCCCGCCTCAAGTGCCGCAACCGGCGTGGCGAACGACACCGATTGACCGTTGAGAATGATCTCGCCGGAGTCGGCGCGGTAGGCGCCGCTCAGGATCTTGAGAAGGGTCGATTTACCCGCTCCGTTCTCGCCCATCAGCGCGTGGACGCTTCCCTCGCCAACGGCGAAGGAAACGTCTTCGAGCGCCCGTACGCCGGGAAACTCCTTACCGATGGCCCGGAACTCGAGCGGCATCCGGGCTTACAGCCCTTCCTTCTTCATCTCTTCTTCGAAGTTCTCTCGGGTGATCAGCGTGCCGCTGGTCCAAGTCTCTTTGGCGGGCTCCACGCCTTCGGTGACCCACTTATACATCAGTTCGGCGGTCTCGTAGCCGTGCTTGCGCGGGCTGAGCAGGATGGAGGCAAAGAAGCCGGTCGGTGGAGTCTTCTTCAGATCGTCCACGCCCGACGTGCCGTTGATGCCGACGCCGATCACGTTCTCGGCCTTGATGCCGCGCTGCTCGGTGGCGCGGACGATGCCGAGCACGCCGTCGTCGTTAGAACTGAAGCCAATCCAATACTTAACGCCCGGTTGCTGGGTGAGCACGATGTTCGCGGCATCCAGCGCGTTCGGGATGTCCGCGCTCGCTGCGTTCTTCCACGGGGCCTTCCAGATGCGCGTCGCATCGAAACCGTTGGCGGTGAGAACTTCCATTGCCCCCTCGGTGCGCTCGCGAGCGGTCTGAAGCGTATCCAGCGTAACGGCGATCGCGCCCACCTCGCTAAGGTTCCAGCCCCGCTTCTTCATCTCATCGACCAGGGCCTGGCCCACCGACTTGCCGATGTCGCGAGCCGAAATTCCCACATGGGGCACGTCGGTCAGCGGCTGGCCGTCGGGACCTTCGAGCCGGTCGTCGACCGACATCAGCTTCAGCCCCTTCTCCTTGCACTTGTCCACGATGAGCGTGCCGAGCTTGGGGTCGGGGGTGCAGATAATGACGCCCTTTGCGCCCTTGACTGCCAGTTCGTCGATCGCGGAGGACACCTTTTCGGCGTCCTTCACTTCTTGCTTGATCAGTTCAAAGCCGTACTTGGCGGCCGCTTCATCGGCAAACTTCCATTCGGTTTGGAACCACGGTTCGGTCGCCGACTTCACGAGGAAGCCGATCTTCACCTTCTCACCCGACGTCGCCGTGCCGTCGCCACTTGGCGCAGTCGCGTCACCGCCTTTCGATCCGCACCCGATCACGAACAGCATCGCGACGATGCCAAACAGCAGCCAGAGTCTTTTGAGCATAGATCACCGATTATCGTACGCCGCATCTAAAGGGGCCCTAAACCCGAAAAGCGGTTTCCGTCCCATAATCTTAACCGATGAATCCGCCGTGCCGAATCGAATTGTTGGGCGGGTTGCGCGTGCGCCAAGGAGATCGCGTGATCTCCCGCTTCCAGACTCAGAAGACGGGGGCGTTGCTGGCTTATCTCGCCCTCCATGCGGGACGGTCGTTCCCTCGCGAGACGATGGCAGAGCTGCTTTGGCCCGACGGAGACCCTTCGGCCATTCGAAACCGCCTCAATCAGGCCATTTCTTCGCTCCGTCGACAACTTCATCCGCCGGGTTGCGAACCCGGCTATGTGCTTCAGGCCGACCACTTGTCGCTTCAGGTGAATCCTCATACCGTGGTCACCGACGTTGCCGAGTTCGAGGAAGCTCTGCAAGCGGCGGAGGAGTCAGAGGACAACGCTACCCAGCACTTGCGGCAGGCGGTCGATCTTTATCAGGGCGAGTTTCTCGACGGCTACTACGAGGAGTGGGCGCTACTCGAGCGCGTTCGTCTGAGCGACCAGTACTACGAGGCCCTCAGCCACCTGATCCGCTCTTACGCCCAAACCGGACGCATTTCCGAAGCGATCGAAGTCGCCATCCGTCGTCTCGCAATCGATCCTTCCGACGAACGGGCTCACCGCGCGCTGATGCGGCTGTACCTGGCCGCGGGCCGTCCGCGATCGGCACTCGCCCAGTATCAGCAGCTCGTTCGCGCGCTGGCTCTCGACGACGACGTGCCTTCGGAGCGCGCCGAGAGGCTCCGTCAGGAAGCGATGTCCCAGTTGGGGGGCGAGGAAGCGGATTTCGATGTTCAGCCCGAGACTCACGAGCCTCCGCTGATGACCGAGTCGGTGACGGTCGCGAGTCACCGCGGACTTCCCCGCTACTTGACCAAGCTCTGGGGTCGCGACGAAGAACTCGCCACCATCCTTAGCCTCTGGGAACAGCAACAGCGGCTCACCACCTTGACGGGGTTCAGCGGGATGGGTAAGACCCGACTCGCCGTCGAGGCCGCGTGGCAGGGCGATCGGTTCTTTGGTGACCGAATCGCGTTCGTCTCGATGGCTGAGCACGCGCCTGACGACTCGATTGTCGGCACCGCCGCCCAGTTGATCACCGGTCACCCCACCGACGACCCACTCGGCGTGATCGTTCGATGGACCCACGGCCATGCTTCCTTGCTTGTCCTCGATAACCTTGAGCGCGCGGACGATACCGTCGTTGCCGAACTGGCCGACATGCTCGTCCACCTTCCGAACGTTTACGTGCTCGTTACCAGTTGGCATCCGCTCGATATCGACGGCGAACATGTGCTACCGGTACGGCCTCTACCCATCCCCGGCGAAGCCGATCGGCTACAGGATCTCGCTAAGAACCCGGCAATCGCCCTCTTCGTGGATCGGGCGCAGGCTGCTCGCCAGGACTTCCAACTGACCGAGCGGACCGCCGCCGCGATCCAAGAGCTATGCCAGCGCCTTGAAGGCGTCCCTCTTGCGCTCGAACTAGCCGCAAGCTGGGCACGAACCCTGACCGCGAGCCAGATGGTCGAGCAAGTTACGGCGCACTACGATCGCTTGACCAGTCGACGGAAGGATCTCGCTCCCCGGCATCGCTCGATGCGCGCGGTTGTCGATGGCAGCTTCCTCATGGTGCCCGAGTCTTTGCGTGAGGCGTTCGTCAAGCTGAGCGTGTTTGTGGGCGGTTGGGATCACGCCGCCGCAACCCAAGTGTGCTACGGCATCGACGTTTATGAACTGCTGCGAGTGGTCGAGGAGTTCGGGCTTGTGAACTCTACGCCAACCGAGCGCGGCCTACGATTCTCGATGCTTGAGACGGTTCGAGCCTTCTGCCGAGATCAGATGAACCCTGACCTCGCGGCCGAAGCGAGCAACGCCCATGCCGACTACTATGCAGCCCTCGTCGAGCGAGCCGTCCGGCGCGAGGGCATGACCGGGTTACACCTCATCGCTGAGGACAATGCCAACTGCCTCGCCGCCCTGCGGCATTTAATTGACAGCGGTCGATTTGAGGAAGCCGCTCGGTTCGGCGCGGGGCTCGCACTGTACTGGGAGGCCACGGGCCGGGTCCGCGAGGGGGCTGGTCTGCTCGATGCGATTCGTGCCCACGAGGCGGAGCTACCCGTCCTCGTTCGCGGGTTACTCATTCTCCGCCAGGCCCGTCTAGCTTGGCGGCTCGGCAAGTATGAACTTGCCCGAACCACCAACGATGAGGCGATTCAGATCTTCACGCAAGAAGATGACCTTGAGTATCTGAGCCAGGCGAGGCTTCAGGAAGCGCTCGAGGCCCACCGCAGTTCAGATTTCTCCCGAGCTGAGCAGATTCTCCGTGAGAACGTCGAGCTGGTGAGGTCGATCGACATCCCCGCCAACGAAGCGCGGAACCTGCTCGCGCTCGGCAACACGCTCGTCGAGCAGCGTCGCTGGGACGAAGCCGCGCGGGTCTACGAGGATACGCTGACGCTCGCTCGCAAGATCGGCATCCCCTATCTCATCGCCATGCCGCTCGCCAATCTCGGCAATCTCGATCTTCTGCAAGGCAAGCCCGCGACAGGCAAGCCGCTCATCGAAGAAGCGCGCGCCATTTTCGAGGCCAATCGGTTCCATGTCTATGAGCAGGACTGTCGGCGCATGATTGCGCGAGCGGAGCGGATGTTAGGCGATCCCGGGGCTTCGCTCGAGGCATGCCGCAAGCTGCTCGCCGATCCTATTGACGACGTCACCATGATCTGGGGCGCGCTGGTGGAGGCCTCATATGCGCTGCGCGAGATGGGCAAGTTGGAGACGACGGCCCGCATTATGGGCGTCGTCGAGTCCATGTGGGCCACGACCGCGACGTGCGTGTTTGGGGTCGAGTCGGACGAGTATCAACGGGTGCGAGAGGCCGTCAAGTCCGACCTTGGTGCCGAGCCGTTCGAAACCGCGGTGACCGTCGGGCGCCGGCTGGACACCCAAAGTTGGTCCAGATTGCTCGACAGCGCCTAGTACATCTGAACCGACGGATCGACATCTCGGGACCAGCCGTTCATGCCGGTCGCGAGATTGCGCACTGACCGAAAACCGAGCGAGAGGAGGAACTCCGTCGCCCTTCCGCTTCGCGCGCCACTTCGGCACACGACCACGATGTCCGCGTTGGGGTCCAGTTCTGATAGCCGCGAAGGCAACTCACCCAGGGGAATGTGATGGTCGATGTCGAGCTTCGAGACGGCCAACTCGTGGGCCTCGCGGACATCGAGAAGAACGGGCTTCTGCTCGCTCTTGAGCTCTTCGGCGAGTTGTTTGGGCGTGATTATCGGAATCATTGGGGTTGGGTGGCCTCTTTCAATTCTCTTACGGCTTGCACAAGCGCGTCGTAACCCGCCCCGGCCTGCCAATGCTCGCTCAGCCAGTTGACGAGCCACGATCCCACGACCGCACCGTCGGCGACTTTGACCATCTCAGCAACATGTTCTGGACGGCTGATGCCGAAGCCGATACAAACCGGCACCTCGGTGTGGGCACGAATCCTAGCGACGAGCGCGCCGACGTCGGGAGGCGCGGCCTGGTGGCTACCGGTGACGCCGGTTCTCGACACCGCATAAACGAACCCGGACGAGCGCTGGGCAACCGCGGCAATCCGCTCATCGGTGCTGGTCGGCGCAGCGAGAAAGACGGTGTCGAGTCCCGCTGCCCGGCTCGCCTCGATCCACGCATCCGACTCATCGGGCGTGAGATCGCTTACAATCGTGCCCGCGACGCCCGCCTCTTTTGCCGCTTGAGCAAACTCCTTGAGCCCTCGTCGCAAGATCGGGTTGTAGTAGCCCATCAGCACGATCGGCACGTCGACTCTGCATCGGGCAAGCGCTTCCAAAACGGCTCCTGGAGTCACGCCGCGATCGAGCGCACGCTGGCTGCTAGCCTGAATCACCGGGCCATCGGCGATCGGGTCGCTGAACGGGAGGCCGACTTCGATGACATCAGCCCCACCCTCGGCCAGGGCCTCTAACAGCTTCGGAAAGCTCTCCAAGTCGGGATCGCCAGCCGTAACAAAAACAACGAGCGCGCCCTCACCTCGGGATCGCAGGGCATTGAAGGTGGCACTCAGCATCGGGAACCTTTCAAACTTACCAGAGATGGACGTCATGGAGTGGGAAAAGCGCCGCGCGGCGGGTGTCTCGGTGGCGTTCAATATCGTCTCGACGATCATCAAGCTCATCGCCGCGGTCCTGACAGGCTCGGTCAGTCTCCTGTCTGAGGCTGCGCACTCTCTCACTGACGTGTTTGCTTCTTCGATTGCCCTCATCAGCGTAACCGCCGCGGCGGCCCCGCCCGACGAGGAACACCCCTTTGGCCATGGCAAGATCGAGAGCCTCGCTGGATTCGGCGAGTCGATTCTGCTGTTCGGAGTCGTGGTGTACGTCGTCGTCGAAGCGGTGATGCGACTCGTGACGCCTCAGCCGATTGTCCAGTTGGACTTGGGCCTATGGGTCATGGCCGCCAGTTCGGTGGGTGCCCTTGGGGTCGCTCGCTACGTTGGCCGGATCGGCTACCGGACTCACTCGCTCGCGCTAAAGTCGAACGCTCAGCATCTGATGGTGGACTTCGTGACCAGCGTCGGGGTTCTGGTCGGGCTCCTCGCGGTGCATCTCACCGGCGTCACATGGAGCGACTCGGTGGTCGCCTTAGGGCTCGCCGTATGGATGACCATCGGCGCCTGGAGACTCGCCCGCCAAGCGTTTCACGACCTGATCGATATCCGGCTTCCCGACGAAGAAGTTGCCCGTATTGGGGCTTTGGTGGAACACGAGCCAGGCGTCCTCGGCTACCACCGCCTCCGCACTCGTCGCGCCGGATCGCTCAGGTACGTGGACATGCACATCGTCGTCCCGCGAGAATGGTCCTTGCTCGAAGCTCACGACCTCGCGGATCGGCTCGAAAAGCGCATCGAAACCGAACTCGCTCCCGCCAACGTGGTCATCCACGTGGATCCCTACGACCCCAATCGCTGAAGATTGTCTGACGATCCTCCGATACCAAGAATGAGATGCTGGGGTTGTTCTTCTATATTGCCGGGTGCGTGGTCGCCTCGATCGTGCTGACGTTCATCTACTCGATGTTTCGATCGGTTCAGTCGCGTGACGAGTACAAGTCGTGGAGGGTGATGATGATCTTCTTTGTCCTCGTCCTTTCCGCCCCTTACGGTTACAACGAGTATCTGACGCGCTCAATCGGCCCCGATTTGAAGGAAGCCGTACTCGAGGGAGTATCCGACGCGGGAGTCAGCGGCACCCTGGCCTACTACCGCGTGGTCAAGCAAACCGGAGACAAAGTCCGGATCGTGGCGGTCATGACCGAGAAGCAAGACTGGGGAGGCACCGAACGCCCCGTCGTCGCCATTACGGCCAAGAAGGACGCCAAGGGCTGGCACTCCGACAGCTATATTGTGGTGAACTCGATCAGCCGCAACGCGGATAGCTACACCTTCCCGCCCTACTATTGATCTGCGACCTTACCGATAAGAACAAAAGGCCCTGCGGCGAATCGCCGCAGGGCCTTTGTTGTCGGTCAGTGCGAACTAGTCGCCCTGACCTTCCTTGACCGTCAGAGGAGCCTGCCCTTCTGAGGCTTCCGTCTGCTTCTTGATCTCATCGTACTTGTCCATGGCACCCTTGTCGCTGACCTGATCACCGGATGAACATCCGACAATCAGCAGACCGGCTACCACAGCACCAACGAGGCTAACAAGCGTGCGCTTCATTATTGGTTCGTCAGCGCCCAGAGCGGGTAGTTGATGTTGCGGTTCGGCGTGGCGCCCGGTCGGTAGGTGCCGCTCGTCGCACCGCAGCCCGAGCCAGCAGCGTTCGGAACACCGTACTCTGCCGCGGTCGGCGTTTCGGCGAGGAACTTCGCTGCCGGGTAGAACTTCGCGCTCGAGTCGGTGTGGCCGACGATCACGCCACCGGCGAACGCGATGCGGTCATCCGGCGTGCTGGTGATCTCGTTGCCATTCCAAGCGGCGGCGCTGGCGCAACCCGTGGTCTTCATGAACCAGCGGCCCCAGAACTCGCGAACAGCCATCGGGTAGACGGTCTGAGTCGAAAGCGGATCGTTGATCGCGTCGACCAGAACCGGCGCGAAGTTGACATCCGGGTGCGAGAACTCGAACAGCAACATGGCGCGGCCGACGTCCGGGATCGCGTTGATGTTGCCACCCAACCAGCTGTTTCGCTCGCGGCCCGCCGCGGTCAGCGAACGATTGTAGGTGTTCAGAGCACCGGTCAGCGCGAGGTTAATCGCGAAGCCACCCATGAGCTGGCCGTTGTCCGTCCACTGTCGGAAACCGGTCGAGTTGTTCGTGTTGTCCAGCTTCGTGCGGCCCGGGTGCTCGAAGATCTGGATGTTCTTCGTGTACGGCAACACCCACTTCTGCCACGTGTAGTGGTTCATGCGGTTGTAGTACGGAGCCGATACACAGCCGACGCCGGTGGGATTCCACGGCGCATTGCGCAGGGCGGGGTTCAACGCGGTACCCGGCTGACAATCGTCATTGCGGGGCAGAACGTCGTCGAAGTCGCCCATGTAAATCTGGACGGCCGTACCCAACTGCTTCTGGTTGGAGATACCGGCAGCCTTCTTGGCGGCAGCCTTAGCCTGGGCAAAGACAGGGAAAAGAATAGCGGCCAAGATCGCGATAATCGCGATGACGACCAATAGCTCGATAAGGGTAAATGCTCGCTTCATGTGGTTCCGTCTCCAATCACGGCTCTGCGCAAACCTTGGCGCGGTCGCCCATCCTGGGCATGGAGCCACGACAGCCATCGCTGACTACCGTTACGGTGATGGTGTCATGCAAAGTTTATCCGATTGTTAAGGCGATCAACTCTTTTTGTCAAGATTTCTCGCCGACGGATACCAGTTTTGGGTCTTTCAGACCGCGAAGTCGGCGGTAATGACTTCGTCTGGGTCGGGCATGTGGCGCAGGATATCGCGAGCATCAACCGGGTCCTCGACGGGTCCGTCGTGCAGGATTCTGCCGTCTTTGAAGCGGATGATCCGCTTGCAGTGGCGGGCGATATCCTCTTCGTGAGTGACGATCACGACCGTCTTCCCCTTCCGATTCATGTCCTGGAATAGCGCCATGATCTCCTCGGCCGTGCGCGAGTCGAGATTGCCCGTCGGCTCGTCGCCGAGAATCAGCACGGGGTTATTCACGATCGCCCGGGCGATCGCCACACGCTGTTGCTGGCCGCCGGAAAGTTCGTTCGGCTTGTGGTGAATCCGCTGGCCAAGGCCAACCTCTTCAAGCGCCTGCTTGGCCCGCTCCGCGCGGTTCTTGACGCCTGCGTACATCAGCGGCAACTCGACGTTCTTGATCGCCGAAGTCCGCGGGAGCAGGTTGAAAGTCTGAAAGACGAAGCCGATGTACTTGTTCCGGATGTCCGCCAGCTGGTCGTCGTTGAGCGAACTCACGTCTTGCCCGTTCAGGAAGTACTTGCCTCCGCTGGGGCGATCCAAACAACCGATCAGATTCATGAACGTCGACTTGCCGGAGCCCGAGGGACCCATGATCGCCACGAACTCACCCGCCTGGATCTGGACATGCGCGTCCCTGAGCGCGTGGACGATCATGTCGCCCATCACGTAGTCCTTGGCCAGATGCTTCGTGTCGATAATGAGGCTCATAAGCTGATCTACTCGTAACGCAGCGCCTGAATCGGCTGCAGACTGCTGGCCCGAAGCGCAGGATAGAGACCAAAGAACAGGCCGACCAGCGCCGAGAAGCCGAACGCAAGAATGATAGCTTGGGTGTTCACAACCGGCGGGACCTTTAGCGCCTGCGCGACGAAGGCCACCGACCCAAGGCCGAGAAGGATGCCGATCGTACCGCCGACCACACACATCACCGTGCTCTCCAGCAGGAACTGGGCGAGGATCGTCTCGCGACGCGCGCCAATCGCCTTGCGGAGACCGATCTCGCGGGTGCGCTCAGTCACGCTAACCAGCATGATATTCATGATGCCGATGCCGCCAACCAGCAATGACACCGAAGCGATGCCGGCCAGCAGCATGCTGAGCAACTTGGTCTGAGTCTCCATCTGCGCAATGATGTCGCCCTGGTTCATGACCCGGAAGAGGGGCTCTCCCGAGGCGTTCTTCCTCGTGGCCATGAGCGCATCCTCGACCTGGCCCTGAGTCACGATCATGAGATCGCTGTTCGAGGTTTGCATCATGATCTGATCGAGGTTGGTCTTGCCCATCAATCGGGTCTTCGCCGTGCTCAGCGGAACATAGATTTGGTCATCCGGATTCCACATGCCGCTTCCGCCCTTGTAGGCGATCACGCCGACGACATCGAAGTTCTGATTGCCGATGCGGATTCTTGCGCCTTCCGCCATTCCGTCGCCGAAGAGCTCTTGGTAGACCGTGAATCCCAGCACACACTTGCGCTCGGACATCGCTTCGTCTTCAAACGTGTACCAGCTGCCCTGCCACATCTTCGTCGCATTACGGATCAACGCAACTTGGGGTTCGGCACCGACTACCTGGGTGAAGTGCGTCTTGTTTCCGTTCCGCGAGCTCATCCGTCGCTGAACAACCCCGGTGATCGTGTTGATCATCGGGACCTCGCGCTTCAGGGTCACAATGTCTTCTTCTTTCAGGGTCGGGTTATCGGTCGGACCGCCGCTCACGCCTCCGCGACGCCAGTTCGGCATGACGGTAAGCATGTTCGAACCCATGATCTGGATGTTCTCCAGCGACTTCTGCTTGGTGCCTTCGCCGATGCCGATCATCGCGATCACCGAGCCTACGCCGATGACGACGCCGAGCATCGTGAGAGCCGAGCGAAGCTTGTTCGCCATGATCGCGCGTAATGCGCTAACGATACTGTCGCTGAAGTTCATCGTCCACCTGCCCCGCGTGAAGCACCGCCGCCAGCACCACCACCAGCTCCAGTTGCTCTTGAAGTGCCCATCCGGGTGTTGCCGCCCGCAAGGCCACCGCCCTCTTGGGCAGCCATCATTCGCTCTTGAATTTCTCGCATCTCGGCTAAGTTAATCTCCGCAATGACGATCTCCTCGCCTTCCGACAAACCCTTCAACACTTCTACGCCATCATTGCCCGACTCTCCCAACTCGACTTCGCGTCGTTCGGGCTTCTTGGGGTCCTTCGACTTCACCCGGACAAAGGATTTGCCATCTTCACGCTGGATCGCTTGCGCGGGGATCATCAGGACATCCTTCTTCTCCAACGTGATGAACTCGCAAGTTGCGTTCATGCCGGGAAGGACGGCGACCTTGGCGCCGGGAAGGACCTTAACCCGAACCTTGACGGCGGTGATGTTGTTCGCGGTGATCGCCGCGGGCGAGATCCGATCCACCGTGCCATCGAGGGGCTGGCCGGGGTACGCCTCGGTGATGATCCGGACGCGCTGGCCTTCTTTAACCGCCGAAATGTCGGCCTCATCAACCGCGCACTCGACGAAGAGGGTCGTAACATCGCTGAGTTGGACGAGACTGGTTCCCTGGCTGAACGTCGAGGTTCCCGGAGGGATAATCGTGCCCTCTTCCAGATACTTCAAGGTCACCACACCATCACGAGGGGCAACGACCGTCGTGCTGTCGAGTTGGACCTTGGCGTTGTCGACCGAGACTCGGCTGCGAGTTGTGCTTGCCTTCGCGGCCTCGAACTCCTGTTGGCGAATCACGTTGTTTCGAACGTTGTCTTTGGCGCGCTGGAGCGCGATCTCCGCTTGCTGAACGGCAATCTCAGCTTGGCGTAGATCTTGCGCCGATATCCCGACGTTCGATTGATTGGCCTTCGCTTGGTTCAGCGACGCCAACGCCTGGGTCAGCGAGGCCTTGAGGCTGGTGCGAGACGCTTCTATGTCGCGATCGAGCGTCTCGAATCGCTGCTGCGCAATCCGGTACTCGGCTTCCGCTCCGCGAAACTGGGCTTCGGCTTGCTCGACATTTGCCGGGCTGCTGAATCCGAGTGCCAGCAGTTCGCGCTGCCGGCGAAGGTTCGCTTGCGCGGCTTCGTACGAACTCTTGCTTCGGTCCAGCGAGCCTTGCGCGTCGCGCTTCAGCTGCGGCACCGTCACAAGATCATACTTACGCAGAGCTTCGTTTGCGGAATCGTAGGACGCCTGTGCAGAGTTAAGCTGGGCCTTGGCCAAGGTTGGCTCGCGCTCGTTCTCGATGCGCATCCGGGTCAGGCGCGACTTGGCGGCATCGAGTGCGGCCTGCGCGTCCCTAACGTTGCTTTGGCTGGTCGCAAGCTGAAGCTGATAGTTCTGTTGGGCTTGGTTCGCCCTGGCTTCCGCGGCCCGCAGATCGGCGCTTGCCTGCTGGAACACAGCTTGCGTATCTTCCGGATCGATGACGGCGATCAGATCACCCTTCTTCACCACCGACCCTTCATCGACCGCGAGCCGCACAACTTTGCCACCGGCCTTGGACTTAACGTCCACGGTGGTGAGCGCGACGGTCAAACCGGTTGCTGAAATCGATCGGGTAACCGTGCCCTTCTCGGCCGGAGCGAATCGATATTCGACCTCCATTTCATCCGAGCCGCCTCGGCCAAAGATCAGCCAGGCACCGGCAATCACGCCGACGGGAATCGCAAACCAGATCGCTTTCTTCATAAGTAAGTCTTGTTAATCTTCGCCCGGAATCGAGCGGCCCACCACGAGCCGGAACCGGACTTCCGAGATGTAGTAATCGTAAATCGCTTCGATGTAGTTCCGCTCCGCGGTCGCTAGGCTGACTCTTGCCGTCGAAATCGCAACAACATCGGCATCCTGCGCGCCCAGGGCGTTGGCCCGGACCACCTTGTCGAAGTTGACTTTCGCGGCTTCCAGCGCTCGCTTCGCAGCCTTCACGCGGTCGAAGTTCAGCCGGTACGTTTCCAGCGCAGACTCGATCTCGGCCGAGACCTGTCGCTCCTGCTGCACCAACTGATTCTCGGCGGCCTCGACGCCAGCTTCGGACTCCTTCACGGCTTGCCTGGATCGGTCGCCGTCGAACAGCGGAATCGACGCCCGCACACCGAGGAAGCGGTTGTTGTTGTTGTCCATCGAGAACTGCTTGGTGTAGGTCAGATCGACCGACCAAGTAATCCCGGCGTCCAGCTTCGTCAAGCGAAGACCAAACCGATTGCTCTCCAGGCGTCGGCGACTTGCGCCAAGATCGGCACGGTTTTCGAGCCCCTCGTTTACGGCATCGGTCAGAGGGGGTACCGTCGGCTGAGTCTCGGGCTCGGCGAAATCCTCGAGCTGCGGCAGTTTCGTGGTCATGTCCAGACCGATCGTCGCCTTAAGCGCGGCCTCGGACTGTCGAAGTCGGGCCATCGCGCCGAGCAGATCGACTTCGGCGTTCAACGCGTCGGCCTCGGCCTGGAATCGGTCCTTCTCCGCCACCTCGCCGACCTTGATCTTCGCCTCGGTCTGCCTCAGGACTTCCTGCGCACGGTCCCGTTGCAGCGTCGTTACATTCACGAGCTGCTGAGCGCGAAGCGCCTCGAAGTACTGCGTGTGGACATCAAAGAGCGTGGTTCGAAGCGACTGAAGCGCCGACAAGGTCTCGGCTTCGAATCCGCGCCGAGCGCTGCGGAAACGGAGATCCCGCTCGCCAGAATCCAGCAGCTGCCACGTCCCCTGAATCTGCGTGGTGGTGCCGGACGAGATGAACTCGCGGCCCTGGTTGCGCCCCGTGAAGAACTCCTGCTTGGTGTCTGAGTAGGAGAGCGATGGCGTGATCGTCGGCAAGAAGGCCCCGAACGCCTGCTTCTCGCGAGCCAATGCGGCACGCACATTCGCTCGGGCCGCGGCCAGCGATCCGTTCTTCTGGCGGGCCATCTCCAGAGCGTTCTGGAGGGTAAGGGTTTGACCGGCCGCCAGGCTCATGGCCATGAGCCCCATGCTGGCCAAGGTCAGGGAACGAACGAGTGCACTTCGCATAGGATGTAACTTACCGTTGGACACGCAACGATGTGGGGCTTTCTTCTCAGGTGACGATCTCTTATACGACGTGACGGCCGCCCAAAGTTTCGGCACCTAGGTTCCACCCCAGATCAGGTCCGGTCTTACCATTATGGTTTCATCTCGAGCCGGGCCAACACTGACCACGGCCACGGGGACCCCGGTTGCCTCGGCCATGTAGTCGAGATACGCCCGGGCCTCGCTTGGCAAGTCCTCCAGTTTCCGCGCCGTGCGGAGATTCCCCGACCAACCCGGTAGGGTCTCGTAGACCGGTTCGACCTGGGCGAAAACATCCGCCTCAGCCGGAACATAGTTCAGCGTCTCGCCACCCACGCGGTAGCCAGTCGCCACCTTCACCGTCTCGAATCCAGCGAGGATGTCGAGGCGGGTGACGACCAAGCCGCTCAGCGAGTTCAGGCGGCAGGAATGACGCAAGGCGACCAAGTCGAGCCAACCGCAACGCCGACCTCGGCCGGTGGTCGTACCGAACTCCTTGCCATGCTGGCGGATCCATTCGCCGATGTCGTCGTGCAGCTCGGTCGGAAACGGACCCGAGCCGACGCGAGTCGCGTAGGCCTTGCACACGCCGAGAACCGAGTCGATGTCCCGCGGACCAATGCCCGTACCGAGACAGGCACCACCCGCGACCGGATGGCTGCTGGTCACGTAGGGATAAGTTCCCGAATCCAGGTCGAGAAGCGCGCCTTGGGCACCTTCAAAGAGCACTCGCTTGCCTGCAGCGACCGCTTCCTGAACGATCGGCTCGGTGTCGCAAACATACGGCGCGAGCCGGGCGGCGTAGGCGGCGTACTCGTCGTAAAGCGAGGTGAAGTCGACCGGCGACGATCCGAACATCTCGAGCAGTCGGTTCTTGTAAGCCAGGACTTCCTTCAGTCGGGTGCGGAACACTTCCGGCCGGACAAACTCGCCCATGCGAATGCCGAACCGCGCCACCTTGTCTTGGTATGCCGGACCGATGCCGCGCGAGGTCGTGCCGATCTTGTTCGCACCACGGGCCTCTTCCTCGAGGTTGTCCAGCATGCGATGGTAGGGAAAAACCACGTGAGCGGCGGAACTGATCTTGAGTTCGCCAAGCTGGCGTTGGGTCTTAGCGTCCCACGGCGAGTTGTCCATCGGGCCGAAAGTTCGTTGCGCGATGGTGCGGTCGAGTTCCTCGAGGAGCCCCTTCGGGCATACGACCATCCCGCTGCCCAAAATCGCGGTCACGTTCGGGTGGAGGATTCCGGCCGGGATCAGGTGGAACTTATACTCCTCCTCACCCACAATCACCGTGTGTCCGGCATTGTTACCTCCGCTGTAGCGGACCACCAGATCGGACTGCTCGCCGAGCACGTCGACGAGTTTGCCCTTCGCTTCATCGCCCCACTGGGCACCAATAATCACCAAGGTCGGCATCGTTGTCTTCCTGTCGAATCGGCCAAACGAAAAGAGCCGACGAATCCAGTTGAGGATTCGCCGGCTCGCAGGCCCAGCCTTTTCTCGCCTCTATGTTACCAGTTAATCGTCGTCTTTCAACCGAATCGAACTAAGTACACCGTTCGAGTAGCTTCCCTTCGCTTCGACGATTCGACCGACGGACATACCCGCGAAGAACTGCGGCTTCGTGACCGTCGCATTGCCGAGGCGATAGGTGGTGGCCGCCGAAGTCGTCAGCCGGACACTCGCCCCCGCGCTCAGCGATACACCGAACCAAGACTGGGCGCTGATCGTCAGTTCGCTCGCTCCCGTGTTCACGCTGGTCACCGAACCCTTGATCTCGGCTTCGTTCTGCTCGTTTTCGAGCTTCACCTTCACTGCGGTCAGCGTGCCACCCGAGACGGTTCCCTCGGCTTCCAACGCCGTGCCGACCGTAGCTGCCGCGAAGAAGTCCGCCTTCGTCATAGGAACGCCGGCATCCGAGAGGTATCGGGTTGCACCGGTCGTCGCGACCTGATAGCTGGATCGGTCCGGCACAAAACCGCGAGCTCGAGTGACGGTCACTTCAAAGGTTCCGGCTCCAGCGCTGGCCGCGGTGATTGCGCCTTTAAGATGGTGCGGGGCTTCTCCCGCTTCATCTTCGACCTTGACCGATGCCGCGAGCAGCACTCCTGCGACAAAGGTGCCCATCACCTCGACCCGAAGTCCGTTGCTTAAGCGCGGGTTGGCGGCGCCCGACTCGTTGAAGACCCGCGTCGAGGCGTCGGTTCGCACAGCTAAGCTCATGCCGGTTCGGCTCAGCGTGAATGTCTGGTTCGGGGCCGTGCCTGAGAGACCACTCACCGATCCACCGTAGTCTTCGTGCTCGTGACGGCCGCGATCGTCGATGCCTCGATCATCGCCGCGCTTGACGAGCGCCACAACCCGTCCCGTCGCATCCAGATTCCAGTTCGCGAGATCGAAGTCGACCACAAGCGCTTGCCGGCCGACCGCAAGGGTGTTGGGGCCCGCGATCTTCAGTTGCGACCTCCCAGGGGTGCCGACTAGGTCGTACGCATCGGAGAACTGGCGCACCTGTCCGGTGGTTGAGCCCACCGGCACAAGCGTGAGTTCCTTGTCGAGTTCAACCTTAACGTCATCATGTCGGCCCGCGGGCAATGTCGAGTCGTCGAGGAACGCGAAACGCGCGCCTCCTGCGTCTCGGAGCGACTTCAGGTCGAGGACTTTACCGGGGATCGAACTGAACACGGTGCGATCACCCACGCTGATTCGGTGCAGCTTCACCCAGACTTGGCGGTAATCCGTGTTCAGACTGTCCGAAGCGTAGACGCTGAGCGTCGCAGTCCCGCCTCCGCCGATACTCGTCGCTCCCCCGCCGCCGCCTCCGCATCCAACGGCCACGAGGGCGAGGATGCCGATAAAAAGTTGATTGAGTTTCATGGTGCCTCCGGGGATAGGAGCACGGCCGGCGCGCGCATGATACGTTTAGTTTTGGTGAACATGGGGGCGTGCCGCATCGGGTACGACTGAGGCATGTCTGCCCAGATTCTCGATGGACTCGCCACTTCCAAGCTGATCCGCGAGGAGGTGCGGCAAAGGGTCGATGCTCTCCGCGCGCGCGGCATCGAGCCGCGGCTCGATGTGGTGGTAGCGGCGCAGGATCCGGCGAGCCTCGCCTACGTTCGCATGAAGCGGGCCTGGTGCGAGAAGGCGGGCATCATCAGCGAGTCGTACTCGGTCGATGAGTCGTGGACGCAAAGCCAGTTGCTCGATCTGATCCGCGAGCTCAACGCGAGTCCGAAGGTCCATGGCGTGCTGGTGCAGCACCCCTTGCCCGCCCACCTCGACGAGTCCGAGGTATTGCTCGCCCTGGGACCGGAGAAAGACGTCGACGGCATCACCCCGGCGTCGCTGGGACGGCTGACCGCCGATCTGCCGGGCTTCCGATGCGCGACTCCGCTGGGCATCATGACCCTGCTGAAGCACTACGGCATCGACCCCGCCGGCAAGCGGGCGCTCGTGATCGGTCGAAGCGTCATCCTCGGCAAACCTGCCGCGCTCATGCTGCTGCAACTGAACGCCACGGTGACGATCGCCCACTCGAGAACTCAAGACCTGCCCGAGCGGTGTCGCGAGGCGGATATCGTCATCGCCGCCGTGGGACGGGCGGAGATGGTGAAGGGCGACTGGATCAAGCCAGGTGCGGTCGTGGTCGACGCGGGTTACAACAAGGTCGAAGGCCGCTCGGGGGACGTCGGCGATGTGGACTTCGAATCGGCGAAGGAAGTTGCCGGGTGGATTACGCCAGTGCCCGGCGGCGTTGGGCCGATGACGGTGGCGAGTTTGCTGAGCAACGCGGTCGCCGCCGCAGGCGGGTAAATCCTGGGGAGGGCGCCGCTCTAACTTGAGGCTGCGACAGAGCGCAGCCCTCCCAGTCCCATCGCAATGCAATCTGCGGGAGGGCGCCGCTCCGTCGGCGCTTACAGCTTCCCATACCCGATCGATAGTCCTACTACCTTGCTGGAGCAAGCGGGCCGCTCGCTATAATGGGCCATGGACCTCACGCAGTCGCTCCAGTACAACTATCTGTTCCGCGGCCTACCTAAGGAAGTAACGGCCGGATTTGCCGCTATGGCGACCACGCGGATGTTCATGGGCGGCGACGTGATCGTGCGCCAGTTCGACTACAACAGCGACCTCATCATCTTGCTCGAAGGCACCGCCGCGATCAAGTCGTTCACCGGCGAGACCCTTGCCGAGTTCGGACCGGGCTCGATTATCGGCGAGATTTCGCTGATCGACGAGCAGCCGCGCTCCGCGACCGTCGTCGCCGTGGGAGAGGTCACCGCCGCGATCATCAACGCCGAGTCATTCCGCAGCATGATGGCCTCGGACTCCAAGACCGCCGCCATGATCCTGCTCAATATCTGCCAGGTACTGTGCCGCCGCCTGCGCTCGATGAACCTACACGTGGACACCCTGACCCGCGACGCCTGATTTCCCGCTTGGGCATGGGCCGTCGGCGACCGAATATAACTACAGCATGCACCTTTTGGTCACCGGCGGCGCCGGCTTCATTGGTTCGAACTTCGTCCGGCTTGCGCTTCAGCACCTGCCCGACGCCCGGGTGATCGTCCTTGACGCCCTCACCTACGCGGGCAACCTCAGCACGTTAAACGACGTTTCAACGAACCCGCATTTCCGGTTCTATCCGGGCAAGATCCAGGACCCGGTGGTGGTCGAGGGGATCATCAAGGCCGAAGGCATCACTCACATCGTGAACTTCGCGGCAGAAAGCCACAACGACCGGTCGATTCTCCACGCGGGCAGCTTCATCGAAACCGACGTCCTTGGCGTTTACGTGCTGCTGGAGGCGACCCGCAAGTTCAAGCTGGAGCGGATGCTGCACGTGTCTACCGACGAGGTGTACGGATCGATCGACGAAGGACACTTCACCGAGCAATCCCCGATCGAGCCGAACACGCCCTACAGTGCGAGTAAGGCAGGCGGCGACCTGCAGATTCGCGCCCATGTGAAGGCCTTCGGAACCCCCGCACTCATCACCCGGGGCGGCAACACCTACGGCCCCTACCAGTTCCCCGAGAAGCTGATTCCTTTCTTCGTGACCCGGCTGATGGACGGCAAGAAGGTGCCGGTGTACGGCGAGGGCAATCAAGTCCGCGAGTGGATTCACGCCATGGACCACGCGGGCGGCGTCCTGCACACGTTGCTCCATGGCGAACCGGGGCAGATTTACAACGTCGGCGACGTGAACGAGCGGCCGAACCATGAGGTCGTGAAGATCTTGCTGGAAGAAACCGGGCGCGACGAGTCGCTGATCAAGCGAATTCCTGACCCCCGAAAGGGCGCCCACGATAAGCGCTACTCGATGTCGGCTGACAAACTGCGCGGACTCGGTTGGGCGCCGACTCACCCGTTTGAGGAGTCGCTGCGAACGACGGTGCGCTGGTATCGCGATCGGCAAGATTGGTGGCGTCCGCTGGTGTCGACCGACGACTTCCAGGCTTTCATCGCGCGGTTCTATGGACCGTCGCTCGGCGAGGATCTCTGAGCATGGTCAAGCGCGGCATCATATTGGCGGGCGGCTCGGGCACGCGGCTGTATCCGATCACCCGGGCGACGAGCAAGCAGCTCATGCCCATCTACAACAAGCCAATGATCTACTACCCGCTCAGCGTGCTGATGCTGGCGGGTATTCGCGAAATCCTGGTGATCACGACCCCCCACGACCAGGCTGCCTTCCAAATGTTGCTAGGAGATGGCTCGCAGTGGGGCATCGAGATTCAGTACGCCGTGCAACCCCATCCCGGAGGACTCGCGCAAGCGTTCCACGTCGGACAAGAGTTCGCGCAAGGACAACCGTGCGGCCTTATCCTGGGCGACAACATCTTCTTCGGCCACGGCCTGCAGGAGTCGGTCCGCCGAGCCGCGACGCTGGAGTCCGGAGCGGTCGTCTATGCCTACCATGTCGATGACGCGACCCAGTACGGCGTCGTCGAGTTCGATGCGGACGGCCGTGCGATCAGCATCGAAGAGAAGCCAAGGCAACCGAAATCGAACTACGCGGTCACCGGGCTGTATTTCTATGACGACACGGTTGTTGACCGTGCGTTGGCCCTCAAACCTTCGGCCCGCGGCGAACTGGAGATAACCGACCTGAACCGCACGTACCTCGAAGACGGTTCGCTTGGGGTGGAGATCTTGGGACGTGGTTTTGCTTGGCTCGATACGGGAACCCACGAATCCCTGCTTCAGGCATCGACGTTTGTGCAGACCGTCGAAAGCCGCCAAGGATTCATGATTGCGTGCCCCGAAGAGATCGCATTCCGCCAAGGCTGGATCGGAAGCGACGACCTGCGACGCATGGGCGAGCAGCTCCGCAACAACGGCTATGGTCGCTACCTGCTTAAGCTCGCCGACGGCAACGCCTAGGGCACGCTTTTCAGCACCGGGTACTTGGCGAGTTCCTCGCCAAAGAACCCCCAGGTAACGAGTCCGTCGTCGCCTTCCGGCTCCAGCATTGAGAACGCGAAGCGGCCCAGCGCCTGATCGGTCTCGACCACGTACCAACCCGTCGGAACGGTGAATGCCTCGCGCTTGAAGCTGCCTTTCAGCCGAATCAGACGGTGGCCCTGGAATGCCTGCCGATCTTGGGTCTTCTCGGCAATCTCAAACCGCTCGACTTCGGTGGTCACCGGCGCATCCAGCTTCCGGACGCTGACGCCGTGGCGAAGCAGCAACCGCACCGCGGTGGATTCCCCGCCGTCGATGTAATACCGCCGCGGTACGCGCGCCATCTGCGTCGCCCGGAAGCGATCGAAGACCGGCATCTTGATTCGCTCCAAGTTCGTCGGGCGACCCTTCGGCGCAGGCTGGCCGGCTTCCCGCTTCTCGATCGAGACTTCTTCCTCGCGGCCCTGGACCAACTCGAATCGAACCCCGAGTTCCGCGGGAAGAGGAGCTTGGCGAATCTTGGGAAGCTGTTTGGCGTGTTTGGCCAGGTAGTCGAGCACGAGTTCCGTGAAACGGTTCGTAGCGACCACCCGGTCCTTGAACGAGATGTAGGACGTGGCCTCGCTGAGGATGCCCACCCGGCCGGTGAGCCCCGCGTAGTTCGTCACGTACCGCCCCTCGGCTCCGAATGTCTCCCATACCATCTGCTCGCCTCGACGCACCGCATTGCCGTAATCGAACAAGTCCTGACCGAACTTCTGATTGAACTCGCGTCGGATCGCGGGCAACATCAGATCCTGAGCAAACTTTCGCAGCGGCTCGGGGGTGTTGGGATGAAGCGGCGGCGAATACGTCAAGTCGTAGCCGTGACGGGTGCCGTTCGTCGTATGGAGATCCATCACGACATCCGGGTCCCACGGACGGTAAATGTGCTCCAGCACGCTGCGCATCTCGGGAGATTCGGCCTTGATGCAATCGCGGTTCAGGTCGAAACCCTGGGCATTCGCCCGTACGCCAACTTGCGCCGGGCCGTCCTGGCCAGGTCGGTTGCGCTCGGCAGGACCCCACTTCTCGTTACCGTCGCTGTTGTAAATCGGGTTGACAAGGAGCACCAGGTTCTTCAGGACGGTCGGCTTCTTCGCCGCATGGGCGATAGCGATCTCGCGCAAGATGATCTGCGCCGACTCCTTCCCTTCCACCTCGCCCGCGTGGATATTGCCCTGCACGTAAACGATCGCCTTCCCCGCGGCGCGAGCTTCGGCAGCGTTCTTGACCGGCGGATCCGAAACGATGACGAGCGGGGCATCGCGGCCCTCGGTCGACTTGCCAATGAACGTGAGCTTCATCGGCGCGCCTTTGGATTCCAGTTCCTTAAGGAACGCGATGACGTCCTCGTACGTGGAGGTCTCCAGATAGTTGCTGCGCTCGGCGCGGGTGAGGGGCCAATCGGAGGACTGGGCAGACAGCAGCAGAAACGCGGCGGACAGCATGGCCCCTTTTACCTGAGACGACGCTCGATGCGACACTCTGCGAGCGGAAGTTCTATAGACTCCACCGCCCGACACCCGATAACACTAAAGGGAGTTGGTGGCATATGGGGAAACGAACGCAGAGTGAAGTTCGCTTGGTGAAGCAGCGCTCGGAACACCCCGGCGTCCTGCCCGGCGAGAACTTCGTGTTCGACCCCCATGCCACTGCCGCTGATCGACTGCTGCGCCTCGCCGAAAACGTCCCGGGGATGCTGTACATGTACCGCCTGCGGGCCGACGGCACCTCCCACTTCCCGTTCGCGACTTCGGGCATTCGGGACATCTACGGCTTAGATCCCGAAGACGTCGTCGAAGATGCGATTGCGGTCTTCGATGTTCTCCACCCCGACGACATCGAGGAGATCGGGCGATCAATCATCGAATCGGCGACAGCGCTCACGCCTTGGTCTCACACCTACCGCGTGTGTCGCCCCGGGGGATCGGTGATTTGGGTGCGCGGGCACGCCTTGCCGCAACGGCTTGAGGACGGAAGCACGCTTTGGCACGGCTACATCATGGATGTCACCGAGGCGAAGGACGCCGAGATCGCACTCACTCAGCGAGAGCGACATCTCCGAGCCATGTTCGATGCCGAACCCGAATGCGTCAAAGTGGTCTCCGCCGACGGAAGCCTGATCGACATGAACGCCGCCGGGCTCGAGATGCTCGAAGTCGACTCGCTGAAAGAGGCCCAGTCGGTCCCTCTGTTTCAGTTCCTTCCACCCGAGTATCACGAAGGCTATCTCGCTGCGCTGCACCGCGCGCTTGCCGGGGAGACGCTCTCTTACGAGTTTGAGATTGTCGGCCGCCTTGGAACCCGCCGGTGGATGGACACCCGAATGGTGCCCCTGACCTTGGAAGATGGAGGAGCGAGCGTTCTGAGCATCACTCGCGACATCACCGACCAAAAGAAGCTCCAGCACGAGCTGATCATGGCCGCCCGCACCGACAAACTTACGGGACTCTGCAACCGCTCGCTGCTGGTCGAGCGTCTGCAGCAACGACTGGACGCCGCCCACTCGCGGACTTTCGCTTTGCTGTTTCTCGACGTTGACCGGTTCAAGCTCGTCAACGACAGTCTGGGCCACGGAGTCGGCGACCAAATGTTGCTCGAGGTCGCAACCCGGCTCAAGCGGACCGTCCGATCTTCAGACTCGATCACGCCCCAAACCGCCGGCAACACGGTCGCCCGACTGGGAGGCGATGAGTTCGTCATTCTGCTCGAAGATATTGCATTGACCGAGGATGCCGAGCACGTCGCCGCACGGATTCTCGAGTCGTTACGCAAGCCCTACATGCTGGCGGGTCATCGGATCATCACCGACGCGAGCATCGGCATCGTCTTCGGCAACGAGACGTACGAGCGCGCGGAGGAAGTCATCCGCGACGCGGACACCGCCATGTACGAAGCGAAGCGCACCGGGCGAGGTCGGTCGGTCGTCTTTGTTCCGGCCATGCGCGACCGTATCCAGTGGCTTGTGGCGCTCGAAGACGAACTTCGTCTTGCGCTCGACCACCAGGAGTTCCGGGTGCTCTACCAACCCATCGTCGACCTTGAGAGCGAGACCGTGAGCGGCTACGAGGCGCTCGTACGCTGGATACATCCGGTCCATGGCGTGGTGTCGCCCGCCGACTTCATCCCCATCGCGGAGGACACCGGTCTGATCCTGCCGTTGGGCGACTTCGTTTTTCGGCAAGCGGCGATGGATGCGCGGCGGTGGAGCGATGAAGGCGTCCATGCCTATGTCAGCGTCAACCTCTCGCCTCACCAGCTGATGGAGCCCGTGTGGATCAGCCGCTTCGAGGACCACCTTGCGATCTCTGGTCTTCGGGCGTCACAAGTTCTCCTGGAGATCACCGAGACCACGGTCATGCATGACTTCGATCGCGCCGTCGAGATCCTCTCGCACCTGCGAGCGATCGGCTTCCGTATCGCGCTCGATGACTTCGGCACCGGATACTCCTCGCTCGCGTGGCTGCATCGCTTGCCCATCGACGTTCTCAAGCTCGACCGGACCTTCGTGTCCCAGATGCAGGGTCAAGTCGTCACGCTCATCCGTGGCTTGGTTGCGACCGCCCACGACTTGGGAATCCAAGTCATCGCGGAGGGTATCGAAACCGAGGAGCAGCAAGCGTTGCTGCGCGAGGTTGGCTGCCGCTTCGGACAGGGCTATCGCTTTGGCCGACCTCAGCCCGCCGAAGACATCCGCACGCATCGCGCGGCTGCTTAGTTGGGCGACTCGGTGGAGATGCCGGGCTGGTCAGGTGGCGTCTGAATGATCACCGTCCGAGGCCCGGAGCAGCTTCGGAACAAGCTGAAGCCGATGATCGCCAGCAAAATCCAGCCGTAGGTGGCCATCGGGCCACTCCAAAAGAAGCGCCGAATCCCTGCCGTCAGATCGTGCGCGACCCCTCGAGCCGAGACACGCACGTTTTGCCGGCCGCAGTCGGGGCATCGCGGACCCGCCGGCCCCATGATCACACACCGGGTACAAACCGGACGCTCGCAACGGCCGCAGGAAAGCACAGTCAGTTCCTTCGGGTGGCGATAGCATGGCCGCGACTCGACCGGAGCCTGCTCGTCGACAAACGACGCCAGTTCGATCCCGCAGCGACCGCAGAACTGGTTGTTCTTGTCGTTTTCCGTGCCGCACCGTCGGCAAATCACGGCTCAGAGGTTACCCGGCAGCCTAGCTTAACCTTCGCTTAACCCACACGAGATATCTTCCCGTTCGGAGCCCAATGTTAAGGGCCGAGTAAACTCTCCGTAGCGCGGGCTACCCGCGATTAGGAGGAAGTGAAAGTTGGGAAGTGCATATACGCCAGGGTTAACGGTTAGCGGCGACATCATCGTCCGCCGAACACGTCGTCTGCCCATCAAGGGTGACGTGCTCGTGAGCGTCGATGAAGCCGTCAAGGCCGACCAGGTCGTCGCTCGTGCGATGTTGCCCGGCGTGCTGCAAACCATCAAAGTCGCCGACAAGCTCGGCGTCGAGCCCAAGGACGTCCCCGGGCTCTTCCAGCTCAAGGTCGGGGATGCGGTCGAGAAGGGCCAAGTGGTGTCTCAGACCAAGGGCTTCCTCATCTTCAAGGGTCAGACCCTCACCTCCGATTACTCCGGCACCATCGAGGCGATTTCCGAAATCACCGGAAGCGTCCTCGTGCGCGAGCCGTCGATCCCGGTCGACGTGAAGGCTTACGTCGAGGGCAAGGTCGCGCAGATCATCCCCGAAGAGGGAGCGATTATTGAGACTCGAGGCGCGATGGTGCAGGGCATTTTCGGCGTGGGCGGCGAGCGTCAAGGCACGATTCGTGTGGCCGTGGAGGGTCCGGATCACCCCCTGCATGCCGACCACATCTCGGAGGCTGACGCCGGCAAGATTCTTATCGGCGGCGCGGGATTCTCGTACGACGCGATAATCAAGGCGAGCCAATGCAACGTGGTCGGCCTCGTCGCCGGCGGCGTCCGCGACAGCGATCTCACCCGGTTCCTCGGCTACGACATCGGCGTTGCCATCACGGGAACCGAAGCCATCAACCTCACGCTCATGGTCACCGAGGGCTTCGGCTACCTGAACATGGCCCACCGCACGTTCGACCTCTTCCGCGAGCTCGAAGGAAAGGTCGCCAGCATCAACGGGGCCACGCAGATTCGCGCTGGCGTCATCCGCCCCGAAGTCATCGTCCCGCTTCCCCTCACCGGAGCCGCGGAGACCGCGGGCATGGGCGGCGTATTGGAAGTGGGCACCGCCATCCGCGTCATCCGCGAGCCGTATTTTGGCCAGTTGGGCACGGTAACGGATCTGCCTCCGCAGCTCATGGAAGTCGATTCCGGCACCCACGTCCGCGTTCTGAAAGCCCAACTTGAAGGAGGCCACGAGGTTCTCGTTCCCCGTGCGAACGTCGAAATCATCGCGACCTGAGCGCCGTTTGGCGCTTAGGTTTGCCCTGTCTCTCCGCCCCTAAGCGCCTATGAAAGTCCTGATCGTAGATGACGAGCCGACGATTCTCGAAACCGTCGAGCATAAGCTCCGCAAGGAGGGATACAGCACCTTTACCGCCGACTCGGCGGAGGAAGGCATGCGCCTGTTCCGGCGCGTGAAGCCGGACCTGATCCTGCTCGACATCATGCTGCCTCAACGCTCGGGCACCGACCTGTGCAAGGCGGTCCGACGCGATAGCACCACCCCGATCATCTTCATCAGCGCCAAGGCGGACGAGGCTGACCGGATCAAGGGGCTCGAAATCGGCGCCGACGATTACATCACCAAGCCGTTCAATCTGTCCGAGGTAGCCGCGCGAGTCAAGGCGGTCCTCCGCCGCGCGACTGGCGAAGCCCCCCGAGAGATTGTCGAGCGGGGAAACTTGATGATCGACCCGCGCAGCCATGAGGCGACGCTGGACGACAAGCCGCTGAACCTGTCTCCCAAGGAGTTCGGACTCCTCTACTTCCTCGCCCGCCACGCAGGTCAGGTGTTCTCACGCGACGTGCTGCTCGATCGAGTGTGGGGGCGAGACGCGTACGTGTCCGCCCGGACGGTCGATGTGCACGTTCGGTGGCTGAGGACCCATATCGAAGAAGACCCAAACCGCCCGACGCGCTTGCTCACGGTGCGCGGGGTCGGATACAAGTTTGCCGGCTAACGTATGTCGGATGTTGGATGTCGAATGTCGTCCATCTACTAAGCGACATCCCACATCCAACATCCTAGGCGCGAAGCACCCTTCCCTCTATCCACACCCGCCGCACCAGCGGCGCGCCGATCCAGTAAGCAATCTGCGCCGGGTCGTCGGCATCCCACAGCACCAGGTCGGCGTACTTGCCCACCTCGATCGAGCCGATCTCGGACTCCAGCCCCAGAGATGCCGCCGCGTTGATGGTGCAGGCGCTGAGCGCCTCGGCGGGCGACATGCCCATCATCACGCACGCCAGATTCATCACGAATGGCAACGAGGGAGTGGGCGACGATCCGGGGTTGAAGTCGGTTGCGAGCACGACCGGCAACCCAGCGTCGATCATCGCGCGGGCATCGGGGTACTTGGACTTCCGCAGCGCATACACCGACGCCGGAAGCAACACCGGCATGGTGTTCGACTCCGCCAACGCGGCGATGCCCGCCGCGCCGGTTTGCTCGAGGTGATCTGCGGTGGCGGCACCGAGAGACGCCGCGAGTTCAGCTCCGCCTCCAGAGGTCAACTGATCGACGTGGAGCCGCATCCTGAGTCCCGCCTGACCCGCTGCACTCGCCAGTAACCGCGCATCGTCGGGCGTGAAGTACCCCTGCTCCACGAACGCATCGACGTACTTGGCCAATCCGCGGCGGGCCATTTCGGGGATCAGGTTGTCGCAAACTTCCTCGACCCACGCGGCGCGATCGATTCCAGACGGAACCGCGTGGAGCCCGAGCAACGTCGGCACGATGCGCTGGGGTCCCTGTTGGCTCAGTTCGGCGTATGCCTCGAGAATCGCGATTTCGCCCACCGAGGTCATCGCGTAGCCCGACTTGGCTTCGAGCGTCGTCGTGCCGTTGGCGAGCATCCAGTCGAGGTGCTTCCGCCCGATCGCGACGAGATCATTGCACTCGGAGGTCTGCCGCAGGGTGGAGCGGATGCCTCCGCCCGCCGCCGCGATCTGCTCGTAGGTCGCCCCTTGGCACCGTTGCACAAACTCACCCGCGCGGCATCCGCCGAAGATGAGGTGGGTGTGGGCGTCGATGAGACCCGGCGTGAGCAAGCGTCCCCCGCAGTCCTCGCCGTCACCAGAAAGGCCCGTACCGATCTCGGCGATCCTGCCCTCCACGATGCGCACATCGACGCCATCGCGGAGGGCGAGATCGTTCATCGCCGCCCCGCGGCGCACCCCACCGGCAAGGGTTGCCAACCGAACATTGCGCAGGATCACGACTCCATTATGGTGGCGCGATCCTTGCGAGAAGCTCTATCCCTTCGGATGATTCAGCTTGCCGCGTTCTTGCGGGTTCATGTGGTCTCGTGCCGAACCGGGCTTCTGGGCTTGGATGTCCCACTGATCGGTTTGAGGTTTCGGTTCCTCTTGATGCGCGTGGCGCTCTTCGACCGCCTCACGCATCCGGGCGACCTTCTTGTCTTTGCGTTCGCCGCCTTTCTTGCGTGTATGCATACTCGTATTCTACGTCCGCTTCCACGCCATCTCGTGTCCTCTTTTTAGGGGACGGATTCCTTTCACAACCCGGGCCACGGCCAAGTTCTCGGAGTAGCCGCGGGTTTCGAAGTCGCGAGCGGAGCGAACGACGAGGCCCCGCGGGACTTTACTGTCCAAACGATGCAGGATTCGCGCTCTTTAGGCGAGAATCTCTAACCAATGGCCGGGACGCGCAAACCGCGGGCAGCATATCAGGGATGCGTACATGTGGCGTTCACAGCATGTGTTAAGGATCGCAAACGGGTCTTGACTTCTGCGGACACGGTCGAGCCAATGCTTGCGGCGCTGATGCGCGCCTGCGAACAAATGGGGTGTTTCGTGCCCACGTACTGCGCCATGCCCGACCACCTTCACGTCATGTTCACGGGCCTAAACGCCAACTCGGACGCTTGGCTCGCCATGGTGAAGTTCAAGGGAATCCATGGGAAGTACCTCCACGCCAGCGGGGCGCACTGGCGCTGGCAAGCTGGATTCCACGATCACATCGTGCGGGGTGCTCGCGATTGGCGGGAGCATGCACGTTACATAGCAAAGAACCCGGTTCGTGCCGGGTTGTGCCGTGAAGTCGGCGAGTACCCGTTCGTTGGAACGATTGGCGTTGAGTGGAGTGATGTGTTTTGGAGTTAGCACCCTCCCCCGGGATTCGCTTCGCTCACAACCCGGGGCTACAACAGTGGTCGGTTGAAGCGGAACCGTCCGTAGCCCCGCGGTCATCAGGTCTTCCCCGGGGGTTCGCTTCGCTCACAACCCGGGGCTACAACAGTGGTCAGTTGAGGCGAGAGCGGCATTAGCCGCGGGTTTCGAAGTCGCGAGCGAAGCGATCTCCGCGTGAGACCGTATACTCGAAACCCATGTCTCGAAAGATCCTCGAGTGCGTTCCCAACTTCAGCGAAGGGCGAGATCGAAGCATCCTCGATGCCATCGGCGAGGCCGTTCGAACCGTCGACGGCGTCAAGCTGCTCGACGTCGATCCTGGCGCATCGACGAACCGCACCGTCTTCACCTTCGCCGGCGATCCCGAGGCGGTCGTCGAGGCCGCCGTGCGCGCGGCGCGAGCTGGAACCGAGCGCATCGACATGCGCCGCCACACCGGCGAGCACCCTCGCTTCGGCGCACTCGACGTGTGCCCGCTGGTGCCGATCTCGGGCATCAGCATGGAAGAAACCGTCGTTCTCGCCCGCAAGCTCGGTGCACGCCTCGCCGAGGAGGTCGGACTGACCATCTACCTCTACGGCTATGCCGCCTCCCTCCCCGAGCGCGCCGATCTATCGGTGGTCCGGGCCGGAGAATACGAGGGCCTCGAAGCCAAGCTCCGCGACCCGGCCTGGGCTCCTGACTTCGGCCCCGCAACCTTCAACGCTCAGTCCGGCGCAACCGCGGTCAGCGCGCGCGACATCCTCGTCGCCTATAACATCAACCTCAACACGACCTCCGTCCGCCGCGCGAACAGCGTGGCGTTCGACGTCCGCGAGAAAGGCCGCGTCAAACGCCTCGGCGACCCCATCAACGGCGAAATCGTGAAGGACGCCGACGGCAACCCTGTCAGCGAGCCCGGCGCCCTCAAGCATGTGAAGGCGATCGGCTGGTTTATCGAGGAATACGGCTTTGCCCAAGTGTCGATGAACCTGACCAACATCCGCGAGACGCCGGTCCACGTCGCTTTCGACACCACCTGCGACAAGGCGTACGCGCGGGGCATCCGTGTCACCGGCTCCGAACTCGTCGGGCTGATTCCGCTCGGCTGTCTGCTCGACGCTGGGCGGTACTTCCTGACCAAGCAGCAGCGGAGCGTCGGCGTGTCCGATGCCGAGCTCATCAAGGTCGCGGTCAAGACGATGGGTCTGGACGAGTTGGGCCCGTTCGATGTGCGGAAGCGCGTGATCGAGTACGCCCTGGAAGAGGATGCGAAGCGGCTGGTCGACATGACCCTTCGCGCATTCACCGAAGAGACGGCGAGCGAGTCGCCTGCCCCGGGCGGAGGTTCGATCTCGGCGGCGATGGGCGCGATGGGCGCCGCGCTCGGAACGATGGTCGCCAACCTCAGCAGCCACAAGCGCGGGTGGGACGACCGGTGGCAGGAGTTCTCGACTTGGGCCGAGCTCGGCAAGGGCTTCTACGACCAGTTGTTGGTGCTGATCGACGAGGACACCGCCGCTTTCAACCGGTTGATGGACGCGTTCGGGCTGCCTAAGAACACCCCCGAGGAGAAGGCCGCTCGCTCGGCCGCGATCCAGGCCGCAACCAAGGGGGCAATCGAGATTCCGCTGCAGGTGATGCAGCTTTCGTGCGACGCGATGGGGGTGGTGCGGGCGATGGCCGAACACGGCAACCCGAACTCGGTGAGCGATGCCGGGGTTGGCGCGCTGGCCCTCCGCTCGGCGGCGCTGGGGGCGCACTTGAACGTGAAGATCAACGCAACCGGGATCAAGGACGAGGCGTACCGAACGGGCGTCTTGGCCACGGCGGCCGAACTCGCGGCGCGAGCGGTTCGGGAAGAGGCCGAGATTCTGGCGATTGTTGAAGATAGAGTGTGATCGGGTTCGGATCTTGGCCCAGGGTTGCTTGGCCGCGCAGTCGCGTCAGGACGAACGCCGACGACCTCAGGGCGATGGGGGGAGTCCGGGTTATTGTAGCCGCGGGATGCCATTGTGCCCGCGAATACCGGCTTTGGGCTCAGAGACTCGAAGGTGCTTCGGTACGTGTCCGTGGACCACAACGAGTTGGTCATCCCGGATGCCTGCTCGCAGGGCCGATGAAATCCATTTTCGCTCATTCGTGTTTGGGTTGTCGCCCTTCCCCTTGTACTCGACAAACACGAAGTCGTCCTCGCGCCACGCCATCACGTCGAAGAAGCCCCCGCACTTTCCGCCTTGCTCCTTACAGATTCGATCAAACATCGCCGAAGCTGCCTCGGGGAGGTGAGACGGCTCGCCGATGAGAGATGTCCTCCAGAACTTGGGCCCGCCGAATGTGCAGACCCATACACCTTCCCATCCATCCGCCTCAAGAGCTCTCAACACCGCAATTTCGCCGATTTCCAGTTGACCATCAACTGCTTGCACCAAGGGCTTGATATCCCAGATCCCCTTCCCCGTGCGAGGACGATTCCCGGTGTCAATCAATTCAAGATAGAGATGGGCAATCGTCGGAGCCTCACCATGATGGCCCTCTTCGGTTATGTCCACTGTAGCTCCCTTGGCAACTTTGAGGAGGGTCGGGATCTTGGCTGAGAGTCGATGGGGGAGCACCCCTCAGCTTAGCCGCTATCTAACGGGAGGCGTCGGTGATCGGAGTCCAAGCTCGATCTCGCAGGAGTTCTTTCCGCGGGCACAATGGCATCCCGCGGCTACGATGCGAACCCCAGGAAGGCCTTCCAATGAGCATACCGACACATAGGTGACACATTGTTCCGGACACATGGGTTACACATGGGATGGCCCGCGGGCCATCCCTATG